>NZ_JBAVCF010000646.1:0-10991 GCF_049586575.1 Bradyrhizobium sp.
GGAACCCTCTACATCGGGGTGACCAACTCGTTGCAGAAGCGGCTGGAGCAGCACCGCAACGGCGACGGATCGTCGTTCGTGAAAGCCCACGGCATCCATCGACTTGTCTACGTCGAACCCTATGACCGCCCGGAGGAAGCTATTGCCCGCGAAAAGCAGTTGAAGCGGTGGAAGCGCGATTGGAAGATCGAGCTTGTCGAACGCGACAATCTCGAATGGCGTGATCTCAGCGATTTGCTGGTCTAGCGGGAGACCAAATATCCCTCGTCGCCCCTGCGAACGCAGGGGCCCATACGCTGCGGCCTATCGGCCGGAAAACCACGGGTAGACGCCTCCCGTAACCACACAAGCCGGTGGTTATGGGTCCCTGCGTTCGCAGGGACGACTACACCGGCAATAGGGCTTAGCCGCCCGCCTTGACGTTGAAGCTGACGTCTTCCATCAGCGAGGAAGAGACCGAGGGCACCTGGGCGCCGTCGGAAGCGCGCGAGATCGCGACGCGGGTCTGGTTGAAGATTGTTTCCGCCGCGCGCGGCCGATCGGCCTTGTCGTTGATATGGTTGAGCAGCTCGGCCACCAGCACCGAATTCGCGCCGGTGGAATCGTCCGCCACCGCGCCGGGCGAAGCCGAAGTCAGGATCAACGCGTTGTCGGGAACCGTGATCGGCGCCAGCCCATGCGAGAAGGTGCGGAAGCGGCGCTCATAGGGGTTGCGGCGCGAGGCGTCGAGCACCACGAGCTTGGCGCAGGCGCCGAATTCCTTGACCGCATCGAGCACGGCTTCGACGCTGACGCCGTCGCGGCGCACATCGGCTTCCTTCCAGATCGTGGCATCGACCGGGATCATGTAGCTCTCGCGGCCGACCTGGATGCCGTAGCCGCCGAAGAACAGCATCACCACGGAATCGGCGCGCACCTTCGATTTCAGGCGGGCGATGGCGCGGACCATTTCGTCATGGCTGGCGTCTTCGATGACATCGACATCGAACCCTTCGTGTCGGAGCGCGCCGGTCAGGGCGCGGGCGTCATTGATCGGCTGGGTCAGCGGCGCATTGGCGTCGGGATAATGGCCATTGCCGATCACGAGCGCGAGCCGGGACGGCCGCCTGGCGGCAGCGTCATCCACCTGTTCGGCGGCGACGGCTTTGGTGGCATCCACCGACCGCTTGTTGTTCAGCGCCGCGTGGGCCCCAATGGCCAGTGACACCGTGCCGACCAGCGCCGCCGCGATGGCGAGCGAGCGCCGGGAGATGCCAAGACCAAAAAAACTCATCACAGGTTTCATCCCAAATCGCTGTCCATCGCGCGCCATTCGGTCGCGCCAGATACTCGTTTGCTTTCGTTGATGCCACTTTCAGAAGTTCTATGGGCATCAGCAACTTATTGGTCTCCCGGAACCGCTTATCGATCTGAAGTCCCCGAGGAGAACCCGCCGCATGCCGTGCGGGGACTTCAGATCGGCGGTGCTGGTGATCGGGGCCGTTTGGCGTCGAATTGCGCTCAATTTGCGGCACCGCAACAAACAAATTCTTAACCCGGCGGGTAACCTGCCCGCAACCTTATTTGTCCGTTAACAAGGGTTCCCGGTGCCGCCGGTTCCGTGATCTCGATCCCGCAGCCGTCTTTATATAGTAGTCCATCCGCGGGGCCGCCATTTCCTTGAAATTGCTGCATCTTTCGTGCCATTGCTGGGATACTTGGGGGAAGGCCCGGGCAGCGGGAGTGAATTTGCCGCAGGTCAGCCGGCGGGGGAAAAGAAAATTCAATGGCGTTTCATGATCTCGCTGGAGCCGCCTGCCGCGCGCTGATGGCCCGAAAGGACGGGCCGTCGCTCTACGACGTCTGCGATCCGCTGCTGCTCAATGGCGCCGGCGGCGACGCCCATCTCTCCCAATTCTACCGGACCGCGCTCGGCAATGCGGCCTTGCGTCCGTTGCTGCGCCGGACCGGACTCACCGAACTGAACGACGGATCGCGGCTCAACGCACTGCGCGAGGCCTTGATACGTGCGCGCGACGACGAGCGGCCGGACTGGGCCGCAATCGGCCAGCCGGTCGCTCGCCTGCTCGATACGATCGAGGTGCATCACCCGCGGCCGAAGCCGGTCTCGGGTGCGGAGACCGCGCCGCCCAAACTCGCCGACATCGAGCGCGTGATCCGCGCCTGCGGCGCGCACCTGCTGCGATCGTTCGGCAGATGCGGCTTCATCCCGGCCTATGCCGCCTTCAACCTGATCGGCGACCCCGATATGGGCGGCCGTGAATTCCTGATGGCGCTCACCGGGCTCGACGCGCGCGGCTACAAGAATTCGACGCTGCTGTTCAACCTGGCGCGCGTCTTCATCGCGCGCTCGCCGGCGCGCGGGCTGATCAGTCCGCCCTGGAAAGGCATCGCCGAGCCGATGTGGCAGCCGATACAGATCCGCCACCGCTCGGCCTATTACGACGCGTTCTATATCGAGTCGCTGCTGAGCTTCCTCGAGACCGGATTGGCTTCATCTGAGGAGGCCGGAGCGGCGAAGCGCGCGATTTCCGCGATGGCGGATTTCTGCCTCGGCCCCAGCCGCGAGCGAGTACGCGGCACGGACGGACGCGCCTTCGACGTCGTCACCGCGATCGCGCCGGCGCCGCATCCGCGCTTTTCGCGCTTCTTCGCCGAGATCAAGGAGAAACTCGGCTTCGGCCTCTACGTGCCGGACTGCGACACCACGGCCTGCGCGTTCTCCGCAGTGACACAAGCCGGCTCCGCCGATGCGATGCTCGATCAGCCTTTGCCTGACTTCTACCAAGGTTATCAGGTCAAGGCCGGCGCCAACGCGCCGAAGGTCACGGTGCCGATCAACGATAACATCGATTACGACGGCGGCATCGTCACCTGGATCGATAACCTCAACGGCGATCGCCCCTACGGCAACGACCTCGATCCGACGCTCAATCTCGATGTGCTGGAGGTGAGTTTTCGGAATCTTTCGCGCTGGAAGATCCTGGAAACGCCGCAGCGGCTCGACCTGTTGCGCGGCATCGTCAAGTTCCAGCGGAATCTCGCGGCCAGTGGCGCCTTCGCCGATCCGCGCTCGCACATCTATTATCTGCCGGAGCTTTATTGCGCCTATTTCGGCCGCTGCCATGCGGCCTTCATGGCGCTGCCTGAGGACGCGCGGAAGGCGATCGACCCGGACGGCGCGTTCGAATTCATCAGGGAACGCGTGCTGGCTTACGTGCAGGATGTCCTGATCGCCAACGAGATGAATCCGTTCGATGCGGCGCTGGCGCTGATCGCAATGGGCCACCTCGGCGCGGAGGCCTCTCACCTTACGCCAGCCTTGCACTGCATCGTCCGCCATTTCGGCGAAGGCGGCCGTCATGGGCCATTCAAGGCCTATGAGTGGAACAAGATGAAGACGCCGACCCGTATCCTCGTCGGTGGTCCGGAAGCCACTTCAGCCTTTGTGCTGATGGGCCTGTCGCTGGCGCGACGCGCGCTCACGCGAGCGAACGGCTAGCGAAACCGGAACATTGTCCGCTGCGTAGTTGTAGAAATCCGCTGGTGTCCCAACCCAATCCGCACCACAATCTGTTGTCGCCAGTTCCATTTTGCATGGGCCTTTTCACATGCGCCTGAAGTTCCTGTTTGCGATGACAATGCTGTGCCTGCCCGCTGCGGCGCAGGCCGCCGACATCACCGGCACGGCCAGGGTCCGCGAGGGCGACACGGTCGTGATCGGAACCAGCCGGATTCGTCTTGGCGGCATAGATGCGCCCTCCGTCGATCAACTCTGTCTCAACAACAAGGGCGAACGCTGGACCTGCGGCGTGGCAGCGCGCGATGAACTCATCAAGCATACCGACGGCAAGACCTGGACCTGCCATCCGGGTTCGGCCGCCGACCGCCGCGGCCGGGTGATGGCGCGATGCGACGTCGACGGCGAGGACATCCAGAAATGGATGGTACGCAGCGGATGGGCGCTATCCTACGCGCGGGCCTCGCATGACTACGACGCCGACGAGAAGGCCGCGCGTGAAGCCAAGGCCGGCATGTGGCAGGGGGCGTTCATCGCGCCCTGGGATTGGCGAGTTCGCAACAAGAAGACCACCATCCTCGGCGCCACCAAGCCGCCGGAGAGCGCCAGTGCGATCCTGCTGGCGTCGGCTTCGGGGTCTGTCGCGCCCTCGCCGGATTGCACCATCAAGGGTAATGTCAATCGCGCCGGCGAGTGCATCTATCACAAGCCGACCAGCCGCTGGTACGCCCGAATCGAGATGAAGATCAGCAAGGGCACGCGCTGGTTCTGCTCGGTCGAAGAGGCGGAAGCCGCGGGCTGCCGCGAGACCCGACGATAACGGGAACCTACGCGGGTGGCCTGGAGCTCCGATTCCGAAGTTCGCCTGGTATCGCGGCAACCCCTGATGCGAACCTCGGAATCAAAGGAGCTCTGGCAAACTATTATTTCCAGTGCGCATAACGGAGACGCCGTGATGAATCGCTTTGTCATCATCTTGCCGTCCCATCACCCGCATTCGCGGCTGGAGCAGTTTCTGCTCGTCGCATTCAGCGTCGTACTTGCCTACATCGCGCTGGCTTACCTGGCGCTGCCGGCACTGTGGAATCATTACGAACATCAACGCCGTCTTGCCGATCTGCCGATGGTGACGCGCACCGCGCAGGGCATTCCCGGCGATCCCATCAATGTCGGCTTGATCGGCGACAAGCTCGACGTGCTCTGCGCGATGCGGGCGGCCGGCTGGTATCCCGCCGATCCCGTGACCCTGCGATCTTCGATCGAGATTGCCGGCAGCGTGCTATTAGACCGGCCGTACCACGAGGCGCCTGTCAGTCCGCTGTTCTATCTCGGCCGCCGCGAAGACTTCGCGTTCGAGAAGCCGGCCGGCGCGAGCGCCGAACGCCGCCATCATGTGCGGTTCTGGAAGGTGCTGGATCAGGGCCAGGAAAAGCGGCCGGTCTGGCTTGGCGACGCCACCTTCGATCGCGGCGTCGGCGTCAGTCATTATACCGGCGCCATCACCCATCATATCTCCGGCGACATCGACGCCGAGCGGAGCCTGCTCGCCACAGATCTCGAGCAGGCCCAGATGGTCGACGCCAAATACCAGGTGACCGGCATCGGCGTGACGCTGGCGGGGCGAAACGGCGGTGGCGATTCCTATTACACCGACGGCGAGGTGTGGATCCTGCGGCTGGTCATGGCGTGCCAAAAACGGACAACGCCGGCCGAGATCATTCCAAGTCCGATGGCGACCGAGATCAAGGATCAGATCTGGCACGCCGTTGCCGATGCGCTGCCAAAATAGCCTGGAGCCCATCGGGCTTTGATTAAATCGAGACCGGGGCTCTGAATTTTTGTTTTGACGCGTTTTCTTCACGCGAACCGGCTTCCACTTCGCTCGAAAACGCTTTGGCCCGCATGACAGCCACACTCTAATATCATCCCCTCCCTGCTTGAATTTCCCGCCATTCCCCTGCATCCCTTGCTCCAGCAACCCCGTTAGAGGAATCACGATAATGGCCGTTCGCGCGGGCCGGGAATTCCTGGCGATCCCCGGACCCACCACCATGCCCGACGAGGTGCTGCGGGCGATGCACCGCCCGGCGCTCGACATCTATTCCGAGGAGATGGTGCAGCTGACGGATGGCCTGCTGCGCGACCTCTCCCGGCTGTTTGCCACCAAGGGCAAATCCTACATCTACATCGCCAACGGCCACGGCGCCTGGGAAGCCGTGCTCAGCAATGTGCTCTCGCGCGGCGACAAGGTGCTGGTGCTGGAAAGCGGCCGGTTCGCCGTGGGCTGGGGCAATGCAGCCGCCGCCATGGGCGCAGATGTCGAGGTGCTCAAGGGCGACTGGCGCCGCGCGGTTCGACCGGCCGAGGTCGAGGCCCGCCTGCGGCAGGACAAGGACCACAAGATCAAGGCGATCCTGGTGGTGCAGATCGATACCGCGTCCGGCGCCTGCAACGACATCGAAGCGATCGGCAAGGCGATCAAGTCGACCGGTCACCCCGCACTTTACCTTGTGGACGCGGTGGCCTCACTCGGCTGCATGCCGTTCGAGATGGACGCCTGGGGCATCGACGTGGCGATGTCCGGTTCGCAGAAAGGCCTGATGACGCCGCCCGGCCTGAGCTTTTGCGCGGCCAACGACCGTGCCCAGGAAATTCACAAGAGGGCGAACCTGCGAACGCCGTATTGGGACTGGACCGAGCGCGAGGGCACCGAGCACTACCGGAAATATGGCGGCACCGCGCCCATTCACTTGCTGTTCGCGCTTCGTCAAGCCATCGACATGATCGACGCGGAAGGCCTCGAAAACGTCTTCCTGCGTCACCGGCTATTGGCCGAAGCGGTGCGGTGCGCCGTGTCGGTCTGGGCGGAGGGACAGGTGCTCGGCTTCAATGTCGCCGACGCTCCCGAGCGGTCGAATACGGTCACGACCGTCCTGATGGCCGACAGCCACAACCCGGCCGCGCTTCAGCGCTACTGCAAGGAGAAGTGCGGCGTGGTGCTCGGGGTCGGGATCGGCGAATTGACCGGCCAGGCGTTCCGGATCGCCCATATGGGCCATGTCAACGCGCCGATGATGCTGGGAACGCTCGGCGTCATCGAGGTCGCGCTCCAGGCGCTCGGCATTCCCCACGGCAAAGGCGGCGTCGAGGCCGCGATCGGCTGGCTTGGCGACAACGTTCCGGCGTGATGCCTGAAATCGCCGCTTTCTAGGTCTTTCCGGCCGGCGCGCATTCGTGCTTATATTGATCTTGCGATAAATAAGCGGCCGGCCACGGCAGGTTTCCGCTGCCGGCGCCGATCTGGTCACGGCGAAATACGCAAGAACAACGGGGAGTGAACGGATTGGCGTCGGTTGAATTGCGTGACCTCACCAAGCGATTTGGCTCGGTGACGGTCGTCGATAACGTCTCCCTGCGGGTCGATCACGGGCAACTGGTCTGCCTTCTCGGTCCCTCCGGCTGTGGCAAGACAACGACGCTGCGGCTGATCGCGGGCTTCCTCGAGCCGAGCGGCGGCGAAATCCGCGTCGGCGACCGCCTGGTGTCGTCGGCCGCGCGCACGTTGCCGCCCGAGCAGCGCAAGATGTCGATGATCTTCCAGAGCTACGCGCTGTGGCCGCATATGACGGTGGCCGAAAACATCGTCTACGGCCTGCGGCTGCGCAAGCTCGACCGCGACACCATCGCCAAGAAGCTCAAGGCCATCCTTCAGACCACCAAGCTCGAAATCCTGGCGGAGCGTTATCCCGGCGAATTGTCGGGCGGCCAGCAGCAACGCGTTGCGCTCGCCCGCGCGCTCGTCGTCGAGCCGGAAACATTGCTGCTGGACGAACCGCTCTCCAACCTCGATGCCAACTTGCGCGAGGAGATGCGCTTCGAAATTCGAAGGCTGCACGACCAATACCGCTACACGACCGTGTACGTCACCCACGATCAGTCGGAGGCGATGACGACGGCCGATCTCATCGCGGTCATGAACGGCGGCAAGATCGATCAGCTCGGCACGCCCGAGGATATCTACGATCAGCCGCAATCGGAATTCGTCGCGCGCTTTATCGGCGCCAGCAATGTGCTCAAGGGCACGGCCCGCGACGAGAACCACATCGCGTTTTCCGGCGTGACCTTGCGCGTGGTGGGCGCGAAGCTTGCGGCCAATCAGGACGCCGCGGTCGCGATCCGCCAGCACGACATCCAGTTTTCGACCGGCATCCCGCAAGGAACCGAGAACACGGTGAAGGCGACCGTGACGCGGCAGGTGTTTCTCGGCGCCAACCGCGACTACGTGCTGGAGACCGCCGACGGCACCAGCCTGCGCGCGGTCACCTCGCCGCAAATCGCCATTCCTGCCGGCACGGAGGTGTGGCTGACGTTGCCGCCGGAGCGCTGCCGGGCGCTGAGCCGGTAGATAGAGGACGCGATGAAGCGGCGAAGACCATCCAGGCGCGAGGTGATCAAGGGATCGGCCGCGCTCGGGTTTTCGCTGTTCGCTTCCCCGCTCAAGGCGGCCGCTCCGGAAGCGGTTGCGATCACGCCGCAACTGATCGAGGCGGCCAAGCGCGAAGGCAAGGTCGTGCTCTATTCCGCGATGGACCTGCCGGTCGGCGAAAAACTCGGCAAGGCTTTCGAGGCGCGATATCCCGGCGTTGAAATCCAGATCGAACGCTCCGGTTCGGAGCGGCTGTTCCAGCGGATCGGGCAGGAATTTTCATCCAATATCCACGCCGCGGACGTGATCAGCACGGCTGACGCCTCGCATGTCCTCTCGTGGAAGCGGAATGGCTGGCTGGCGCCCTTCGTCCCGGAGGATGTCGCGAAATATTTTCCGGCCGACTATCACGATCCCGACGGTGTGTCTGTGACGTCGCGGATCTGGCTGTCGTCGATCGCCTGCAACACCAATCTCGTCAAACCGGCCGAGGCGCCAACGAGCTTCGCCGATCTGCTCGATCCGAAATGGACCGGCAAGATGGTCAAGGGACACCCCGCCTACAGCGGCACCATCATGACCGCGACCTTTCAGATCGTTCGCGATCTCGGCTGGGACTATCTCGAGAGGCTTTCGAAGCAGCGCGTGATGCAGGTTCAGTCGTCAACCGATCCGCCGAAGAAGCTGGCGCTCGGCGAACGTGCGCTTATGGCGGACGGCAACGACTATAACGTCGTGATGCTGAAGGAGGCCGGCCAGCCGGTCGAGCCGCTCTATCCGTCGGAAGGGACGCCGACCATCTCGGGTCCGACCGCCATTTTCGCCAGCGCGCCGCATCCGAATGCCGCGCGGCTGTTTCAGGCCTGGCTGCATAGCCGCGAAACCCAGCAGTTCTTCACCGATTTTACCGCGCAATATTCAGCCCATCCGCAGGTGACGCCGAAGCCGGGCCGCCGCAAGCTCTCCGACATCAAGCTGATGAAGGAGGACGCGGCCGGCGTCGAGAAAATGGCCGACGAGATCAAGACACGTTATGCGCGACTGTTCAGGGTTTAGCTCTCGCCTCGTGGCGAGGAAGTGCTTACCTCCCCTTAAAAAGGGGAGGTCGGCGCGAAGCGACGGGAGGGGATCCAGCCAGCATCATCGCCAATAGACCCCCGTCCCGACCCTCGCCTTTCAGGGGGAGGGAGTTCGCAGGTAGCGCACGCAGCAGAAATCGAGTTTGATAACATGACCATCGCCAGCAACATCGACACCCCCAGAGTCAAAATCGACTGGACCAGACCGGTCCTGTGGCTGTTCGCAGGCGTAATGATCGTCCTGATCGTGCTGCCGATGTCATGGCTCGTGATCTACAGCGTCACCGACAAGGCCCGTCATCTGACGCTGCAGAATTTCGTCACGCTATTCACCGACCCCGATTTCCTTGACCCGCTGCTGACGACCGCGATCATCGCAACGAGTTCGGCCGTGATCTGCTGCCTCATCGCCGCCCCGATGGGATGGCTGGTGTCGCGCACCGACATGCCCGGCCGGCAAATCATCCGCGCGCTCGTGACCGCTTCCTTCGTGACGCCGCCGTTTCTCGGCGCCATTGCCTGGGAATTGCTGGCCGCGCCGAACAGCGGGCTGCTCAACCAGCTGTTTCGTTTCCTGACGGGAGCGGCGTCCGACCAGCACCTGTTCGACATCTATACGCTTACCGGCATCATCTTCGTAATTTCCTGTTACACGTTCCCCTTCGTGTTCGTGCTGGTTGCGAACGCGCTCGACAACATGCCGGGCGAACTCGAAGATGCTTCCGCCATTCTCGGGGGTAAGGCCTGGACCACCGCCCGGCGCATCACGATTCCGCTCGCGCTTCCCGCCCTTGTCGCCGGCGCACTGATCGCATTCCTGCAAGCCATGACCCTGTTCGGCTCGCCCGCGATCCTGGCGCTGCCCGCGGGTTTCCACGTCATGACGACAAAGATCTGGAGCCTGTTTCAGTACCCGCCCAAGCTCGAACTCGCCGCGGCCGCCGCGATACCGCTCCTGATCCTGACCATTCTCTTGTTGCAGGGACAAAAATTCCTGCTGGGACGGCGCGGCTTCTCGGTGCTGGGCGGCAAATATGGCGCGCCGCGAAAGGTCGAGATGAAGAAGTGGCGCTGGGTCGCGCTCGCCTTCTGCCTCGTGGTGCTGCTCAATCCGGTGTTCCTGCCGTATTTCGCATTGTTAAATGCGGCGTTCTCGCCGAACGCCACGACGCTGGTGACGCCTTCGACCTTCACGCTGCACAACATCGTGTTCGTGTTCACCGAATTGTCGTCGACCCAGCTCGCTTTGAAAAACACCGTGATCCTGGGCACCTCGACCGCCACGCTCGGCACCCTGCTCGCGCTCGTGATCGCCTATGTCACGACACGCAAGATGATCCCGGGCCACCGCATCCTCGGCTTTCTCGCCACCGCGCCGGTCGCCGTCCCCGGCATCGTGCTCGGCGTCGGCTTGTTCCTGAGCTATACCCGCCCGCCCTTCGTGCTCTATGGCACGCTCTGGATTCTGCTGGTCGCGTTTCTGACCATCAACCTGCCGTCGGCGTATCAGCAATTGCAGGCGGCGTTCGCGACCGTGCACCCGGAGCTCGAGGAAGCAAGCCGCATTCTCGGCGCGACACGGCTGCAATCGCTGCGCCAGATTACCGCGCCGCTGCTGCGCACCGGCGTCATCGCCACCTGGTGCTTCATTTTCATCGGCGTGATGCGCGAACTCTCGGCGGCAATCGTGCTGTTCACCTCGCAGACCAAGGTGATCAGCGTCTTGATCTACGACCTTAATGAGAGCGGCGATCTCGCCGCCATTTCCGTGCTCGGCATCGCCATGCTCCTGATCACCTTCGCGGTGGTGCTGGCTGTCAACCGGATTCCCGTGTTCGGGAGCAATGCCGGCGCACGGTTGCGAAATTAGAAGCCGGCGGGGGCATCTTTCCATCCCTCCCCCGCGAAAGCGTGGGGACGTTACGGAAGAACCGTACAATAACAGTATTTTTGTGGCCCCCAGCCC
>NZ_JBAVCF010000647.1:0-7368 GCF_049586575.1 Bradyrhizobium sp.
CTGCTCCGATTCCCCAGCCGCCTTCAGCACCTGTTCCGCTTCTACAGCCTTCTTCAGGGGGGTATCCTCGAGGAATGATGGGCCGAGGCCTCGGCGGAGGTGGCTGGCGGCGTGGAGCCGTGGGTCCTGGCGCGAGGGGTTCCATAATTACCAAAATGATATTCGCTCTGATGGACACTGACGGTGATGGGAAACTCTCGGTCCAGGAGTGGCAGGCTGCTCAGGAGCGCATCTTTAAGGCGATGGATTCCGACAAAGACGGCTTCGTCAGCCTGCAGGAAATGGAGAACTTTATGGGCGGCGCCGGCACGCGGTTTCCTCCGTCGCGCGAATAATCGGGCTTATTGCTTCACGGGCCGCGACTCAGCCTGACGTTTGGATCAAAGCCGCCACATTTGGGGCACCGATCGGCCATCCAATGGTGCTACCGCTGCACGGCTCTCGACGGAGAGCTTCCCGTTGGCCCCGCCCGCATGACTACGACGCGCGGCGGAGCTTTTTCATTGTTCGATTGCGGCTGTTCTGGCGCCTTTAATGGACGCCACCGCACGCAATTGCGCGCTGCGTAGTCGACTGAGCGACTTCCTCGCTTGAATAGCCGTTTCCGATTACCTTGCCGGCGGGCTTCTGGTCCTGCTCGACCACTGAACATTGATGCGTGGTAGGGTCCACGACGACCCAGTAGGTTGCGGCGGTGGCCGGCGTCGCCAGGGCGACAAGGAAGATTAGGAACCCGCCTATGGAAGCCAATGTGGATTTCAGGCCCGACTGCATCTGAAGCCTCCTAGTTCGATTGGCCAATCGTGGCCGATAACCGCTAACGCAATTCGCTGCATTGTGGTTCGCGCGGCAATTTGGCGGATTTTCAATCGGGGGTCATCGGCAGCGCTTACCGCCTCAGTAGATTCGGTAGCTTGTGCCGGGCTTACGCAATTCGCTCAAGGCCGGTCCGGTTTGGCGATTGCAATGGTGGACATGACAGCGTCCCATAGGAGCAGAACACGCAGCAATCACCCTTCAAAGGTTTAAGCCGCTCTCCGCGTCCCTTGCAGTGATAGAAGAACTGACACGTATCGGTCCGCCTGATCTCGGTGGACCGATAGCCGCACCCGGGGCAAGCGATGATGGCGCATGGCTCTTAAATTGCGTTTTTTGCCCGAGAAGGGGCGCTCTTTCTCCTATGCCCCGCCGTGACTAACCGGCGAGCCTTTTTACTTGGGCTTGATTGTCCTACCCGGCGATCCGAGACTGGAAATTCCGGTGTAATCCTCTCGTTGTGAGCGAAGCGTGCAGAGCAAAAATACCGCATATCTTGGACGGCTCGATCATCTGCGCGCGCTCGCCGCGCTTTGTGTCGTTCTCTTCGAATTCAGGGGCTATATGCGACAGTTACCACTGCCGCGTTTTCCCTTGGCGCTGATTGAACATGGTCAGGTCGGCGTGACGCTGTTCATGGTGATCTCGGGCTTCATCCTCAGTCATATCGTTGGTGATGCTGACCTTGATGTACCGAAGTTCTATCTCAACCGCATCTTGCGGATTTATCCGCTTTTCATCTTTATCGTAGCACTTGGCTATTTCGTCACACCTGATCCGCGCGAGACCCAGACTGGCATCGATTTTTTGTTGGCATTGTTGCCCATCTCAAATCTTTACCGTCTGCACTACGGCGCCTACGGCGGGATGATGTGGTCAATCGCCGTAGAACTGCAATTCTATCTGATCTTTCCATTTTTCTGGCAGCTATTACGGATACGGGGCGCTTCGGTCGGTCTAGGGCTCATCGCCTTCATGATCGGCACCCGAACGCTTGCGTATCTCTCCGCCGGTGCCGCCTACAGCTTCGGCTATTTCAGCCTGTTCGGCAGCATCGATGCCTTCGTCATCGGCTGTCTGGCGCAACTGGCTTTTGCGCGGCTGCCAAAGCAATTGCCGATCTGGATTCCGGTCCTTGCCCTTGTTGCGATCGTGGCAATTGCCCACGGCGAACTGCGCAGCTCCCTTACCGGGCCAAGCTGGATTGTCTGGCCAACGTTGCTTTCGGCAAGCTTCGGCGTGCTACTTGTTGGTTACCTTAAGGCGCCGTACGGCATCGTCGGTGGCCGTTTCGCGGCTTTCGTCGGCCGCGTCAGTTTCAGCATGTACGTTTGGCAATATGTGGTATTCGAAGCTATCGGTCGTTTTTTGCCTGTCGGCGGCTGGGTCGATACCTACGTGCTGGACTTGTTGGTCGCATTTGCCGCCGTATTACCTGTCGCGATAGCGAGCTACTATGTTGTTGAGCGCCCATTTCTCGAATTGCGCGTGCAATACCTGAAGCCAAAGCCCGAAAGCGTCTAAAATACGGCGTATAGCTTTCGTAACACGGCTGGCTGGCGCTCGCTTGCCGCACCTCGCTCGCCGGCGTAGCATTTGTCGCGCGGGCAGGTAACGCCCGTAATTCTCAGCATCAACTGGCCCCGCTCGATCGGCGGGGCTATTTTCATTTGCGGCTTAGAGGAGCGATGGGCCTAGGATATATGATCTTTAATCCCTCGGGCTCCCTCGAAGGTTTCTTTGGTCGCGCTGAGTTGCGCAACGAGGGAATGAGCGTGCTCACTAACAGAACAATCGACAGTGGGATCAAAAGCATCTGCCACATGGTCGTCTCCCGCGTGCTTATCGCAGCGTAAAGTTCGCACCGGGGCCTGAAAAGCGAGTTCCTTAAAGAATTGCAATTCGCGACAATTTCTACCGAAACACATGGTGCTGCCGGAAAGGCCAGCGCCCCATCTTAACAACTAAAAAAAGCCCCGGTCGAAGCCGGGGCCAGTGGATTGTCCGCTTTGGGGACGGACAATACGCGAGGCTAGTGTTTGGGGTTTAAGGAATCCGTTGCTGCAAAACATAAAATTCGAGCTAGGCGCCTAATATGTCGCGCCCGAGAGCGCGCGCTCAGAAAGACGTGAAAAGCCCCGCGCCGGGCACCTTCAAGACGACTCCGTCGCAGACCATAGACTTCTTCGCGATAGCCCAGGCCGGGTTCATAGCCGTCCAGGTCTCCGACGACACTTCGCTGGCAACACGTCATTCCGGCAAACGCCATGAGTTCGGCGACGGTGAAAACGTGGCGTTCATGGTTGATAGAGAGAAATAAACGAGCGTGCTCTCCGAGCCAGCAGGCGTAGCGGAAGGCTTCTCGCCAAGGTATTTCCGTCATCGAGTCGACGTTAATCGCAACTCCATAGCGACGAGACGGCAATCTCGCGACAGAGTACAATTTGATCCTTCCCGTCGCGCTCTCAGCGGCTTCGCCGTCAAACCAGAGCTTATCAGGTCCCAGCACTCGGCCAAGGAAACAGGCTTGCGCGACCAGTCCAAGGGGAAGATCGATCGTTGTGTAATCAGCAATGCCGGCACAAAAGGCGAAAAGTGCTATGCGGCCCATGCCGGGACCTATTTCAACAACCGAGCTTGAGGTTGTCTTGTCGAGAAGATCCGCAACACGGTCTGCTTGGCGTTTGGCATCGAGGCCGCGGCCGGCTTTCAAAGCTTCCTCGACGAAGTATTCAGGTTGAACGGGTACAAGGCTCCGGGATAGACGGTCGCAACCGTAATAAAGGTCAGTGCTGGTCGGATCGGCGAAGATTTGCCGGAGCCGAGTGTTGGTATCATCGAGTAGCGCTGCATGAACGTCTGCGCGCCGCGCATCGATTGCTGACCAAATCGGTCCGGTCGCCTTGAGATCGACTCTCAACGCTGTGCGGTAGGCGCGTCGCACGCGGTCGAGAAATTCCTCATCGAGGTACGCAGGCACGGCTTCATTGCAGCGTCGCCGCTACTACAAGTCAACCTTTGTGTTGGGCCATTACCCGGTCCGTTTCGTCCTTAGCAGCTGCGGCAGCTTGGCGATGTTCACCGCGATGCGCCGCGCCTCATCCTGCGTCATGGAAGGGGGTGCGATCGGAACGCCAAACAGGGGGCGACCTGCTGCGGCGCGGAAGGGCTCTTAATGAGGGTAGCTTCGGCCTTAACAGCGGCGCACTGTGATAAATCACAATCGACTAAGGAGTCCTATTTGCGGGCGAGTGCCACGAAAGTGGCAACCGCCAGTATTACGATAATCACGATCGCCCACTCCATGGCCTTTTAGTCGCCGGGAGCGAGAATTTCGTTCGCCTAATACTACCAAAGAGGCAGCCAACGGCGGAGGCCTAATACCACCGCCCGCGACCATGCCATCCGACAGTAACCGCGATACTGGCGGCCATCAGCATTATGAGCATGGGCAACACTGCGGGATGAATCGAACTCATAAATTTCACTCATATAAATTTCCCGTAAATATCAGCTGGGCACCAGTGAAAAGTCAAATCCGGGAGTTCTATTTCAAAAACAGCCACTAAGCTCGGAAACCGACCAGTACCAAATCTTGACGGACGCCGAACACCTGATCGCGACCTGGAACGCGCGGCAAGAGGCACATATGCCGATGCTGTTCTCGCCGACGGTCGGCGCCGCTATCGCAGCGCGGCATTGGTGGCTTTGGGTGCGCTGCCCAGCCTGCCGGACCATAAACGCGATCGATCTACGCATGCTCGATCGTCATCCTGACGCGGCGATCACCTGCCTGATCCCGTGGCTGTCCTGCCGCTCATGCCGGCCGCACGCGCCGTTCGCCGAGCTGATGCGGCTGTCGCCGCGGAGCATCGCCGATGAGATGCACGACGAGTGCAGGTGCGGATGGCAATTTTGCCTTCTCGCAGGTGTCAACTTTCGCCTCTAAACTACAGTTTTTGATCCGCGAAAAGTGTCAACTGCACTTGATCGAAAAGGGATTTCCGTCTGCCTTCCAAGCTTATGACGAGGGTTCGATTCCCTTCACCCGCTCCAGCTTTAAAAGCGCGATATTTCCGTGAGAAGTCACAATAAGGGCGGATGCCCTGTCGTCCTGGAGCAGGACGGATTTTGGACAGCCATCTAGGCTCCAATATCGGCTGTGGGTTCAATTAGAAAGTGATTGACGGATCAGTTTCGCCGCGACATGTGTTGTTTATCGTGCCCAAACTGGGGACGCCGAAGGTCGTACATCCAGCGGGGTGACCACCGTAGGCAAAGCAGTAAGGGCGTTTCACTCAAGGCGGTCGCTGTGGCCATCGCCGAGATGGGAGATAGTGATGAGCAACGCCCACAGCGGCGGCGGCAACCTGCTGCCGATGACAGTCGACAAAGTTGGCTTCCTGCTAGACCGACTTGGCCAAGACTGTTCCCCCCTCCAATACCTTCGCGAGCTTACTCAGAACGCCATAGAGGCCGTTCTCCGTACCGGAACACCTGGACAGGTGATCTGGGACGTGGATTGGATTTCTTTTGACCTCGGCGGCGGTCCGATGAAAGTGTGCATTGTCGATACTGGCGACGGTATGACCGGAGATGAGATGCTCCGCTTCATTAATCAGTTATCCTCATCTGGATCTGAACAATCCTTCACTGGAAACTACGGGGTGGGGGCGAAAATTGCTGCCGCCACAAAAAATCCAGCGGGGGTCATTTATCAGTCCTGGAAGAATGGTGACGGATATATGGTCAAGGTGGAAAAGAACCTTGCCACGGGCGAATATGGGCTGGTGCAGTGGTCACTCAAAGATGGAAGTTATTCGCATTTCCTTCCATTAGACGACGCGATTCGTCCTACAGAAATTAGCTCGCACGGAACCAAAGTAATTCTTCAGGGCGCCAAAAACTCAGACAATACAATGGCGCCTCCCCCGGACGCGGCATCGCCATCTAGATGGATTTCGAAGTACCTGAATACGCGATATTTCCAGTTCCCTGCGGGTGTTACAATCAAGGCTCGTGAAGGTTGGGATAATCCGAGAACTGATAAGGACCGGAATGTCCTCCGTACGCTAACGGGACAGAAGGCATATTTGGACTCACACGCGATGCATTCTGGCATCGAACCTCTCACAGGAGCGAAGGTTCATTGGTGGATTTTGAAGGACGAGCCGGCCATTTCGAACAATAGCGGCTTTGTTGACTCTGCGGGCCACGTCGCGGCGTTGTATCAGAACGAACTGTATGACCGAGCCACTGCACGAGCCGGTACGGCACTGTTGCAGAGATTTGGCGTCTTGTTTGGATACCGGTTTGTCGTGCTTTATCTCGAACCAACCCCTGAAAAGGACCAAGCGCTAACCACCAACACTGCACGCACCATGCTCCTCGTGGGGGGCGAAAAGCTGCCATGGGACGACTGGGCCTACGAATTTCGCGAGAATATGCCAAAGTGCCTCGTTGAGTTTATCAATGATAAAGCTGCCGCCCTGACAGACAAGGATCACGTTAACAGCATTAAAGACCGGCTCAAAAACGTCATGGACCTGTACAGGGTCAGCCGTTACCGCCCTGCGCCTGCTGGCGTCTACCTATCAGACGAATCATCGGCAGTCCGCGTTGGTAGATCACTGTCGTCTTCATCAAAATCGGAAGGAAGCGGTGGCGTTGGCCAGAGTGTTGGCGGAGCAAGTAAGGGTGAGAGGGACGGTGAGGTCGGTAACATCTACCACCTATTCGAAAAGAAAGGTGGTGTCGCAAGCGAAAAATCCACTGTTGATCCCTTTCCGGTCGTAAGTTGGGTAAGTGTCGAGGATGGCAGTCGGACGGCAGATGACGGCATGGAGGATAAGGCTGCGACGTTTGTTCAGAATCAAAATCGACTTTTGATCAATGCCGATTTTCGAGTCTTTAGAGATATGATCGCTCGACTGCGGAAAGAGAAGGACATAGGTGGGCAACCGCTCGACGAGGCAGTCAAAGAAATCGTTCATCAATGGTTCGAGCAGGCCCTAGTAGAAACGGTAATTGGCATTCAGCAGTTGAGGGGCAGCAAGGAATGGGGCCCGGATCAGATTGACCGGGCGCTCTCGTCTGAGGCTCTTACGAGCGCTGTAATGCAGCGCTATCATGTGTATGTGGCTTGCAGACGCGAGCTTGGCGCCAAGTTCGGAAAATTGACAGTGTCTGCTTAGACGGTCCGCCACGAGATAATCGCTTAGCTTAGGTGTATTAGCTGGAACTCGATCTGACAGACGGCGCCTAAGTTGAGCGATCGGGTTTTGGTGTCCGATGCGGTTAGGCTGCGATCATTTTCTCCTTCGCCATGGATATTGTGTCAAGGAACGTTTGCATCGGGGTCTTGCCAAAGCACCAGCGTCCTTGATGCGGCCTTTGTTCATTGTATTCGCGGATCCACAGATCGAGATTGGCCTGCAGCTCGTCGATTGAACGATACACCTTCTTGCGGAAGGCGACACGATAGAACTCGTTGAGCACGGTCTTGTGGAAGCGCTCGCAGATGCCGTTAGTCTGCGGGCTCTTGGTCTTGGT
>NZ_JBAVCF010000648.1:0-8306 GCF_049586575.1 Bradyrhizobium sp.
GCGCAAGCCATGACACCGATCGCCCCGGGCGCTGTAGCGCCGGGGCCGCGCCGCATGGAGGATTTCCGGGCCCAGCGCCAGGAAAGCGATCAGGGCGGCCGGAAGGTCTTCAGCGAACCCGGACGGGTCATCGTGGTCGACCCGAGCGGACAATCCTTCATTCGTCACGACGAGGAAGAACGTTTCCGCTTCGGCGCCCGCGACATTCAAACCCAGCACGTCGGCAACGAAAACCGCACCATCGTGTTCCGTCCCGACGGCTCGCAGATAATCACCATCGTCGGTGCGGACGGGCACTTGCTGCGCCGAATTCGGCGCGATCGCGAGGGCCGCGAGATCATCATCATCGACAACAGCTTCCGCGATCCGTCCGCGGTCGGCAGCTTCTACGTCGACCTGCCGCCGCCGGTCATCCGGATTCCCTATGACCGCTACATCGTCGACGCCGACGCCGCGGCGCCGGACGTGATCTACGAGACGCTGGAAGCCCCGCCGGTGGATCGAATCGAGCGGCGATTTACGCTCGACGAAATCCGTTACAGCCCGTCGGTACGCATGCTGATGCCCAGCATCGACCTCAACACCATCACCTTCGAGACCGGATCATGGGATATTCCGCCGGACCAGGCGGCGAGGTTGCAGGTGATCGCCGACGGCATCAACCGGGCGATCACGCGAAACCCGCGCGAGGTGTTCCTGATCGAAGGGCACACCGACGCGGTCGGCAATCCCGTCGATAACCTGTCGCTGTCGGATCGCCGTGCCGAATCCGCTGCCGAATTGCTGACCCAGCAATTCGGAGTGCCGGCGGAAAACCTGACCTCGCAAGGTTATGGCGCGCAGTATCCGAAAGAACAGACCGACGGGCCGAGCCGCATCAACCGGCGTGTCACCGTCCGCCGCATCACCCCGCTGCTCAATGGCGGCGCCGGAGCTCCGCCGCCGCGGTAATGCGAACCGCCTGAAATGCAAAATGGCCGGGAGCAATCCTGGCCATTTTTGTTATGCGGTGCTGATCGCTTATCGTCCCCGCGAAAGCGGTACCCATAACCACAGGCTTGAGTTTCGGACATGCTTGGAAACCCAGCGTGCCACACAATGTCCGCCTGTAGTTACCGGTTCCGGATCTGCGCTCGCTGATGCTCGCTTGTCCGGGACGACGAGGCAGATGGCGCTTCTTCTCATCAATCCTTGTCGCTCTCGAGCCTGAGAATGGGCGAGCCGTCCCCGATCGAGATCAACCCTGCGTTTGCGTAGATATCGAGCTTGGCGCGGGTATCGGCAATGTCGAGGTTGCGCATCGTCAGCTGACCGATCCGATCCGCCGGCGTGAACGCCGCGTCCTCTACCTTTTCCATGCTCAGCCGCTCCGGCTGATAGGTCAGATTGGGACTCTCCGTGTTCAGGATCGAGTAGTCGTTGCCACGCCGTAGTTCGAACGTCACCTCGCCGGTAACAGCGCGCGCCACCCAGCGTTGGGCGGTTTCGCGCAGCATGAGGGCCTGCGAATCGAACCACCGCCCCTGATAGAGCAACCGGCCAAGACGCAAGCCGGCGATCCGGTATTGCTCGATAGTGTCCTGGTTGTGGATGCCGGTGACCAGGCGCTCGTAGGCGATGTGCAACAGCGCCATCGCGGGCGCTTCGTAAATGCCGCGACTCTTGGCCTCGATGATCCGGTTCTCGATCTGGTCGCTCATGCCGAGGCCATGCCGGCCACCGATCGCGTTGGCCTCAAGGAACAGCGCAACCGGGTCGGCGAACGTCTTCCCGTTCAGCGCGACCGGTTGGCCTTCCTCGAAACGCACGACGACCTTCTCCGCCTTGACGGCGCAGCCGTCGCGCCAGAACGGCACGCCCATGATCGGGGTGACGATCTTGATGCCGCTGTCGAGGCTCTCGAGATCCTTGGCCTCGTGGGTGGCGCCGAGAATATTGCTGTCGGTCGAATAGGCCTTTTCGGCGCTCATCTTGTAAGCGAATCCACAGGCGGCCATGAACGCCGACATTTCCGCGCGACCGCCCAGTTCGTCGATGAACTGCTGGTCGAGCCAGGGCTTGTAGATTTTGAGACCCGGATTGGTCAAAAGGCCGTAGCGATAGAACCGCTCGATATCGTTGCCCTTGAAGGTCGAGCCGTCGCCCCAGATGTTGACGCCGTCTTCCTTCATGGCCGACACCAGCATCGTGCCGGTCACCGCGCGGCCGAGCGGCGTCGTGTTGAAGTACGTCGCGCCGCCGGTCGAGATGTGAAAGGCGCCGGACTGAATGGCGGCAATCCCCTCGTGGACCAGTTGGGTGCGGCAATCCACCAGGCGCGCCTTCTCGGCGCCGAACTCCAGGGCTTTACGCGGAATCTCGTCGTAATCGGATTCATCGGGCTGGCCGAGGTTGGCGGTATAGGCAAAGACGCGGGCGCCGTGTTGCTTCATCCACAACAGCGCGGCGCTGGTGTCGAGACCGCCCGAGAAAGCGATACCGACTTTCTCGCCCTTGGGCAGGCTTTTCAGGATCGTACTCATGGAGCTTCCAATGTCGTTTGAGTGCCGCGAATATCAAATTTCGTGGTCGGGGGCACGGGTTAATAGCGATTGGCGTAAATGGAGCAGCTTAAACGGACGGCTTTTCGCTGACATCGCGGCCGCGCCAGCGTTGCAGAGCCCGATATCCCGGCCACGCCAGCCGGGTCAACGCGGCGTCGACGCCCTCATCGGTCAACCGGCTGGAGCGCCAGCGGTAGATATAGCCGTGGGCGAGCCAGATGACCAGAAAGGTCACGATCCCCGCGATGGCAACGTCGGTGAAGAAGTGCCCGCCGAACGCCATCCGCAGCCCGCTCGTCGTAACGCCGAACACGGTAGCGGCGGCATAGGCCACGGGCCGCCACGCCGGTGGCGCGAGTGCCGCCGGCGCATAGGTCCAGAAGGCGGTCGCGCCCTCACCGGAGAAGAACGAGCAATTGCGTGCGCAGTGACCGCGCGGATCCCACCACGGCATAAAGGTCTGATTACCGTCAAACTGCGTCACGGTGATCGGGCGCGGCCGACCCCAGTAACTCTTGAAAGTGAGATTGGTCAGCACACCGGCGGAAAGAATGAGCGTGAGAAGAAGAAAGACCATCGCCCGCCCCGACATCAACAGCGGCCGATCCGGCCGCGCCAGTTTTACGAGCAACGCAATGATTGCCGGTAGCGCCAGTGCCCAGGAGATCCACATCGCACCGTCGCGGGCGATCACAGCCAGCGCATTGGACTTCAGCGGAAACAAGTGGGTCGGCGCGTCATAGAACAGCGAGGCGAGTTTCAGATCGAGTTCGGGATAAATTCCAAACAGCAATCCGACAACAAGCGCGAGCACCAGCGCGACGATCAATCCGATCCGGTTCATGGGGCGCGGTTTAGCCGAGACGGCAGATGATGAAAAGGCTTGGATGAAGAAGCACGTTCACGACGACGGGGGCAAAGGCGATTGCGACGGCAATGGCGGGGGCGGCCGCAGCGGCGGCCGCGGAATACGCCAGGCGCCCGCATTGCGGCCCGCGATCATCCAGTAGACCACGCCGGCGACAATTCCGGCCCCGGTCATGATTTCGAGATGCCGGCGCACGATGCCTTCGAAGCGCATCTGCCCGGCGTCGAAGGGAACGAGACCAAGATAGCAGGCGAGACCGACGAGCCCGCCGCCGACCGCATAGGTCAGCGCACCGCGGATATAGAAGGCTTCCGTGATCGCCACCACAACCATCGCCGGCACCAGTGCAAATCCGCTGACGAAGATGAAGCCGAAGCCGAGGATGATGTTCAGCACCCCGGGATCGACAGGTCCCGCTCCGAGATCGGAGAATTCGGGAAACATGATCGCGCCGACCACAATCATCCCGGCCACGAAGCACGCGGCGAGAAACCCGAATAAAATGACGAACAGCCGGCCGATCAGCGCCATTGGAAGAATCTGTGTTTGGGCGTGATCTGGTCCGAAATCCGGTATCCACTTTTCGGGATCATGCCTAATCCGTCATTGCCATCGCGCGCAGCGCCTGCCGCTCGCGCGCCGAGAGCTTCTCGGTCTCCGACTTCAACTGCCCGCAGGCGGCCAGGATGTCGCGGCCGCGCGGCGTGCGTACCGGCGACGAATAACCGGCATTGAAGATATATTCGGAGAATTTCTCGATCTGCTGCCAGTCCGAACATTCGTAGGCAGTGCCAGGCCATGGGTTGAACGGAATGAGATTGATCTTGGCCGGAATCCCCTTCAACAACTTCACCAAAAGCTTGGCGTCATCGAGGGAGTCGTTGACGCCCCTAAGCATCACGTATTCGAAGGTGATGCGCCGCGCATTGGAGGCGCCGGGATAATCGCGGCAGGCCTGCAATAACTCAGCGATCGGATATTTGCGGTTGAGCGGCACCAATTCGTTGCGCAATTCATCGCGCACCGCATGCAGCGAGATTGCGAGCATCACGCCGATTTCTTCGCCGGTCCGCTTGATGTTCGGCACCACGCCGGAGGTCGACAGCGTGATGCGGCGGCGGGAGATGCCGATGCCTTCGTTGTCCGCAACAATCAGCAGCGCGTCGCGCACGGCATCGAAATTGTAGAGGGGCTCGCCCATGCCCATCATCACGACGTTGGTGACGAGGCGGTTACCGTTGGGCGTCTCGCGATCAATCCAGTCATTCAGGCGATCACGCGCCACCATGATCTGGCCGACGATCTCGCCGGCCGTGAGATTGCGCACCAACCGCTGCGTGCCGGTATGGCAGAACGAGCAATTCAGCGTGCAACCGACCTGCGACGAAACGCACAGCGTGCCGCGATCGGTCTCTGGAATGTAAACGCATTCGACTTCATGCGCCTTCTCGATCTTGTCGCCGCTCGGCAGGCGCAAAAGCCACTTGCGGGTGCCGTCGTTGGAAATCTGCTCGGCCACCACTTCGGGACGCGCGACCGTGAAATGCTGCTCGAGCTCCTTGCGCATGTCCTTTGAGATAGAGGTCATCGCCTCGAAGTCCTGCGCGCCGCGGACATACATCCAGTGCCACAGCTGTTGCACGCGCATCTTGCGCTGCGCTGGAAGCACGCCGATCTCGCCGAGCCTGGCTGCGAGCTCCTCACGCGAGAATCCGATCAGCGAAGGCTTTGCCGGCGGCACGTAGGATTCGAGCGCGACCTTTTCCAAAGGTGCGATTGCGCCGGGCATTTCGGTGGTCGTCTGCATCACTCGGTGTCTCACTGGATTTCGCGCGCAGGGATGCCTCATGGAGACCGCCGGGCCGCGGGTTCTTATATAGCATCGCCGCGCAGCCCGGCTATCCCTCGCAGCGACGTTTCAGCCCCAGTTCGAATTCGGTCACTTTCCAGATCGCAACCGGAACACGTGGCTGACGGATGCGAACCCGACCGCCTATCCCGAACGCGGCGTTGTCCAACCGCTCGATCCCGTCGATCGATCGCGACCATTCCGGCCAGCGTTCGACGTCCACAAGCGTGTCCCACACGCTCTCGATCCCGGCGCGTATGTTTATCGAAGTCTGCAGGTTCATAGAGGCTAGCGACGGCAGTCCTGCGCGACCCGGTCGAGCGCCTGGGAAAGGCCTTTGAGGGAGAATACGTCGGTGGTCTCGGTCCCCTTGGCCGAAACACCCTTCACCGTGACATCGGCGGCCTTGCGCATGGCCTCGACCATCCGCTCTTCCTCGGCAGCGTTCTTGATCCAGAGGCCATCGCCTTGCGTGTACATGGCATAGGACGCACCGCCGACTTCGAGGACCGATTCCGAACCCTGCTTCAAGACGTAGCCGATCATGATCGACACTTCGTTCGTGACCTTCTCGGCGGGACGCGTCGAGATGAAGGCATAGGCCGGATCGCGCGGCCGGTTCGGCGGATTGGTTTTCGAGGACGAAGGTTTCGCGAGTGCGAAGCACACCTTCTTGCCGTTCGGCATTGCCGTGTAAGCGCCCCACGTGCCGAATTGGCCAATCAATGTCGGCTCACTGCCGCCGACCGCAGCGGGCTCGGGCTTCGCCGCCGGTTTCGCGGCACCCTTGCTTCCCTGTGCGAGCGCATGGCTTGCACCGGCGCACAAAAGCGCCGCCGAAATCAAAGCTGTCAGCATACCCCGCACAGACATCGGCCGCTCTCGTCCCTCATCATTGTGACTGGAAGATGGCCCGGTAACGCCTGATCACAGGAGGATGGATAAAGGGTAAACGGCTGATTCGGAAGGCTTTCGCCGCAAACCTGAGAGCTACGTCCGGCGGTCCGAACGCGCCGCTCGCTGGGCTTCCCACTGCGCCTCCGTCCAGGCCAGCAGGTCCTCGGCGCCGGAGGAACGCAAATGCGCGCCGCCGTCCTGCACCACCATCTCGCCGTTGATGTAACCGCCCGCATCGGAAATCAGGAAGCTTGCAAGATCGGCCAACTCGCGATGCTCGCCGGTGCGTCCCATCGGGTTGCGTGACGCCCAGTTTGCATCGCGCCCCTCGGGGCGAAGCTGGCCCGTTGCACCCTCCGTCGGAAACGCGCCAGGCGCAATCGCCACGGTGCGAATGCCCTTTGGGCCCCACTCGACCGCCAGACTCTTCGTCATCGCCAGCACCGCCGATTTCGCCATCGCGGACGGCACCGTGAAGGCGCGGCCGGTGATCGTCGACGTGGAGAGGATGCTGAGCACCACGCCCTTGTGCCCGGCCGTGATCCAGCGTTTGCCGGCCGCCAGTGTGCAGTACATCGTCCCGTGCAGCGTGGGGCTGAGGATCGCGTCCGCGGCCCGGAAGGACAATCGCTCGGTGCGCGCGATGAAGGTCGCCGCCGCGTTATTGACGAGAATATCGAGCGGGGCCTCGCGCCAGATGGTCACCATCATGGCTTCTACCGCCGTACCGTCGCGAATATCGCATTGAATTGCGATCGCCCTGCTTCCGAACTCCTCGCGGATTGCGCCGGCTGCCGTTTCCAGCAGGTCCAATCTGCGGCCGCAGATAATGAGTTCGGCGCCGAGTTCGGCGAACCGGCGGCCCATCGCGGCGCCAAGTCCGGAGCCACCACCGGTAACGAGAATGCGCTTTCCCGCCAGCAATCCCTTTTCAAACATCGTTTGAACCCTTTCGAAAGATTCCGCAGCGCCCGAAATCCAATTGTCGCCCGGCGTTAAATCCGGCATGAAGCGTACCGCCTCCAGGATTTAGGTGAAGCCATGAAAGCCATTCTTTGTTCGCAATATTGCGGTCCCGACGACCTCGTGCTGGCGGAGGCGCCGGAGCCCGTGGCCGGTCCCGGCGAAGCCGTAATTGCGATCAAATCCGCAGCGTTGAATTTCTTCGACCTGCTGATGATCCAGGGCAAATACCAGATCAAGCCGCCATTCCCATTCTCACCGGCCGCGGAAGTGGCGGGCGTCATCGAAAGCGTCGGCAGTGGCGTGACCGGCCTGAAGCCGGGCGACCGCGTTATCGCCTCCTGCGGCTACAACGGAGCGCGGGAAAAAATCGCATTACCGGCAAGCTCAATCGTCAAGATTCCTGCCGGCCTCGATTTCGACCGCGCCGCGGGAATCATCATTACCTACGGCACCGCGCTGCATGCGCTGGAAGATCGCGCGAGCCTCAAGCGTGGCGAGACACTCGCCGTGTTGGGCGCGGCCGGCGGCACCGGCCTTGCGGCTTGCGAACTTGGCAAGCAGCTTGGGCTGAAGGTGATTGCCTGCGCATCGTCAGAGGAAAAGCTCGAATTCGCCAAGGCGCACGGCGCCGAACTCGGACTGAATTACGCGAGCGAGGATCTCAAGGAAGGCCTGCGCCGTCTTACCGGCGGCAAGGGTGTCGACATTATCTTTGATCCGGTCGGTAGCCACTATGCCGAAGCCGCCTTGCGCTCGATCGCCTGGGAAGGCCGTTTCCTGGTGATCGGATTTGCCGCCGGCGATATTCCGAAAATGCCGCTTAACCTCGCGCTGTTGAAGGGTTGCGACATCCGAGGCGTATTCTGGGGCGCGTGGGCGCGCATCAATCCCGACAAGAACCGCGCCAACCTTGAACGGCTCGTGCAATGGGCAGCGGAGGGCAAGATCTCCTCACATGTCGACCGCACCTTCCCGCTGGTGCAAACCGCCGATGCGCTGAAAGTACTCGCGGGCCGCAAGGCGATGGGCAAGGTGATCCTGCATCCCTGACGCGGAAAACGTTTATGACGCTTCCATGAATCCGTCGGCTATGGTTAACTGACGCGGGATTCGTTAAGCGGCCGTTAACGACGCAAGTTGTGCCATTTTGTGTCACTTTCGTGGGCCAGCCACGGGTTTTCCT
>NZ_JBAVCF010000649.1:0-1860 GCF_049586575.1 Bradyrhizobium sp.
ACGCCAAATACGATCCGCGCACGCCGATCCTGTCGCAGGAGGAGAAGCGGGTGTTCGTCGACACCTTTGCCAAAACCGGCTTCACCGGCGGCATCAACTGGTACCGCAACATGTCTCGCAACTGGCAGCGCTCGGCGGAACTGGATCATACGGTTCGCGTGCCGGCATTGATGATCATGGCGGAAAACGATGCGGTGCTACCACCCTCGGCGGCCAACGGCATGGAAAAACTGGTTCCCGATCTGGAAAAATACCTGGTTCGCGACAGCGGACATTGGACGCAGCAGGAAAAGCCGGAAGAAGTCAGCGCCAAGCTGATCGAGTGGCGGCGAAAGCGATTTGGGCAGGAGCCGTCATTGCGAGCGAAGTGAAGCAATCCAGCAGCTATCGTTAAGACTGGATCGCTTCGTCGCCTGCTTCTCGCGATGACGAAGACAGGTAGGATTGAACGAGTTATGCCGGCGAAGAACCGATTAAGTCCCATTCCGCATCCTCCGACCAAGCCCGTTGTCGGCAATATGCTGTCGCTGGATTCGACCGCACCGGTGCAGAATCTCGCCCGGCTCGCCAAGGAGCTCGGGCCGATCTTCTGGCTCGACATGATGGGCGCGCCGATCGTCATCGTCTCCGGCCACGACCTTGTGGACGAACTCAGCGATGAGAAGCGTTTCGACAAGGCGGTGCGCGGGCCGTTGCGGCGGGTGCGTGCGGTCGCCGGTGACGGCCTGTTTACCGCCGACACGACCGAACCGAACTGGAGCAAGGCTCACAATATCCTGATGCAGCCGTTCGGCAATCGGGCCATGCAGTCCTATCACCCGAGCATGGTCGATATTGCCGAACAGCTCGTGAAGAAATGGGAGCGGTTGAACGCCGACGACGAAATCGACGTGGTCCACGACATGACCGCGCTGACGCTCGATACGATCGGGCTGTGCGGCTTCGATTACCGATTCAACTCGTTCTACCGGCGCGACTATCATCCTTTTGTCGAGTCGCTGGTGCGCTCGCTCGAAACCATCATGATGATCCGCGGCCTGCCACTGGAAAATCTCTGGATGCAGAAGCGCCGCCGCGATCTGTCGAACGACGTCGAGTTCATGAACAAGATGGTCGACGAGATCGTCGCCGAGCGGCGCAGGAGTGCAAGCGCCGCCGACGACAAGAAGGACATGTTGGGAGCGATGATGACCGGCGTCGACCGTGTCACCGGCGCTCAGCTCGACGACGTCAATATCCGCTACCAGATCAACACCTTCCTGATTGCAGGCCACGAAACGACGAGTGGATTGCTGTCCTGCACGCTCTATGCGCTCCTGAAGCATCCCGATGTGCTGAAGAAAGCCTATGAAGAGGTCGATCGCGTGCTTGGCCCCGATATCAATGTCAGGCCGACCTATCAGCAGGTGACACAGCTCACCTACATCACGCAGGTTCTTAAGGAGGCGTTGCGGATGTGGCCGCCGGCGCCGGCCTACGGCATTTCGCCGCTAAACGACGAAACGATTGGCGGCAAATATCAGCTCAAGAAAAACACGTTCGTCACGGTGCTGGTGCTCGCCTTGCATCGGGATCCCTCGGTGTGGGGACCCAATCCCGACGTGTTCAATCCGGAGAACTTTTCACGCGAGGCCGAGGCCGTGCGTCCCGTCAATGCCTGGAAGCCGTTCGGCAACGGACAGCGTGCTTGCATCGGCCGCGGCTTCGCGATGCACGAGGCGGCGCTCGCGATCGGCATGATCCTGCAACGTTTCAAATTGATCGATGTCGATCGCTACCAGATGCATCTGAAGGAAACGCTGACGATCAAGCCCGACGGGTTCAAGATCAAGGTGCGGCCGCGAGACGAGAAGGAGCGCG
>NZ_JBAVCF010000650.1:0-2928 GCF_049586575.1 Bradyrhizobium sp.
CTCTCGGACAGATGCCGCGCAAATGCCTTCACTCGGTCTGGGGTGAGCCGCTGGTGTGGCTGCAGGTCGATGGCTTCGGGATCGTGCTTTGTCAGAAATCCTAAAAATCGCCGATAGGCGATATGACAGTTTTCTTTCGAAGACTTCGACAAATGCGCAGCGGCATCGTCGGAGAAAGGATCGGCGTCATCGAACGCCTGTGTCCACAGCCGCTGGTCGGTTACCGGCCAGTCTTGCCATGGCAGATGCAGTCGAGGTTTCGGTCCAGGCATGGCGATTCCTAACGACCTTTGCGAGGATCGCGCCGGCGTTTTCGCGATCGGGACAAATTGGATGCTCGCAGTTTGTCGATTAGAGCGGCATGCGCTCTGCCGGCGCGGCGCGAGTCTCTGCCGCCGTAAAACGCAATCGCCGTTTTCTGAGAGGTGTGGGCCAACATCTGAGCAACCAACTCGTACGCGCCCGGATTGGCGTCCAAAATTATTTTCGCGCAAAAGTGTCTGAATTGATGCGGCGTCATTTTGACGCCGAGGTAGCGCCCAATGGTTTTGCAGATCGCAGTGGCGACCGCAGCCTGCGTCTTTGGCTTTCCGTCCTTGCGTACAAACAACGAGTCGGGATGCTTGCCGGTGAGCGCAGGGACAATCTCATCGCGGAAGACCAGGAGACGATCGCCCAACGCCGCCGGCAGTTCATAGATATACTCCGCTCCTGTTTTGGTTTCCGCCGCACTGAGCCTAACCAGCACGGGCTTGCGGCGGCCTTGGGGCCAGTGCAGGTGCCGGTCGAAGCGCAGCGCGCTCAAATTCTGCATGCGCATCGGCGCGTACAACAAAATATCAATTGCGAGGGCGCTTTGCAGATCGACAAGGGCCCATGGCGACGGCTTGCGCCGTGCCGCATTCCAGGCTCGGTCTGGGAGTTGAAGCAAGTCGTCCAGCAGCGCTGGATCGTCGAGTGTCTGCAACAGCGTTTTGTTCTTCTGCGTCAAGCCGGGCGCGAGAGCCCCAATCTTGCGGCGAAGGGCCTTAAGTGCCGCCACGGTTTCCGCCGGCGCCTTGACCCATTCGGATGCCACGGCGATCAGCGTGATGGCGATGCCGTGCAGATACTGCGTTGGTTTATCGCCGGCCTGTTTGCGCAGATAGCGCAGGAGCGTGCGCACCGTTTCGGGCTCGGTCAGCGCGGCCAGAGAGTTGAGTTCTTTGATCAGGATGCCCGCCGCGACGGCGGCGCTGGCGGCGGAATGAAGATGCTGCCGTTGTAGCCGCAGCGTGCTCGGACGCAGCGCCCGCGAACGCGCTGCGTCATCCAGCGGATCGGCAGCCGAACCCCATGCGGCGTAAGCATCGATATCGTTTCGGAATGTCACCGGGAAGCTCGCCAGGGGCAGCCGCTTCAGGACGCGGGGATCGGCTTCGAGAAGGACGACTCTAAGCCTCCGGGACCGGTCAGCGGCGAGGACGTTCCAGGCGCGGCGGACGAGACGGGACCGGTGGCGCAGGTTGCGGACGAGGCTGGCGGAATGTAGTTCCCGATCGAACTGCGCGAATGTGGTGCCGTTAACGCTGCCTGGGGCGATGCCCCGCAACGTTGCCCAGTGTGCGAAGCGCGATAGGGCATGGCGCGTCCCTGCCGGCGCCTCGGCCAGCAGCTGCCGCCACGGCACCGCGAGTTCGACCCGGGCGGTGATGAGGATGGGGCACAGGCCGGAGGCGTCGATGGCGGCGGTCAAATCGCTGCGGAGATTCGAAAAACGCTTCGGCGAAATCAGCGCCTTGGGCGGCACGACGCGATCGAGTTCGTGACGGATAGCGCCGAGGTTTAGCGGGATGTCCTCCGGGCGTTGCTTGGCGAGTCTGGCAAAACAGCGCACCGCTGAGATGCAATCCCTTTTGCGGGGTTGCGGCAGCATTGAACCGGCGATGCAGTCGAGCACGGTCTGCAGGGTCGCAAGGCCCGCCGGTGGTAGTGGTCGGTCGATTTTCATGGCAACTCCATTGGACAGCCGGCGCCAGCACCTGACCCGGACGGCCAGACGGCGACATTCGGGAAGACAGATAGGCAGTAGATGGCAGTTCTACTTCGCAGACGTTTTCCCGACATTCGCAAAACGCCTGTCAGTACAGGGCTGTAGGCGACAGGGCGCGACATCACAGACTCTCCGTTGCATCGAGCAACGCGGCGACGTCGTCATCTGTGATGCGCACCAGACGCCCGATCCGATGAGCCCGAAGTCGGCCGTCAGCGATCAGACGCTGGACCGTGCGCTCCGACGTTTGGAGAATTTCGGCTGTCTGCGAAATGGTACGCAGTTTCCCGAGGGGACGTCCGCTGGGGCGCCATTGCGCGAATGGTCGCTCGCGATGTTTGCCTGCCCGCGGCCGTGCTTGAGACCGATGGCTCATCACTCCGGCTCCTTCGCCGGCTGTTCGTTGCCGAGGACTTGGTCGCCGTCGTGTGGCCGCACTTCGGCGCCGAGAAGCTTATGGAAGGGGCCTTTAGGCACCCTCAGCAAGCGACCAATTCTAATTGTCGGAATGTCACCCCGTTTTGCGGCGTCATAGGCCGCGTTACGGCCTAAACCGAGCAGCCGACCGGCTTTAGGCACGGAGTAAACGAGCCGCTGGCTTTCCGGCTCTTTGGTGCTCTTGGCCCGCTGCTTGCGGCCTCCGCCTTCTGGCCTATCTGTAACCATGCGTCACCTTCATAGTGGTGACTGTACACTACTCGTCCGCCTCGGTTGGCGCAATAGTGGTGTACATACACTATTTATGGTGTTATGCTTTGTACCGGTCTGTCCCGCTTGGTCCGGAGCAATCGTGATTGGTTCGCTGAAAGCATACGCGCCGCAGCTCGCTTTACGCCTCGGCACTACCCCGGCGGCACTGTACGAGCGCCAGCGGGCCCTGGTGCGCACCGGCATCT
>NZ_JBAVCF010000651.1:0-4230 GCF_049586575.1 Bradyrhizobium sp.
TTGCTTTACTCTGTTCTTATTTTTGCCCTTCGTCTGGCCGACGCCATTGGCAGGCCCTGCATTCGCAGGTCGGCGCGAAATTTTAATCGGTAGATCAGACCAGAATTGGCCGCCGGTGTCGAGAAATCAGGCTTCGAACGGCATTAGAACTATCGTTGCGTTTCGTCGCACCCCGGCGTCGGGGGTCGACGATCCGGCCAGATAAAAGGTGCCCTATTGCGCTGCAAACGCAACGGGCGAAATCTGGCTGTGCGGCGTCACACCGACCTTCCGCTCAACTGCTCGCCGAACAAATCGCCAACTCCTGCCGCGACGATGCGACCGTGGACTCGTCCGACGCGGTAACGATAATGTCGTTTACGGTGGGCGATTCAAAGTCCCCATCGCAGCAGACCAAAGTTAGATGGAGCCCGAAATGATCCGCCCAACTCCGGCCGCGCGCCTGCAACCGGGATTGTACTTGGTAGCAATTCTTGCGCTGCTTCTTGCCACGTCTCAGGCAGCTCAGGCCCAGGGGTTGGTAAAAGGTGTGCAGGACGGTGCCCAAGCCGGCAACAAGGCCGCCGGCCCCGTCGGCGGCGTGCTCGGCGGCGCAATCGGCGGCGTGGTCGGGGTCTTTACCGGCGTCCTGGGTGTCAATGGCGAGCAGGGGCAGGGACAGGGACAGCAACCCGCCGCGAACACCGCCAAACCAGGCTCACCCCCTTCCGCAAAGCAGGGCAAGGTCACCAAGACGGCGAAAGGGTCGGTCACAGTCACGCCAACCACGAGCACCACACCCGGAAAACCGGTGGAGGTTCTGACCCAGCCAGGTGTGCCGGAGTTGACGGCCGAGCAGATCGTGGCGAACAGCGATGCCTATATCGACCGGATCAAGGCCGAACTGAACCTAAACCCTGAACAGGAAAGGAATTGGTCGGCATTCAATAGCGCCATGCATTACCTCGGCCACAATGGCGCCGAGCGCCTCAATCTCCGGATTGCCCGCGCCAAACGCGATCCTCCCGACGACATCGTGGAGCAGATGCGTAACGAGGCCCAGTTCCTCACCGATCGCGCCGCGGATCAGCGCGCGGTGGCGGACGCGGCCGAGCCCTTGTTCACGAGCCTCGACGAGAAGCAAAAGGCGACCTTCATCGAGGAAATGGTGCGCCTCAGCCACGAACGCGGGCTCGACTAGAGCTCCGATTCCGAAGTTCGCAAAGCTGTCGCGGAGGCCTCCGATGCGAACGTCGGAATCAAAGGGCTCCAGCAAATATAACCTTTTTGTGCGGCTTCGAATTTGAAGTTCCTATAGCGAGATTGCAACGGAACCAATAGGAACTTCAAATTCGCCGCACTAACCGCAAAACGCCAAACGCGACGGCAGGAACACCTGCTGTCGCGTTTCTTTGAACCGCCCGCGAATAGCCGGGCACACAGGCCCTGGGGTAGGTGGAAGGCTAGGGCACCCGGCTATCCTGCCGCAGCGGCGGCGAAGCTCAAATCGTCATGCAAAATGGAGGAAAAGCTGACCGCTTCGCGCCCGAGATATGGCCGCGGTATGACCTTGTCTGGATTCGCGGAAACGAAGCAGCGACCGGCCTGAATCCATCAGCTTTTCGGGAAGTTCAATTCGACGCCGACGCCGTCGGGATCGTAGAGGAAGAACTGCGTATCCCCCGTGCGAGGCACGATGCTTTCGCGGAACTTCACGTTTTTGGACTGAAGGCGGTTGCGCACGCCGTCCACATCGGTGGCGGCAAAGGCGATGTGGTCGAGGCGGCCGGTGTCCTCGAATTTCTTCTCGGTGCCCCTGACCACGATGCCTTCGCGCGGCTTGCGGGTGCCCATCAAATGGACCGTCGCCACCCCGCCGGAATAGAGCCAGTAGCCCGGGAAATCGAGCGGCGGCCGGTCGCCATTCTCAAGCCCCAGCACGTCGCAATAGAAATCCTTGGTGCGTTCGAGATCTGCGGGTTCGATCGTGTAATGCTGTAGTCCGCCAAGCGGCATGGTTGTTCTCCTTCGATCAACGCGGGTTTATGTTGGGTCTCAACCACAGGGCAGAAACGGTCGACTGACCCCCGGCTTCGCTGCCAAAGAAATGGTACACCGTACCAGCCATCAAAAACCAGCATCCGAGGTAAAGGAAGGCCAGAGGAATCGCCGGTAAGGCCCGTCAGACCTGAGATAATTTCCGCCTCCCGGATCAAGGCGAAGCCGAGGGGATCGGTGGTCTTGTGGATCCAGCGAGGGCAGTGCGCTTGACCCCGCGCCTCTGGATTGTCATAGCCCGCAAGGGGCCGCTACAGCCAAATTCTTTAAGCTTTGGCGCTAGACTGATGGGCTGGGGAACTTCGGCGCACCACACCGATGGAAGAAAAGCGGAAGCATCAGCGGACTGAAATCAATGAGCCGGCCTATGTTTCGGCGGGCGGCTCGGTGATGCGTTGTACCGTGCGGAACATCTCGCGGGAAGGTGCCGCGATCGACGTCGATAATCCATCTTTCGTGCCGGCCCAGTTTCGCCTGGTGATGGCGAGTGACTCCTCGACGCGCGACTGCAGGGTGATCTGGATACAGCAGAAGCGGATCGGCGTGGCGTTTGTCGGTCCGGTCGACGTGCGCGACTAAAGCGCGGTGAATTTGGTTTAGTGAAAAGAGCGAGCCACCATCGGGCCGGATGGTGGCTCGCTTTTTGACAGGCGGCCTAAACTCCTGTCTGCGTAATGAACTTGGTGTTGAGGTAGGCTTCCAGCGCCTCGGAGCCGCCTTCCGATCCATAGCCGGAATCCTTGATGCCGCCGAACGGAACTTCGGGCAGCGCGAGAGCGAAGCTGTTGATCGACATCATGCCCGCTTCCACAGCCGCACCGATCGCGCTCGCCGTCTTGGCCGACTTGGTGAACGCGTAGGACGCGAGCCCGAATGGCAGGCGGTTCGCTTCCTCCGCCGCATCGTCGAATTTGGAGAACGGCGAAATCAGCGCCAGCGGAGCGAAGGGTTCTTCGCTCATCGCGCGGGCCGACTTCGGCACGTCGGTGACGACGGTGGGCTCGAAGAAGTAACCCTTGTTGCCGACGCGGTTGCCGCCGGTCGCAACCTTCGCACCCTTGCTGACGGCGTCCTGGACCATGGTCTCAATGGCCGTGACGCGACGATCATTGGCCAGCGCTCCCATCTTGGAGTTGGCATCGAGGCCATTGCCGACCGTGATCGACTTCGCGCCGTCCACGAACTGCTTGATGAACTTGTCGTAGACGCCTTCCTGCACCAGGAAGCGCGTCGGCGAGATGCAGACCTGACCTGCGTTGCGATATTTCGCGGCAACCATGATCTTGGCCGCGGATTCGATGTCGGCGTCGTCGAATACGATCACCGGCGCATGGCCGCCGAGCTCCATCGTCACCCGCTTCATGTGCTGACCCGCAAGCGCCGCGAGATCCTTGCCGACCTTGGTCGAGCCGGTGAAGGAAATCTTGCGGATGGTCGGGTGCGGGATCAGATATTCGGAGATTTCGGACGGCACGCCATAGACAAGGTTGATGACGCCGGCCGGCACGCCGGCATCGGAGAACGCCCGGATCAATTCGGCGGGCGAAGCCGGCGTTTCTTCCGGCGCCTTGACGATGATCGAGCAGCCTGAAGCGAGCGCCGCGCTCATTTTGCGGACGACCTGATTGATCGGGAAATTCCACGGCGTGAAGGCGGCAACCGGTCCGACCGGTTCCTTGAACGCCATCTGGTAGACGCCGGGCGCCCGGGCCGGGATCAGGCGGCCATAGGCGCGGCGTCCTTCCTCGGCAAACCATTCAATGATGTCGGCAGCTGCCATTGTCTCCATCTTGGCCTCGGCCAGGACCTTGCCTTGTTCTATCGTCATGATGGTCGCGATTTTATCGGCGCGCTCGCGCATCAGCTCGGCGGCCTTGCGCATGACCTTGGAGCGTTCATAGGACGACACCACGCGCCAGGCCTTGAAGCCTTTTTCCGCTGCCGCCAGCGCCTCATCGAGGTCGGCCTTTGCGGCGTGGGCAACGGTGCCCACGGTCTCTTCCGTGGCTGGATTGAGCACAGGGATGGTCTTTCCAGAAGCGGCCGGTCGCCATTTGCCGTCGATAAACAACTGCACGTTCGGGTAATTCATTCTGCTGACTCCGGTTTTACGGCTCTTTTCCGCCGCGCGGAGAACAACACGTTCGCCAGCCTCTTTTCAAGGGTCGGAACGGGCAGAGCAGGGTTTTCGGC
>NZ_JBAVCF010000652.1:0-1995 GCF_049586575.1 Bradyrhizobium sp.
CCCGGAATCCATAACCACCATCGTGAGTATGGATTCCGGGCCTGCGTCCCCCGCACAAAATAGCTTCGCTATCTTGTCGCGACGGCGCATCCGGGAATGACGACGCTGCTTTGATTTGGGTATGAGGAAACGTAGACATGGATTTCGATTTGTCCGAGGAGCAGCGGCTTCTCAAGGAAAGCGTCGATGGGTTGCTCGGCGACGCCTATGATTTCGATTCACGCAAGAAATACATGAAAGAGCAGGGCGGCTGGAGCAGGTCGATCTGGAACCGCTTCGCCGAACAGGGCCTGCTCGGCCTGCCGTTCGCCGAAGACGACGGCGGCTTCGGCGCCGGTGCGGTCGAAACCATGATCGTGATGGAGGCTCTCGGCCGCGCGCTTGTGATCGAGCCGTATCTCGCGACCGTCGTGATCGCGGGTGGCTTGCTTCGCCATGGCGGATCGGCTGCGCAGAAAGCAGCGCATATCCCGTCGATCATCGACGGCAGCAAAACCTTTGCCTTTGCGCAACTGGAAAAGAATTCACGCTACGATCTGGCTGACGTTGCGGCCTCCGCCAAGAAGAAGGGCAATGCTTACGTCATCGACGGCGAGAAGTTCGTCGTGCTCAATGGCGAGGCGGCGGACACGTTTGTGGTGACCGCGCGCACCAAGGGCGGCCAGCGCGACACCGGCGGCATCGGCGTGTTCCTGGTGCCGGCGGGCGTCAAGGGCATCGCGAAGAAAGGCTATCCGACGCAGGACGGACTGCATGCCGCCGACGTCACCTTCACCGGCGTCGAGGTCGGCGCTGATGCCGCGATCGGCGATCCCGAAAATGCGTTGCCGCTGATCGAGCGCGTGGTCGATGAAGCCCGCACCGCGCTCTGCGCCGAGGCCGTAGGCCTGATGGACGAGTCGCTGAAGGCCACGGTCGAATATCTGAAGACCCGCAAGCAATTCGGCGTCGCGATCGGCAGCTTCCAGACCTTGCAGCACCGCGCCGCCGACATGTTCGTCGCGGTCGAGCAGGCGCGCTCGATGTCGATGTTTGCGACCATGGCTACCGATTTCGAGGACGCGAAGGAACGCGCCACCGCGGTCGCCGCCGCCAAGGTGCAGATCGGCAAGTCCGCCAAGTTCGTCGGCCAGCAGTCGATCCAGCTGCATGGCGGCATCGGCATGACCATGGAAGCCAGCATCGGTCACTACTTCAAGCGCCTGACCATGATCGAGAACACCTTTGGCGATACCGAATATCACCTTCGCCGCGTCACCGCCGGCGGCGGGCTGGTGTAGGCCCATATATTATCCGCGTCATTCCGGGGCGCATCGAAGATGCGACCCCGGAATCCATAACCACCGACGCGGAGTATGGATTCCGGGTCTGCGCCTTCCGCGCAAAATGACGTATTGAGAGAGGCTCGCGAGGCTTCAGGCAACGCAGAGGACCACACCATGAAATCGACCCCCTTCGACCTCACGGGACAAGTCGCCGTCGTCACCGGCTCCAGCCGCGGCATCGGCCGCTCCTCCGCCGAACTGCTGGCGAAGCTTGGCGCCAAGGTCGTGATCTCCTCACGCAAGGCCGATGCCTGCGAGGAAGTCGCCAGCGGCATCCGCAAGGCGGGTGGGGATGCGCATGTGATTGCCTGCAACATCTCGCGCCGCGAGGAGGTCGAGGCGCTGGTGACGGGCGCGGTCAGCCATTACGGCAAGATCGACATTCTGGTCTGCAACGCGGCGGTGAACCCGTACTACGGCCCGCTGCTCGACATCAAGGACGAGGCCTTCGACAAGATCATGGCCTCCAACGTCAAGAGCAATCTCTGGCTCTGCGCGCTGGCGATCCCGCCGATGGCGGAACGCGGCAAGGGCTCGGTGGTGATCATCTCCTCGATCGGGGGTTTGCGCGGTTCGACGGTGATCGGCGCCTACGGCATCTCGAAAGCCGCCGATTTCGCGCTGTGCCGCAGTCTCGCCGGCGAGTGGGGACCGAAGGGCGTCCGCGTCA
>NZ_JBAVCF010000653.1:0-2301 GCF_049586575.1 Bradyrhizobium sp.
CGGATGAGGCTCCCGGGGTGGAAGTGGCTGCGAGCGAGCCGGCCGACGCCTTCGATGCCAATGATGAAGCCATGCTGGACATGGTGGCAATGGAGATGGCCGCGCCTGATAGCGACGCGGCCTACGACCCCATGGAGGACACCGAGTCCGACGAGACACAAGTCAACGAGGCCCAACTTCACGGGGCTCAGGTCCACGCAGATCAGATCGACACGCCCAAAGCCGGACAGAGTCAGGGGAGAACTGCGTCCTGGGAGATTGACGTCACCTTTGGATCAGAAACCGATGGTGGGACAGAACGCGCTGTCGCCAGTGCGCCGCCCGCCGTGACGCCGCTTCAGCCCGTACCCAAATCGGAGCTCGAACCGACGCCTTCGCTCGGTTCGAGCCTGCTCGCCAACGGCATCGTGTCACGGCCACGGAGTTCGCGGTCCGATCCGCTGGCCCCGATCCGTCGCATGAGCCAGAACGAGAAGATCGCGTTCTTTTCCTGATCCGGAGACTCCAGCGGGTTGCCACCCGCCGGTCACTTCAGCGGAAAATGCGCCATGGTGACGCCGCCGGAGGCATAATTGGGCACGTCACCTGCGACCGCCTGGCCTTCCTTCGATCCGAGCCCGCTCATCAATGCCGCCTCGCTCTCGAAGTCGGCCTCGAAGACGCAGAAATACGGCGCCTTGCCAGGACCGAGCGCCTTCACGTCGAACGAATAGCGGGCGTTCTTGATGCCGGGGATTTTGTTCGCCAGCGGCACATGCGTCTCGACGTAGTACTTCTTGAAATGCGAGGGATCCTTGGGTTCGTTATAAAGAACGAGCATCCTGTGCATGGCATATCTCCCGATTTTTGTTTCTGACTCGTCTCTTTGTTTCCAAGGCGAGTGTCGGAACAATGGCAGATTGACCGGATTTCCGGAAGTCCGCGCCAGCCTTCAGCCAATCAGCCGAGCGTACAGGTCCGAATCCACATTGCCGCCGGACAGCACGATCACGACATTCTTGCCGCGCGCCTCGATATGGCCGGCGAGCAAGGCGGCCAGGCCAACCACGCCGCCGGGCTCAACCACGAGCTTGAGTTCGCGGAACGCAAAGGCGATGGCCTCGCCCACTTCTGCTTCCGATGCGGTGACGCCCTTGCTGAGCAGCCTGCCATTGATGGCAAAGGTGATCTCGCCGGGGATAGCCGCCATCAGCGCATCGCAAATACTGCGGCCTGCGGCGTGGTGGGCCTCGCGCTTGCCGGCGCGCAGCGAGCGGGCGTGGTCGTCGAAGTTTTCCGGCTCGGCCGACATGATCATGGCTTGCGGAAAGCGCGCTTTCACCGCGGTCGCAACGCCTGCGATCAGGCCGCCGCCGGAAACCGGCGCCACCACGATATCGGGGACGATGCCGAGCGCTGCCAGGTCTTCGCAGATTTCGCGGCCCACGGTGCCCTGCCCCGCGATCACCTTCGGATCGTCGTAGGGCGGCACCAGCGTAGCCCCACGCTTGCCTGCGATCTCCCGCGCAATCGCCTCGCGGTCCTCGCGGTCGCGATCGTAAAGCACGACCTCGGCGCCATAGGATTTGGTGCGCTCGCGCTTCAACAGCGGTGAGTCTGCCGGCATCACGATGGTGGCGGGCATGTTGAGAATTTTCGCGGCCGCCGCGACGCCTTGCGCGTGATTGCCGGATGAAAACGCCACCACGCCGCCCTTGCGGGCGCTTTCCGGAATCGACGACAGCTTGTTGAAAGCGCCGCGAAACTTGAACGAGCCGGTGCGTTGCAGGATTTCCGGCTTGAGGAACACTCTTGCGCCGACGCGATCGCAAAGAACCGGCGGACAAAGTAACGGCGTTCGGACGGCAAAGGCCGCAATGGCTTTGGCCGCGGCGTCGATATCCGCGGAACTCACGGGCAGATGAGACAGAGGTTCGTTCATAGGGTACAGTTTAGCGCCTCCGCAGAAAGCGCGGCAATGTCAAATCCACTCCGCTAGCTATGCAACGAAGCGCGGCTGCTCCGACAGCCGCGGCGAAAGCTCGGATTGCGCTCCCAAACGGACATCGGCCATGTGCTCGATGAAGGCGCGGGCCGAAGCCGCCCAGGTATGGCGGGCGGCAAATTCAAGGCATTCCTGCCGGGGGACCCGCAAAGCCGCGCGGCACGCCGCCGCCAGATCTTCGTTCAATGCGCCGACCGGAGCTGAGCCGATGACGTCGCGCGGCCCGGAAACCGGAAAGGCAGCGACCGGCGTACCGCTTGCGAGCGCTTCCAGCAGCACGAGGCCGAACGTGTCGGTCCTGCTCGGGAACACGAAGA
>NZ_JBAVCF010000654.1:0-5414 GCF_049586575.1 Bradyrhizobium sp.
CTCTACGCGATGCTTCGCAATGCGGACCTCATTGTGACCGCTCGCGATAGCGGTCGCCTTGTCGGCGTGGCGAGAGCAGTGACCGACTTCTCCTACTGCTGCTACCTGTCCGATTTGGCGGTCGACGCGGCCTACCAACGTCAAGGCATCGGGAAGCGCCTCATCGACGAGACCCATCGAGCGGCAGGCGAAAACACAACGCTCATCCTCGTTGCTGCACCAGCGGCCGAAACCTACTACCCCAGAATTGGAATGAAGAACCTGGCGAGTTGCTGGGCTATTCCTCGCAAGCGATGAATATCATCCTCTACAGCGCGGTCATCGGCTGACGCTTACCGCCAACCTGGAGCGTGATCGGATAACGTCAAGCTCTATGGGCGGGAGTGCGTTAATGTTTAGTCCGCCGTCAGGCGAGCCCGCAAAGGGATCCCTGCAGGCGCTGACGCTAATTTTGACGCCGAGCGGATAGCGTGACTCGTGGCTATCGGCGCGGAAAAATGCACCAATTGATATCGATAGTCAGCGAAATCGAGCCGATTTGGAATCGGCAAAATTTTGCTTTGAAATCAAGAGCGCAAGTTTCTGACGGATCGGGCGGACGGTGTTCTGTCGCACGCAGAAAAAATTTGCGCTTCTAGATCAAATATTATCGATCGCTAAGCCAGCGACCGTAGTCAAACTCGATGTGCGCATCTGCGCGGAAATGTAGCGCGTGCGGCAACGGGCTTATATGAACGGAGGCTTGTCAAGCCACCGATTGCCCCACCGAAGCTATGGCTCATCTCTGCGTCTTTTGCCGATCTGTGATGTCCGCCGTTGGCAATTGCGGACTGATGCAGTGCGAAAAGATTATTTCCTACGTTCCGATCGCTTGCTCATAAATGTCTTCCTCCTGGGCGTTATGGATACGCACGAGCGCCTCAATTGCTTCAATGACGCGCTGAGCATCTCGGATCAGATAATGGTCCGTATCATGGACGGTGAGTCCATTGGCGAGCCGGCGCAGGAGCCGTGCCATGTGTATAATCTCGCGGTGCGCTCGGCTCATTGCGCCTAGCCCGTGACCATCCCCCAAAAATTTAGCGACTTGCGGATACACGGCCCTTTCATCCTCGCGCTCATGCTCGACGATTTGCCGCGAGACGATATCGTCAGCCTCCGAAATCAGTATCATCGCCCCCGTTCCCTCAGCGGCATCAAGCCCGTCTGCAATTTCTCTCAGCCGATCGAGCGTCGGTTCCATTCGCTTATGATCCTGGCGCAACGTCGTCGCTGCCGCCGCTGGCATTTTGTGACGACCGAACTTATGGCCAGAAGTCAACGCGCGCAACGCATTGAGGATCACCGCAACATCGATGACCTCCTGCGTCAACGCGCCCGCGATCGGCGGCAACAGGCCGATGGCGGCAAAGCCCATTGCCAGCCCGGAAAGGGCCATTCCGGAAAGTATGCTCTGCAGCGCTATGCTGCGGGTGCGCCGCGCGATGGTAACGGCATCAGCGACGCGATCGAGGCGGTCGACCAGTATGACGACATCGGCTGCTTCCGACGAAGCGCTTGCGCCTCGGGCACCCATGGCGATGCCAACGTTGGCCGCCGCCAATGCCGGCGCATCATTGATACCGTCACCGACCATGACGGTAGGGTTTTGTCGCTGTTCGGTGGCGACGGCGTCGACCTTATCGGCGGGCTCCCTTTCGGCAAGGACGGCATCAAGATCAAGAGCGGCGCCGATCGTTTCTGCGGCATCTGCTCGATCGCCCGTCACCATGACGATCCGCGCTACGCCGGCTGTTCGCAGTGTCTGCACGGCGTGCGGCGTCTCGCGTCGCAGCTCGTCGGCGAGCAATACCGCACCGATGGTGCGTCCATCGACCGCGACGAACACGCTCAGTGCCGAGCGCCATGCCGCACGTCTGAGCGCCCGCGCCGCCCAGGTTTCAGGCTTACGAGCGCCATGGACCATTTGATACGAGCCCACGCGAACAGTCTGTCCGTCGATCACCCCTTCCAAACCGGAGCCCATGGTCTCCCGTACCTCAGATGGAATAGTGAGCTTCAGCCCTTTCGCCATGGCGGCTTCGACGATCGCCGCAGCGACGACGTGTTGTGAGGCCTGTTCCAGGGAGCCCGCAATCCGCAGAACTTCGTCGGCGCTTTGGCCCGGGGTGACTTCGATCGCAACGAGACGCGCGCCACCGACGGTCAGCGTGCCGGTCTTGTCGAACATCACCGTGTGGGTGCGCGCGAGCGCTTCGAGCGGCCCACTGCCCTTGACGAGGATTCCGCATTTTGCAGCTCGCGCAATCCCGGCAATGAAGGCGACCGGCGCGGCCAAAATAAGTGGGCATGGCGTCGCTGCGACCAACACGGCCAGTCCGCGGACAGGATCGCCGGAGAAGAACCATGCTCCGCCGGCAACCGCAAGCGTGATTGGCAACAGCAGCAGCGCATAGCGGTCTGCCATGCGGATGAAAGGCGACTTTGCCGTCTGTGCAGCACTGACCATGCGAACGATGCCTGCATAGGTACTTTCGTTTGCGGCCGCGGATGCGCGAATTTCGAATGTCTCTCCCGCGTTGACGGAACCACTTCGCGCGAGTTCGCCGGCCTGACGAGAAACCGGGATCGGCTCCCCGGTCAGTGCCGCCTCATCGATCGTCGCCAGCTGGCTGGTAATGAGCCCGTCAACAGAAATGACTTCGCCAGCGCGAACCACGATGTCATCCCCAACTGCGACCTGCTCGATCGGGATGTCCTCGATGGTCGATGCGATACGACGATGGGCTATCCTCGGTGCCCGATCAATTAACGACCTGAGGTCACGCTCGGCCCGTGCGACAGCAATGTCCTCAAGCAGATTGCCGCCTGCGTACATGATGGCGACGACGATGCCGGCCAAATTCTGACCGAGCACGAGCGCGCCCGACATCGACACGAAGGCAACTGAGTCCACACCCATGCGACCCGCCAGAAAGTCGCGGACCATAGAAATCAGCAGACCGATAACCACCGGCAAGGTGCCGCCGGCCCAACACCAGTTCGCTATATCCCTCAGCCCGTTCGCCCAGGCCGCAGCTCCCAAAACGAGTCCGGAAAGAGCAATGGCAATGAGCGCCCGTCGAAACATCCTTTCAGTCAGCGGCCCCGACATTCAAATCGTCCTCGGAGGATCGAACGAGATCGTCTGCAGGCTGAGTGGGGTCACACCTTCCCGTTCGGAAACTTGTTTAGCGCTAACCCAAGTACGCTGATTTGACCGAAATCAATGCTGGCTATCCGGCGGAAGTGCAAATTGAAACTGTATTGCAAGCGGGCGCTGATGATAGCAAGTGAGCAAGGCTCCGAGGGTACCATGCTTGCTTGCTAACTGAGTGGTGGCGATCAGGGCTGGATACGGTATTTCTTGGAACGGGCTCAGTGGGGGCAGCGACGCCGATCTGGGGCCACGCCCGAGTGTTATCGCTTCCATTCCGAGCACCTGGAGAGTTGCCTGACTCGTAAAAGCGCTTGGCGGAACTCGGACTGGCCATTATTCTGCGTCTGAGAGTTACGACTCGGGCGCGAAAGTTGTTTGCAAAACTAGGAAAGATGGAGCGGATTTGGGCAGGGCGGCTGATTGCCTTGCTTTATCTGTTTTGTGTCCTTGCGCCTAGCGCTGCGCTTGCATTCGGCTCCGGCCCGCTTCCGTGTCTTGACGAGGTGCACGTCACCGTAGTGCACGACGCAGCAATGACCGATACCCATAGGCACATCCTTGATGCAAGTCATACCGTATCACTGCATCAACACGGCGCTCTGGCGAATGCCCCCGGTCACGAGCAGCACCATCGGCACAGAACGGCTGTGCCCGGACCGTGCTGCGCACTGATGTGCGCTTCGGCGATGCCGGCGGAGTTGCCGTCGCTGGTCATGCCCCCTTCGCCTGTCTCGACCTGCGCTGGCGAAGTGTACAGGAGCCTGCACGGCGAGGCGCCTGCTCGGCTTTACCGTCCTCCCATCGCCTGATCCTGACTCGAGAAGCTGGCGCCACGCAGAATTTCTGCACGCGCCTGTCATTCGTCGGCAGCCCGGGAAAGACCCATGTTAGTGCGAGCTTTGAGGTTCGCCGCCGTCGCGACGGCGCGCCGAACCTGTTCAAGACGCAGGATTCGATATCTGGCAGCTGCAACGGCTACTGCCATTGCGCGCCAAACTGTGCGGCCTGTAGCGTTGATTGTCTCGCTCGGCCTGGCCGGGTGCGCTTCGTTTTCTCCGGACGGCGGAATGACCGCCGTTTCCGACATTGCCGGACAGGCTATCGGCAAAGATGTTACGTTCATACGGTCGAAAGACGACGAAGGGCGGGCTTTGGGGACCGCCAGGCGGCTGTTATTGCGAACGCTCACGGTTGATGCAGCCGTTCAGATTGCGTTGCTCAATAACAAGGGCCTGCAAGCCGCCTACAACGAATTGGCGCTGGCGGAGGCCGATCTCGTTCAGCAGAGCCTTCCGCCCAATCCGACCTTCTCGATTTCGAGCATTTCGGGCGACGCAGCTAGCGAAGTCGAACGAAGGGTCGTCGGCAACATCCTGGCGCTCGCGACCTTGCCTTTCCGCTCCGATATCGCACGCGACCGTTTCAGAGAGGCCCAGCTTCGCGCAGCTCTTGCGACGTTGCGGCTCGCGGCAGATGTGCAGCGTGCCTACTACAGGACGGTTGCGGCTAACGAGCTAGTGGGCTTGCTGACGGATGCGACATCGACGGCGGAAGCCGCAGCAAGGCTTGCCAAAAAGCTTAACGAGACCGGCTCGATCAACAAGCTGGACAACGCGCGCGAGCAGGTGTTCTACGCGGAGACGACGACCGATCTCGCTGCAGCCAGGCAGGAGGCGGAAAGTTCGCGGGAGCGGCTCTCTCGTTTGTTGGGTCTTTCGGACGGCGATCTCGCCCTCAAGCTGCCGGGCAAGCTGCCGCAGCTGCCGAGAAAACCCAAGACGCTGCCCGGCATCGAGGTCGACGCCGTTCGGCATCGGCTCGACCTTCAGATCGCACGCATGGAGCTCGATGCCCTGGCGAAATCCCTCGACCTGACCGGGGCGACCCGGTTCGTCACGATGCTCGATGTGGCAGGGATATCCCGAACAACCAAGGAGCCGGAGACGCCTCAGTTCAGCGAGCGCGGCTTCGACATCCAGTTCCAGATCCCCATTTTCGACGGCGGAGAAGTGCATGTCAGGCAGGCGGCCGAGACCTATAACCGGGCGTTCAACCGGTTGGCCGAAAAGGCGGTCAATGTGCGTTCGGAGGCGCGCGACGCTTACCGTGTCTACCGCTCCAGCTACGACATCGCCAGCCGCTATGAGCGCGACGTGCTGCCACAACGCCAAACCATCATGGAGGAGATGCGACTGCAATTGTCGAGCATGCAGGT
>NZ_JBAVCF010000655.1:0-6223 GCF_049586575.1 Bradyrhizobium sp.
GTCCTGGATCGGTCGTAAGCTCGAGCGGACCAAAAGGGGAGTTCCTGGATGACGATAGCGGAAATCGATGAGCGTAATGCGACAGGCAGCTTCCATGGCCTGCGCGTGCTCGATTTCTCGACCACCATCGCCGGTCCGCATTGTACGCGGATGCTGGCCGATCTGGGCGCGGAGGTCATCAAGATCGAGCCGGCGGAGGGCGAGACGATGCGAATCCGTCCCCCCGTGCGCAACGGCTTCAGCAGCGCTTTCGGCGCCCTCAACGCCGGCAAGAAAAGCATCGTGCTTGATCTGAAATCGCCGGAAACCGTCGAGATCATCCGTCACGTCGTGAAAGACGTCGACATCCTCGTGGAGAATTTCCGCCCCGGCGTGATGCGGCGGTTGAAGCTCGACTATCCGTCGTTGCAGTCCTTCAATCCGCGTCTCGTCTATTGTTCGATCTCCGGCTACGGCCAGACCGGACCGTCGGCGGAGTTGCCGGCCTATGCGCCGGTCATTCACGCGGCTTCCGGCTATGACATGGCCCATCTCGCCTACCAGCCCGGCAGAAACCGGCCGGACTATTGCGGTATCTATCACGCCGACGTGCTGACGGGTGTTTATGCCTTCGGCGCCATTTCGGCCGCGCTCTATCAGCGCCAACTGAACGGCAAGGGCCAGCACATCGACGTGTCGATGCTGGAATCGATGCTCTCCTTGACGCTGAACGAAGTCCAGAACGCGCAATTCCATGTCCCGCCGCCGAGCCGCCCGATGTTCGGCCCGGTCGAAACCGCGGACGGATATGTGATGGTGGCGATCGCCAGCGAAAAGACCTTCCAGGGCATGGTCCGCGCCGCTGGCCATCCGGAATGGACCAGCGATTCCCGCTTCGCGAAATATGCCGACCGCCGCCGCCACTGGAACGACCTGATGGATGGCGTCGAGAACTGGTCGCGCACGGTCACGACCGCCAACTGCCTTGCCGAGCTTTCCATCCACGGCGTTCCCTGTTCGGCCTATCGAACCGTGGCGGAAGCGATGGATGATCCACAGATTGCCCATCGCGGCGGGCTTGCGGAAATGGAGGACGGCGGCGGCACTTTCAAGGTGATGAACATGCCGTTCCGGATGTCGGGGGCTAAAGTCGCTGCGGGAACGCGCGCGCCGGCTCTCGGCGAACATACGAATGCAGTGCTTGGCGAGGCCGGATTTTCGCCGCATCAGGCGGCCGTTTCCGCCAGGAAGTAGCGGTCTCCCCGGCGTGAGCCGACGGCCTTGCGGGGCCGGCGGATTCCGGCCTATCACGTCAGCCAATAAGTTCATGGGAGTGAGACGATGAAGAGCTTCAAGGTCGCCGATTTCAACGCGCCTCTTCAGGAAGTAGATGAACCGACGCCGCAGCCCAGCGGTACGCAGGTCTTGATCAAGGTGAAGGCGGCCGGCGTCTGCCACAGCGATCTGCACATCTGGGAGGGCGGCTACGACCTCGGCCATGGCCGCAAGCCGTTGTCCCTGAAGGATCGTGGCGTGTCGTTGCCGCGCACGATGGGGCACGAAACCGTCGGCGAAATCATGGCCTTCGGGCCTGATGTGAAAGAAAGCGACAAAGGTGGCCTCAAGACCGGCGACGTCGTGCTGGCCTATCCCTGGCTCGGTTGCGGAAAGTGCAAGACCTGCGTCGGCGGCGACGAGAACATGTGCATCGTCAAGCCGAATGCGCTCGGCGTCTATTGCGACGGTGGCTATGCCGATCACATGACTGTGCCGCATCCGAAATATCTCATCGACCTGAAGGGGCTCGACCCCGTCACCGCCGCGCCTTACGCCTGCTCCGGCGTCACCACCTACAGCGCATTGAAGAAGGTGGAGTTCGCCTTTGACACGCCGATCGTGATCTTCGGCGCCGGGGGGCTTGGCCTGATGGCGCTGTCGCTGATCAAGGCGATGGGCGGCAAAGGCGCGATCGTCGTCGATATCGACGCGAAGAAGCGCGAGGCGGCGGAAAAAGCCGGTGCGCTCGCAACCGTCGACGGCGGCGCGGCGGATGCGCTGGAGCAGTTGACCAAAAAGGCGGGCGAACCGATCCGCGCCGTGATCGACCTCGTCGGCAATGCCAAGACCACGCAGCTCGGGTTCGATTGCCTGACCAAGGGCGGCAAGCTCGTGATCGTCGGGCTGTTCGGCGGCGGCGCGCCCTGGGCCCTGCCGCTGATTCCGATCAAGGCGATCACCATCCAGGGCAGCTATGTCGGCAATCTGCGCGAAACGCAGGAATTGCTCGATCTCGTCCGCGCCAAAAAGATCGCGCCGATCCCGGTGACCCCGATGCCGCTCGGCAAGGCCAATGAGGCCTTGGCCAATCTGAAGGAGGGCCGGCTGGTCGGCCGGGCCATTTTGACGCCGTAAGGCGTTCATGGCCTCATCCTTCGAGACGCGCACAGACGTGCGCTCCTCAGGATGAGGCTCGTGTTCCTCGTGGTGAGGAGCGTGGTAACACCACGCATCTCGAACCATGAGGCCGCAGATCACTGAACCAAGGATAATTGTATGTCTGCCAACAACGCGCTCCACATCGCCGTCCTCGCTGGCGACGGCATCGGCCCCGAAGTCATGGCGCCGGCGCTGGAAGTCCTGCGCAAGATCGAGAAAACCACTGACCTGAAATTCCGCTTCACCGAGGCTGCGGCCGGCGCTAATCACTACCGCGAGACCGGCAAGTCGATGCCGGATTCCACGATCCGGCTGTGCGAGGAGGCCGACGCCATCCTGCTCGGCGCCTGCGGCCTGCCGTCGGTGCGTTATCCCGATAACACCGAGATCATGCCGCAGGTGGAACTGCGCTTTCATTTCGATCTTTATGCCGGCGTGCGCCCGGCGCGGCTCATTCCTGGCGTGCCGAGCCCGATCGTCGGCGCCGACCAGCGCGGCATCGACCTTGTCGTCATCAGAGAATCCACCGAGGGCCTGTTCGCCTCGATGGGGAAGGGCGTCGTCACCCATGAGGATGCGCGCGAGACGCTGGTGATCACCCGAAAGACCTCGGAACGGCTGTTCGAGTTTTCCTTCAAGCTTGCGGAACGCCGCAAGAAGCGCGGCCGCCCCGGCGGCTTGACCTGCGTCGACAAAGCCAATGTGTTCAAGGCCTTTGCGTTCTTTCGTGAAATGTTCGATGAGGCAGCAAAACGTCATCCCAACGTGAAGACAGACCGTCTTTATGTCGACGCCTGCTCGGCGATGCTGGTGAAGCGGCCGTGGGATTTCGACGTCATGGTCATGGAGAACATGTTCGGCGATATCCTCTCCGACATGACCGCCGGCCTGATCGGCGGCATGGGCATGGCGCCCTCGGCCGATATCGGCGACCGCTATGCCGTGTTCCAGCCCTGTCACGGCACCGCGCCCGACATCATGGGGCAGGGCAAGGCCAACCCGACCGGCATGATCCTTTCGGCGGCGATGATGCTCGACTGGCTCGCCGACAAACACGGCCTGGAGCAGGCCGCCGAGGCCGGCGAGCGCATCGAGCGCGCGGTCGACAAGGCGTATGCGCAAGGGATCAAGCCGATGGAGTTCGGCGGCAACAACGGCACCGCCGATATCAGCAACGCCGTGCTTGCGGCGCTGTAGGATTCTGCTCAGCACCCAAAACTCGCTCGTCGTCCCCGCCTTGTGCGCAATTGCGCACTGGCGCGGGGACCCATAGCCACCGGCTTTGGTTTTGCGAAGGACGTCGGCCGTCGTGCCCAAAGGAAGGGCGCGGAGCATGGGTCCCTGCGTTCGCAGGGACGACGTTGGAGGGCGCACTTTTCAAATAGCCACAGCTCTACCTTCTCGCCGCCCATCGGCGCGAGTTTTGCAATCATCTTGCCCACAGAAGAGGGCGCGGGGAATGCGCGGGCGCCGTTTGCGCCCGCAGCCTTGTGCGCAAAATGAAAAAGCACACAAGCGTAGTCACTGCGGTCACACCGGAAATCCCGGCATTCCCCGCGCGAATGGTTTTACGGTTTACTTCGTAGTCTCCCCGGAGACCGGGCTTTATTGCCTCCGTCACCCCCGAGAAGCGTTAGCTTCCCAGGAGCTTGACACCAGCGTCGGGGTGCCAGGACGCTACGACTTCGCCGTCCGCGCCGGTGTCCTTCGTCACGAACACCTTCGCGGCCATCGCCTCCCGCACCCACGTTCGTGACGATCGCGAAACGCCCCTCCTGGTGGCGCGGGATGACGTAACTTGTGCCGCTGATTTTAGGAAGGGATCAACCACTGTGGCCTGCGACCGATTAACGCGACGGGCAAATCAGTCCTTTGTGCCGAAGCAATCGGGCGCGCAAAGTCAAGACCTCAAACTGAAAATCACCGTCCCCTGAACTTCGGCTGGCGCTTTTCCATGAAGGCCTGCCTTCCTTCCCGGAAATCTTCAGAGTCCATGCAGGCGGTCGAGATCGCCTTGATCGCGGCCATGTCGCGCTCGTTCCTATCCTGCAACACCTGTGCGATCGTGATCTTGCTGGCCTTGACCGAAAGCGGCGCATTGCCGGAGATGGTGCGGGCGATCTCGAACGTTTCATCCCACAGCTTTTCATCCGCCACCACGCGATCGACGAGGCCGATCCGCAACGCTTCGGCGGCATCGATCCGCATGCCCGTGTACATTATCAGCCGTGCCTGTGACGGCCCGACCAGCGAAACCAGGTGCTTTAGGCCATCGTAGCCATAGGCGATGCCGAGCTTGGCCGCAGGGATTCCGAACTGGCTGTTGTCGGAGGCAAAGCGCATGTCCGCGGACATCGCGACCTGCATGCCGCCGCCAAGACAAAAGCCTCTGATGCAGGCGATTGTCGGCTTCGGAAAATGGGCGAGCACTGCCCGTTGGGATTCGCTGCGCCGGTTATATTCTTCGGAGGCCTGCGCGTTGTGGCGGTTTTTCTCGAATTGGCTGATATCGGCGCCCGACATGAACGCCTTATCGCCGGCGCCGGTCAGGACCACCACGCGCACCTGTTCGTCCTCGCGCAATTCGACGAGTGCCTGACCCACGCCCTCCCACATCTCGATCGACATGGCGTTGCGTTTTTCGGGATTGTTGAAGGTGACGATGCCGACCCCGTCGGCGACGCCCTTGAGGATCTTGCCTTCGGCAAAGGATTTTTGGTTTTTTGTGGAGGCGTCGAGCATAAGCGGGCCTTTGGTAAGCATGTCAGACGCCGCGCAATGAAGCATTGCTTCGTCGCCGCCGCAATGGTGGTCGGGCCTCATTTGAATCAGGGTTCAACGATTTCCGGACCTCCCCTTAAAAGGGGGAGGTCGCTTTGCTCCTTGGAGCAAAGCGGGAGGGGATCAAAAGACTTAGAGCGAATGCAAACCTGACCCCCGCCCCAACCCTCCCCCTTCCATGGGGAGGGAGCAGCAGAGCTCTCACGCGAAAGAGCGGAAGCTCACCGCGCCAGATGCGCCGTCAATGGATGATTGGCGGCCTGGTTGAAGAACGCGGCTTCCTCGGCGGTCGCTTCCAGCAGCTGCTCGTCCTGAGCGTAGATGTCGTTGCGGAACTGGATGGTCTGGTCGCGGGTCATCCACGCCGTGAGGTAGATCCAGGCGACCGGCACCTTCTTCGGCAGCACGATATCTTCGCGCGCGCCGGTCGCAATGGCAGCGTCGATCGCAGCGCGATTCCATTTCGGCATCTCTTCCTGCAACAGCCACGCGGCGAGATCGCGGACATTGTCGACCCGCGAGCAGCCATGGGAGTCGAAACGGTAATCGTCGCTGAACAGGTTGCGCTGGTTGGTGTCGTGCATATAGACGGAGTAGGGATTCGGCATGTCGATCTTCACCACGCCCAGCGCATTCCAGGCGCCGTTCTGCTGGCGTACCGTGAAATTCGGCACATGCGTGCCGGACCAATCCACCGCAGCCGGGTCGATCGGGTGGTCGTGGCCGTCCAGCACCTCCATGTGCATGCGCGACAGGTAGCTTGGGTCTTTACGCATATGCGCGGAGATTTCAGTTTTTGCGATCGAGGACGGGACGGTCCAGGTTGGGTTGAGATTGACGCTGGTGATTTCCGCCGTCAGCGTCGGCGACGGCTTCTCGGTCTTGCCGGCAATGACGCGATAGCGCCGCACCACCGTATCATTCTCGACCGCCTCGGCGAAGGCCGCCGGGAGGTTGACGACGACATAGCGCTGGCCGAACTGGAAGCTCATGTTTTCCAGCCGCTCGAGCGAGGCCTCAAGCTGCC
>NZ_JBAVCF010000656.1:0-18171 GCF_049586575.1 Bradyrhizobium sp.
GATCCGCGAAGACCTGGTCGAAGTTGCCAAGATTTCGCATTGCATCCGCATTTACTCAGTCGACAACGGTCTCGACAAGGTGCCCGCACTGGCATCACAGGTCGGGCTAAAAGTTCTTCTCGGAGTCTGGATCGGCAACAACCGCACCAAGAATGCAAAGCTTATCGACACCGCGGTTGCGCTTGCTCGAGACTATCCGGCTACGGTGACGGCGATCGTTGTCGGCAACGAAGTCTTGTTGCACGGAGACATGACCCCTTCCGACCTTCGAGAGCTCCTGCTGTCGGTCAAAGCGCGCGTCAAAGTGCCTGTGACTTACGCGGACGTCTGGGAATACTGGTTACGCTACCGCGAAATTCAGGATGCCGTAGATTTCGTGACGATCCATGTGCTGCCTTACTGGGACAATATTCCGACCAGGGCCGAGGACGCGGCCGCAAAGGTTGCCGCGATCCACAAGCAGGTATCGCTTGCGTTTCCAGGCAAGGAAGTCGTGATCGGCGAAACCGGCTGGCCAAGCATGGGACGCATGCGCGAAGGAGCGCTTCCGTCACGGATCAACCAGGCCCGCGTCATCTCGGACATTCTTGAGGTTGCCAAGCGCGACAACTTTCGCGTCAACCTGATCGAGGCTTTTGACGCCTCTTGGAAGCGGTATTGGGAAGGCACCGTCGGCGGCAACTGGGGTTTGTTTAAAGCAGATCATCACACCCTGAAATTCCCGCCCGGCGTCCCCATCAGCAATTATCCGCTGTGGAAGTCACTAATGGGAAGCGGCATGGTATTGACGATCGGCGTCTACGCCGTGGCTTGGTTCAGCCAGCGGCGCAGGCCGTGGAAATCCCGACCTTCCTCATGGCTCGCGGTCGGCATTTCGGCAACGGTGGCTGGAGTCCTGTTGGGGATCGCGATCGACAAAATGATGTATGAAAGCTTCGGCCTCGGAGGCTGGCTGCGGTGGGGTACGCTGCTTGTGGCTACAGCCGCCGCACCGATGCTATGCGCCAATGCCTTGATGTCAGGCCGCGGGCTCCCCGCATTTCTGGAATTGATGGGACCGCGCGAAAGCAGAACCCAGTCGTTCCCGACTTTGATTCTTGGCGTCGTCGTGATGACGATCATGGTCATTGCAACGGGAACCGCACTGGGATCGGTGTTCGATCCGCGTTGGCAGGACCTCCCTTTTGCCTCGCTGACGATGGCGGCCGTGCCCCTTGCTATGCTTTCCTGGCTCAATCGTCCGAGAACGGGCGTCCACCCGATCGCCGAGACAACGTTTGCGGCGCTTTTCCTTTTCGGCGCGCTCTATGTCGTCTTTATCGAAGGAATCCAGAACTGGCAGGCGCTCTGGACTTCCGGAGCCTATATGTTGCTGGCCCTGTCGATGTACGGAGTCCGCAGCAAGGAAGGGGTTGCTCAGGTCGAGCCCAACATTTCCTGAGCAAGATAGGCATCCGAAACGCCGGATCAAACCCCAGCTCGCGTTGTGCTTTCGCGGACGAGACAGCCACAATGGCCGGCGTAAGGGTCATCGCGCAGAGCATCGCCTTCGTCTATGCGCCAGGCGAGGGAGTCCGAAACGAAGATGATTCGCCCGACGTCAACGCCGAACCGCCGCGCCGCCTGACTGTGCAGGGCGTGGTCGCGCTCGAGCATGATGTGTTGCAGACGGCCGGGATCGCCGGCGTCGTGCTTCGCTATGGTTACTTTTATGGGCCGGGTACCTGGTACGACACGCCACCAATCGGCGGCTCCCAGCATCAAGACGCCGCGCTCTTCAAGCGCTCCAGCGCCTCGAGGATCTTGGCCTTTCGGGCCGACGCCGCTTCGCGCTTTTCTTTTTCTTCCTCGACGACTTCCTCGGGCGCGTTGGCGACGAACTTCTCATTGGCCAACTTGGCATCGACCCGCTTGATGTCCGCATCGGCCTTGGCGAGCTCCTTGTCGAGCCGCGCCTTCTCGGCCGAAAGGTCGATCACGCCCTTGAGCGGCAGCGAAGCGACTTCGCCACGGACCAGCAGTTGCACCGAACCTTCCGGCGCGCCGTCGGCAAAGGAAATGTCGGCCAATCGCGCCATCCGTTTGATGACGTCATTCCAGCGCGGAGCGCGTTCTTTGGTCTCTGCGGATGCACCCGACAGCACCAACGAGGTCATCGTCGAGGGCGGAATGCTCATTTCGGCCCGCACCGAACGGATGGCGGTGACGAGGTCGACCACCCAGCCGATCTCGGCTTCGGCGGCGGGATCGCTGAACTCGGTTGTGTCCAGGATCGGCAGAACCGGCGCCAGAAAGGGTTCATTCGGGCTTGCGGCGGCCGCAAGCGCCACTTGCTCCGGCGTCAGCTCCCTTGCCTTGCGGGGCCATGGCGCCAGGACCAGCAGGCCCTCGCGTTTGGCCGTGACCGCCCACAGCTCTTCTGTGATGAAGGGCATGAAGGGGTGTAGCAGTTTGAGTATCTCATCGCGCGCCCACGCCATCATCGCGCGGGTTTCGGACTTGGCGTCGCTCTCCTCGCCCATCAATACCGGCTTGGCCAGTTCGACGTACCAGTCACAATAGACGTTCCACACGAACCGATAGATCGCGCCTGCCGCATCATTGAAACGATAGGCTTCGATGGCCTCGGTCACCTCGCGCGTCGCCCGTGAGGTCTCGTGTGCGATCCAACGGTTCAGCGTCTGCTTCGTTTTGGCTGGATCGAAATCTGGAGGCGTCGCGCAAGCATTCATCTCGGCGAAGCGGCAGGCGTTCCACAGCTTGGTTGCGAAGTTGCGATAGCCCTCGACCCGGCTTGCCGCGAGCTTGATGTCGCGGCCTTGCGCGGCCATCGCGGCCAGCGTGAATCGCAACGCATCCGCACCGTAGTCGTCGATCAGATGCAGGGGGTCGATCACGTTACCCTTTGACTTCGACATCTTCGCGCCCTTCTCGTCGCGGACGAGGGCGTGGATGTAGACCGTCGAGAACGGAGCTTCCTTCATGAAATGGAGGCCCATCATCATCATACGGGCGACCCAGAAAAAGATGATGTCAAAGCCGGTAACGAGAACGTTCGTCGGGTAGTAGCGCTTCAGCTCCGGCGCGTCGTCGGGCCAGCCGAGTGTTGAAAACGGCCACAGCGCCGAAGAGAACCAGGTGTCGAGCACGTCTTCGTCACGGGTGATAAAGTCCGCACGCTTGTTGCGGTCGAGCGCCATCTCGCGCCCCTGCTCCATCGTGATGACCTCCTGCTCGGCGTAGTAGCCAAGCGCGTTGCCCACGGCTTCTTCTTCCGTCTCGGCAACGAACACCTTGCCGTCCGGCCCATACCAGGCGGGGATCTGATGACCCCACCAAAGCTGACGGGAGATGCACCAGGGCTGGATGTTCTCCATCCAGTCGAAATAGGTCTTTTCCCAGTTCTTCGGCACGATCCCGGTAGCGCCAGAACGCACCGCCGCGATAGCCGGTCGCGCCAGCGTCTTGGCATCGACGTACCATTGATCGGTCAGGTAGGGCTCGATGACGACGCCGGAGCGATCACCGTGCGGCACCATGTGCGTGTTCGGCTCGATCCGCTCGAGGAAGCCGAAATCCTCCATGCGCGCCACGATTCGCTTGCGCGCGACGAACCGGTCGAGCCCCTGCATTTCCTCGGCGAAGGCGCTCGCCCCTTCCGGCAAACCGCGCAGGTAGTCCTCGTTTCCGACGAGGGCGATTGAGGCCTCTTTGTCCAGCACGCTGATCTGCGGAAGGTTATGCCGCCTGCCTACCTCGAAATCGTTGAAGTCGTGCGCCGGCGTCACCTTGACCGCGCCCGAGCCTTTTTCCGGATCGGAATATTCGTCGGCGACGACCGGGATTCGTCGTCCGACCAGCGGCAGGATTACGTGCTTGCCAACCAAATCCCGGTAGCGGTCATCATCTGGATGCACGGCCACACCGGTATCGCCGAGCATGGTCTCGGGCCGTGTGGTGGCGACGACGATGAAACTTGCGGGATCGTCCGGGCTGAACGTCTTGCCCTCGATGGGATAGCGCAAATACCACAGGCTGCCCTTGACCTCGATCTGTTGCACCTCGAGGTCGGAAATCGCCGTAAGCAGCTTCGGATCCCAGTTCACAAGCCGCTTGTCTTTGTAGATCAGGCCCTGACGGTGCAGTTCCACGAATACCTTGACGACGGCCCGCGAAAGTCCTTCGTCCATCGTGAACCGCTCGCGCGACCAGTCGCAGGAGGCGCCAAGCCGCTTCAACTGATTGACGATGATGCCACCGCTTTCGGCTTTCCACTGCCAGACCCGTTCAAGGAACTTCTCGCGGCCGAGATCGCGGCGGCTCGGCTCCTGCCGTTCCATCAACTGCCGCTCGACGACCATTTGGGTAGCGATTCCCGCGTGGTCCGTGCCGGGTTGCCACAGCACATCGCGGCCGCGCATGCGTTCGAAACGGCACAGGATGTCCTGCAAGGTATTGTTGAGCGCGTGACCCATATGCAGCGAGCCCGTCACGTTGGGCGGCGGGATCACGATGGTAAAAGGCCTGGCGTCGCGCCGTTCAGGACGCCCCGCTGTGAACGCGCCTGCATCCTCCCACACGCGGGACATGCGGTCTTCGATATCGGCGGGCTGGTAGTTTTTCTCGATCATGACGGCTGCATTCGGGAACTCGAACAGGCTAAAAAGCCGCCCCGGCGCGCCAAGTCAACACGCTGTCAGGCCGGACAGGAAGATAAAGCCGATGTAGTGGCTGAATCGCGAGCGGCAATCGGCCATTGCGCGCGATAGGGATGCAAATTTAGAATCGAACTGCTAGCGCCCGCGCGAAACCCGTTCGATTTCCGCCTTGACGATGCGCTCTACAAGTCCCGGCAAATTGTCATCGAGCCAGGATTTCAGCATCGGCCGCAGCATTTCCTTGACCAGATCTTCCAGCGTACGCGCATTGTTGCTGAGCACCGTATGCGCCAGACTATTGAAGGCCGATTCCACCGCCGACACCGTCGAACGCGACAGCATGGCAGGGGAATCCATCGGGCTCGGCGGCGGATCGAATACCGGCTCGCGCATTGGCGCCCTGGCGGCAGCTTCGGTAAACTCGATATCGTCCGGTGGTTCGACCTTCTTGAAGACAGGCGGAGGCGGCGGCTCAGGCAGCGCCATTTCATCGGTTAGATCCAGAACATCGGGCTCAGGCTCAGGAGCGGCGGGGCGGATTTCTTCCGGCGTCGTGGCCTCGTCCAGCCCGTTGAGCAGTGCGTCGATGTCGTCCTGACTATTGCTCACCGCCGGCGCAGGCGTCGGCGGTGGCGGCGCCGGGGCGGCTATCTTGGGAGGCGCGGCTGGCGCGGGAGGATTGTCCACCCGAGCTCGTACGGCCGGCGCGGGGGCAGGATTCTCAGCCTTTGCCGGCGCTGGAGGAGCCGCAGGTGGAGGGCTCGCGGCCGGAGCCTTTTCGGCGACCACAGGCTTTGCCTCGTCGTCGGCAATGATGCGCCGGATCGACGCCAGAATCTCCTCCATCGAGGGTTCTTGAACCTTCGCAGGCTGCGTCATTTCCGATTCCACCTCATCAACGCCCTCAACAGCGTTTTTATACCAAGCGAGGCGGGTATTTGCAGGTTCCGGATAGACAGGCGCGGATTTTCATCGCGCCGACCCGACTTGTCCCCAGACAAACGCCGCCCGTCGCGTCGCACGGACCTTTGCCCCGCCCTGCACACCGACGCCCCGCTCTTGAAAATTCCAATACGGTGCGAATCGCTCTGCTGCCTCAGAGAACGCTACGTCAGGGCTGCAAACGATTGCAAGCAACGCCGGCGCCCACCTGAGGACACGGGCGCTGCTGTGAAATAGACGTGGGCCTCTACAGGCTAGCCTGCAACAACGCGACGATCAGTGACCGTCGGGTGTGCGAACACCGAACCAGCTGTCACGCACCTGCTGATAGTGCACGCTGGGATCGTAGGTCGTGGTCGCCAAACCGAGGACCTGCGGCGAAAGCCGCCCCACGGCGGACAACACGCTGTAGGACGCCACCACACGATCGTGCTGCGCCGTCACCAGCGCTACCCGCGCGTTGACCAGCGCCTGCTGGGCGTTGAGCACGTCGAGCGTGGTTCGTTGTCCGGCCTTGGCTTCTTCACGCACGCCGTTGAGCGCGATTTCCGATGCCGTCACCTGCGACTGGGCCGAGGCCACCTGAGCCTTGCCCGCCACCAGCTGTCCCCAGGCCGTGACCGTGTTGGCGCGCGTCTGGTCGCGGGTTTGTTCGAGAACGAGCCGCTGTTGGGCCAGCGATTCCTTGGACTGACGGATCAGCGAATACTCGGAACCGCCTTGATAGACTGGCACGTTCACCTGTGCGATGGCGGAAGCACCAAACGTCCGCGGCGACGTAATGTTCGTCTGATATTGCTGCTGAACTGCCGCCTGCAAGGTTACCGTCGGCAGCAATGCTCCCTCGTTCACCTTGACCTGCAGAAAATTCACGTCGATGCCGTACATCGCCGCGGTGACATTGGGATTTTCGATGAGGCTGAGCTCGACGGCCGCGGGAAGCGTCCCCGGCAGAAAACGGTCAACCGGCGAGCCCGGCGCCAGTGCCTGCGGCTCGTTGCCGATAATGCGGCGGAAATTGGCTTGCGTGGTCGTCAGCGTCGCCTGCGCCGCCAGAAGCTGCGTCTTGCCGGCCGCGAGTTGCGCTTCCGACTGCGCAACGTCGGTGCGGGTTACCTCGCCGACATTGAAACGGTCCTGGGTCTGCTTCAGCGTCTGGTCGAGAACGCGAACGTTGCTGCGGTTCACCTCGACGATGGCGGAGTCACGCAGGTAATCCATGTAGACGGTGGCCGCAGACAGCAGAACGGTCTCCTCGAGCACGCGCAGGCCTTCGCGGGCGCCGGAAACCTGACTCTCCGCGGCGCGCGTTTTGTTGGCGGTCTGGTTGCCATTGTAAAGCGTCTGCGTAACGGAGGCGCCGACACTGGTTGGCGGCGTTGCTCCGGCAAAATCAAGAGGCGTTCCGAAATTCGAAAGGGCGTCTCCGTATTGATATCCGGCGCTTGCGGTTACCGCGACCTTTGGCCGGTATCCGGACAAGGCCTGCGGAACGTTTTCGTCGGTGGCCCTGACGGAGGCTCGCTGCGCATTGAGCTGCGGATTATTCTGATAGGCGCGCACCAGCGCAGCCTCGATCGTGTCGGCCAAAGCCGGCATCGGATTCGCCAACGCCAAAAGAAGTACCGTCGCCGCAGCCCCGGTAACGACCTTCACCCGATCCATCCCAAGTATTCCAATCATTCTGTCCCAGGTTCCGCAGCGTTGAACCGGGTCATCAAGTCATTCCAAACAGATATCCCGTGTCGCACCTTATTCTTCACACCAGAGCGAAGGAACCCCCCGAACGGCGGGGACAGTGGGAAACTCGGCAGATGGGGCATCCGGGCCACACTCTGAGGACCAGGCGATCCGGAGGCGCTTGACGCTAGAAAACGAACGCTGCGGGCCTCTCCAGACCCGGCAGGACCGGTATTGCGGTGTCGAAAAGCGCCCGATTCCCAAAATCGCCATGGGATACCGTCACCACCATGGCCCTCTGCTGCCCGGCCAAGGCGAACGTTCCAACCAGCCGACCCCCTTCCCGAAGCTGACGATAGAGCTTTTTGGGCTCGATTTCGGTCGTGCCGTTGAGGAGAATCACGTCAAAAGGCGCGTCCGCCGAATCGCCGTCCGCTACCGGCGCGGTTTTGACCGTCACGATTCCGGGAGCAAGCGCGGCAAGATTAGCCTTGGCCGTTGCCGCGAGCGACGGATCGCATTCGGTCGCCGTGACACGCTTGCCCAGACGCGCGGCCACAGCTGCCAGGTAGCCGGTAGCACATCCCACCACCAGCACCTCGTCAGTTGCACTGATGTTAGCCGCCTGGATCATTTTAGCCGTCACCGCCGGCCTCAACAGGAATCGCTTGGGCGCACCGCCTTCGCTGACGTCGATATCAAGATCAAGATAAGCGAGCGAGCGCTGCGCCCGCGGAACAAATGCCTCACGCGGAATGGCGAGCATGGCATCGATGATTCGGATGTCGGTGACGTCACTCGGACGCACCTGACCATCGACCATTTTCTGGCGCGCGATCGAAAAATCGGACATTTGAGAGCCCCGGTGGCGAGCGGTCGTAGCCGCGGGAGGTGAAGAAAACGGCGCCATCTTTGATACAAGGTCTGTCAAAACGCAACACAGCGTCGGTCACGAAGACCGAGCATCCATCGGTGGTTGGCCGGATAATGGGGAACACGAGCACCGTGCCACGGCCCAACCGTCCGCGTGCACCATCGACACTTGCGAAATCGCCTTATTTCGCCCTTTGCAAGCCCCGGAGGCTTTGTTATACGCTCCGCCTGCGAACCCTAGGCTTCGCTCATTCCTCGGTAGCTCAGCGGTAGAGCATTCGACTGTTAATCGAATGGTCGCTGGTTCGAATCCAGCCCGGGGAGCCAGCAGCTCCGAGACTAAAGCAAGTCGACGAAAAAAATTACCGGCTGCTCCGCAAGAGCGTTCTGCGCGGTCGCGTCTCATTGTCGCAAGTTGACGGTCTCCGTCCTTTGTGCGGATTCGCGGGTCTCGGCGTTAGGTCGACGATATTCACCCGACCCGAATTCCCTTCAGTCCCGTCCAGCGTCCGTTGGTTCAATGTGATGCAAGACCGGCCGGCGCCGTCCATATTTCTTCGCGGGCCCGTTAACGCTTCGGCAACCAACCCGGCTCGGACGCTCCAGACCGTTACAATTTGAATGATTTGCGCAATTCGGAAAAAAAGGAGTTTTGCGACGCTTGGCGCTCGATTGACGGAGAGCGCGATGAGCGAAGCGGAATTCGAACGACTGCTCGATGCCGTCAACGCGGCCGTCGCGCCTGTTCCCCAGGACGATTTCATCACCGGCTCGATGACGTATGGTAGGCCGCCGGAGGCTGCGAACGACAACGGGTTGGCCTGGCCGCTGATCCCATTCCCCGATGGCTGGCACGCCACCTGCTGACGGCTCCAACCAACTGTCGATGCGCAGATCGAGAAACGCGGCTGAACCTTCAGCGCATCCCTTAAATCTTGCTGCAAGCCTCTGATTTAATTGATGGAGGCCACGTCCGGAATTGAACCGGAGTAAACGGTTTTGCAGACCGCTGCGTAACCACTCCGCCACGTGGCCCCATGGGGCGGGATCAATACAGGTGGCCAAGGGGTTAGGCAACTACCCTCGCCCGGCCGGGCTACCCGCCATACCCGTTGGGATTCTGGTTTTGCCACCGCCAGTGATCCCTGCACATGGTTTCCAGATTCCTGGTGGCCTGCCATCCGCCCAGGTGCTTTGCCGCACGATCAGTCGCTGCATAACAAGCAGCAATGTCGCCGGCGCGGCGCGGCTGCACGCTGTAGGGAATCGATCTTCCGCTCGCCTGCTCGAACGCCTTCACGACATCCAGCACGCTGTTTCCCCTTCCCGTTCCAAGGTTGACTGCAAAGCATGCGGGCTGGTCGAGAGACTTTAGCGCGGCCACATGTCCCTGAGCCAGGTCGACCACATGGATATAATCCCGCACCCCCGTGCCGTCGGGCGTGTCGTAGTCTCCCCCGAAAACATTCAGCCGTTCGCGCCGCCCGACCGCGACTTGCGCAACGAACGGCAGGAGATTGTTTGGTACTCCCTTGGGATCTTCGCCAATCAGGCCGCTTTCATGCGCGCCGATGGGATTGAAGTAGCGAAGTATGCCGATGCTCCATGTTGGATCGCTGGCAAATAAACCGCGCAGCATCTGCTCAACGACGAACTTCGTCTGGCCATACGGATTGACGGGATTGAGCGGGTGATCCTCGGTGTAAGGCAGAAACTTCGGGTCGCCGTAGACGGTCGCGGATGAACTGAAGATGATCCGCTTGAGTTGGCTCGCCTGCATGGCCCGCAACAGGCGGTGGGTGCCAACGACGTTGTTGTCGTAGTAATCGAGCGGCGAAGTAACGGAATCGAGCACGGATTTCAGGCCGGCGAAATGAACGACGGCCGTACATCCGAAATCGTTCAGCACCTTCTCGACACCAGCCTGGTCGCGAATATCGCCCTCGACGACCGTCAACCGTTTCGCGCAGATCTGTTGGACACGTTCCAGCGACGCGCGGCTGCTGTTGGAAAAGTTATCGAGAACTACGACCTCGTTGCCGGCATCAAGAAGCTCGACGCAGGTGTGAGAACCGATATATCCCGCACCGCCGGTCACCAAAATCATTGGGATCTCCTCGCGCCCGATACCGGGTTTCGTCTTGTTTTATCACGTCGGCGATGAGGGATTTGGCTTCCGATGTCAATAACGACGCTCTAAGCTGAAACCGCGCCATCTGGATTTTTAGCGCCGATCATTAGAGGAATTTTCAGATGCTTAAAATTTTTACTTTCACGGCCATTCTCGCGCTAGCCGGAACGTACGCAATGGGGGCGGCCCCGGCAAAGGCGCAAGGCGCCTCGTCAGCCATCGGCAAGTGTATGTCGGCTTGCCGAAAGCAAGGTGGCCGGCGATGCGAAAGTTATTGCGAGCACGCCAGAGCCACTCGCTGACAGAAATCTCAGGTTACGCTCGCCTGCGGCGGCGAAAATCGCGCTTTGGCCGCGGTTTTGGCGCGAGCGAAGGCTGTTCCTGTTGTACATCCCGATACTTTTGCAGCATCCGCGCAAAACTTGCGTTTAGCGTGTCGGCGATGTCAGGGCGCTTTTCGAGGTTGGCAAGGACCAACGCCGCCGCCTCGATCGTGGAGAGCCCGTCGCGTCGCGGCTCGCGGCGAAGCTTGCCGTAACGTGATGGCTGCGAGGGGCCCAGGATCAGCCGTTGGCATTTCAGCATCCAGGCATTACGCCACCACAGCGCCTTGGCCTGGCTCCAGGTGCCGTCCAGCAGCACCACGCCTTCGATCCCCCGTAAAATGGCGCGCTGACCTTCCGCAATCTCGCCTTTGCGGTTGATGGCAACGACTTCTTCGGTCGTGTCGAGATCGGTCGCTTTGGCGGACCCTAAATAGAGCACCGCCCAGCGCGAGGGATCGGCGACCGTCCGTCCCAATGCCTTGGACAGACTCGGCCAGGAAAGGCCGATCTTGAGGACAGCCCTTTCAAAGTGCATCGCCGTCAGCCGGGCGGTGCCGAGCGCCCGGTCCTGCTCTTGCGGATGCTGCAAAATCAGGAGACCTAGACGGCTTTCGATCGGCTTGACTTCCGCGCAGACGCATAAAGGCATCGGCTTGCGGCAATGGGGGCAATCTGGCGTCGTCGCGGTCGAGGCGATGCCATCTTCAGCCTCAGGTGGTCTGGACATAGACTTGCTATACGCTGCGCCGAGACAGGCTTCAACGACCTCCGGAATGGTTACTCACCCGCTGCCATTTGGCGATCACGCGTGGGGCGATATCCACCGTCGCGTTCTCCTCCCAACACCACCGCCTATCGAAACTTCCGGTACGACGCCCCGTATCTTGGGGGTGTCAGAGGGCGGGGAATGGAATGCGCATTGCGGTGATCGGGACGGGAATTGCCGGCAATGCCGCTGCTTGGACCTTATCGAAACGTTACCAGGTAACCGTCTATGAGCGGGAAATCCGGCCCGGCGGCCACAGCCATACCGTCAATATCGACTATGACGGCACGCCGATCGCGGTCGATATCGGGTTCATCGTTTACAACGAGCTCAACTACCCGGGCCTGACCGCGCTGTTCGACCATTTGGGCGTCGAGACCCGCGAGAGCCATATGAGCTTTGCGGTGACCGCCGACGCCGGCCGCTTCGAATGGAAGGGCGGCGGCGAGAACTGGTGGCAAACGACGTCAGGCCTGTTTGCGCAACCGCGAAACCTGCTTTCGCCGAGCTATCTTCGGATGCTGCGCGATATTCTCACCTTCAACCGCGAGAGCGTCAAACACTACGCCGCCGGCCGGCTGAAAGGCATGACGCTGGGCGAGTACTTCCATCAGCGAAAATTCGCCCCGCGATTGCTCTCGGATTATCTCGCGCCGATGGGCGCGGCGATTTGGTCAACACCGGCGCAGGAAATGATGGATTTTCCAGCCGAGAATTTCGTGGCGTTTTTCAGCAACCATCGCCTGTTGCAGTATGAGCGGCCGGTCTGGCGGACCGTCAAAGGCGGTAGCCGAAATTACGTCGAGAAGTTGACCGGCACTTTTCGGGACCGCATCCGCTTAGGATGCGCGGTCACCTCCATCGAGCGGAAGACGCGCGGCGTTGTCGTCACCGACAGCCACGGCGGCAGCGAAACCTATGACCACGTCGTGATTGCATCGCATAGCGATCAGGCTCTGGCGATGCTATGCGATGCCGATGATCGGGAGCGCACCGTGTTGGGCGCCATCGGTTATTCGCCCAACACGATTTACCTGCACCGCGACCCCAGACTCATGCCGAAGCGACGACGGGTATGGGCGGCCTGGAATTTTCTGCGCTGGCCGCGCAAGGGGACGGCCCTCAATGACGTCGCCGTGACTTATTGGATGAACGAGCTCCAGGGGATCGACAAGAACAAGCCGCTGTTCGTGAGCCTCAATCCTCCGTTCGAGCCTGATCCCAAGCTTACCTTCGGCCGGTATATCTGCGAACATCCGCAATATGACGCGGCCGCTTTTGCCGCCCAACGGCAGCTCAAGGACATTCAGGGAAAGCGCCACACCTGGTTTTGCGGAGCCTGGACCGGATACGGATTCCACGAGGATGGGATACGGTCGGGACTGGCCGTTGCGGAGGCCTTGGGCGCCACGGCACCCTGGCGCGAAGCGCCGCCTGAACTCGCTGAAGCCGCGGAGTAACCCCATGCGAGACCGCAACGCCAAAACAGCCGGGATTGAAGGCGATGCGGCCGCACTTTACGTTGGCGAGGTTATGCACGCCCGTCTCAAACCGGTCGGGCATCGCTTCAACTATCGCGTGATGAGCTTGCTCATCGATCTCGACCGGCTCGAGGTCGCCGACCGGCAGACGCCGCTATTCGGCGTCAACCGGCGAGCGCTCTACAGCTTCCACGAGTCCGATCACGGCGAACGAGACGGCTCATCTTTGCGACTCTATGTGCAACGTTGCGCGAGCGAACACGGAATCGACCTGACTGGCGGACGGGTACTGCTGATGTGCTATCCGCGGTTACTCGGTTACACCTTCAATCCGCTGTCGGTTTATTTCTGCTACGACGCGAACGGGCACCCTGCCCTTCTGATCTATGAGGTCCGGAATACATTCGGCGATATCCATGCCTACATATTGCCGGTGATGCGCGGCGACATCAGTCCGGCCGGCATTCGGCAGGCACAGGAAAAGCGGTTTTACGTCTCGCCCTTTGTCGAGATGGCGATGCGCTATCATTTCAGGGTCGTGCTCCCGAGAGACCACGTCAAACTGCGTATTCTCGAGACCGACAGCGAGGGACCGCTGCTATCGGCAACCTTCAATGGTCATCGGCGCGCGCTCGCTACTGCAGAGTTGCTGCGCTCGTTCTTTTCGCTGCCCGCCGTCACGGCCAAGATCATCGTCGCCATCCACTGGGAAGCCCTGCGGCTCTGGCTGAAGGGGGTGCGGCTGGTGCCTCGTCCGGACGGGACCGCCAACGGGAGCTTGGCGACCGCCGCGAGCGGTGATTATACTCCCACATCTGCTCATGGCAGAAGGTGAGGCCAAGGTCGGTCGGCGATGCCCGATTTAATTCCGATCACGTCCGAATCTGTGGATCGTCTGCCTGCGGATCTGCCCCGCATGGTCCGGCTCGCGCTTGGGTACGGGGCAAAGCTCCGTTACGGCTCGCTCGAAGTCACCCTGCCGGATGGCCGCGCGGTCAAACTTGGCGATAACGGACCAGGTCCAACCGCAGCCATGAAAGTCTATGATTTTGGATTTGCCTCCCGCTTGATCCGCGGCGGCGACATCGGCATTGCCGAGGCGTACCTGCGCGGCGATTGGGACACCCCCGACCTGACGCAATTTCTCTACCTCTTCTGCGTCAACCAGGACTGGATGCGATCGATGCTCATCGGCAAGCCGATGGTGAAAGCAGTCCAGGTGGTCCGACATTGGCTCAACCGCAATACCAGGCGTCAGGCGCGGCGCAACATCTACAAACACTACGATATCGGAAATGCCTTTTACTCGGCCTGGCTTGACCCGAGCATGACCTATTCGTCAGCGTTGTTTGAAGAGCACACGGTCGATCTGACCGCTGCCCAGAACAACAAATACCGGCGGCTCGCCGAAGCGATCGATCTGAAGCCGGACCAAAAACTGCTTGAGATCGGCTGCGGATGGGGCGGGTTCGCCGAATACGCGGCCAAAACCGTAGGCGCGAAGGTAGTCGGGCTCACCATCAGCAAAGAACAGCGCGACTTCGCGCAGGCGCGCATCCAGGCCGCAGGCCTCAACGATCGCGTCGAAATCAGGCTGCAGGATTATCGCGACGAACGCGACCACTATGACCGTATTGCCTCCATCGAAATGATCGAGGCGGTGGGCGAAGAGTTTTGGCCGCGGTATTTTTCGCAACTGCGCGACCGCCTGCTGCCCGGCGGCCTCGCCGGCATCCAGGCGATTACGATTCAGGACAATCTGTTCCACACCTACCGCCGCGAGGTCGATTTCATCCAGTGCTATGTATTTCCCGGCGGCATGCTGCCGTCGCCGCAAATACTCAAATCGCTGGGCGAGCGTTTCGGTGTGCCTGTCATCCGCGAGCGGATTTTCGGGCAAGATTATGCCAAGACGCTTGCCACCTGGCGAAATAACTTCCGCACCGCCTGGCCCAACCTCATCCCGCTCGGCTTCGACGACCGGTTCCGGCGACTGTGGGAATATTATCTCGCTTACTGCGAGGCGGGCTTCCTGTCGGGAAATATCGACGTCCGCCAAGTCGTGTTCGCCAAAGCGAGCTAGGCCGCGGCGCACAAATCCGTCGCACAACCGGCTTCCACTTTCATTGCCCGCGCTTTACTCTCGCCTTCCACAGGTCGATTTCGAGCATATCTAACGCGCATGAAAATCAAAAAAGACGTCATCGAAGCTATCGGCAATACCCCGCTCATAAAGTTGAAGCGGGCTTCCGAGCTGACCGGCTGCACGATCCTCGGCAAGGCCGAATTCATGAATCCTGGCCAATCCGTGAAGGACCGCGCCGGCAAATGGATGATTCTGGAAGCCGAAAAACGCGGCGAGCTCAAACCGGGCGGCCTGGTCGTGGAAGCGACTGCCGGCAACACGGGAATCGGTCTCGCCATTGTCGCCAGCGCGCGCGGATACCGAACGCTGATCGTGATTCCGGAAACGCAGAGCCAGGAAAAGAAAGACATGTTGCGGCTCTGCGGCGCCGAATTGGTCGAGGTGCCGGCGCTGCCCTACGCCAATCCGAATAACTACCAGCACATCGGCCGACGCCTCGCCGATCAGTTGCGGGCGCATGAGCCGAATGGCGTCTTGTTCGCCGATCAGTGGAACAATCTGGACAATCCGAAAGCACATTATGAATCGACCGGGCCCGAAATCTGGCAACAGACCGACGGCAAGGTTGACGGCTTCATCTGCTCGGTCGGGTCGGGTGGCACGCTCGCCGGAACGAGCAGGTTTCTGAAAGAGAAGAACAAGGGAGTCGTGATCGGTTGCGCCGATCCGCAGGGAGCAGCGATGTATGAGCTGTTCAAGCACGGCGAGGCCAAGGCTACGCCAGGCGGATCGATCACCGAGGGCATCGGGCTTGGCCGCGTCACCCCCATCATCGAGCAGGCCAGGGTCGATGAGGCCTATCTGATACCGGATGCGGAAGCGGTTCCCGTGATCTACGAGCTGCTCGAGCACGAAGGCCTTTGCCTCGGCGGCTCGACCGGCATCAACGTGGCCGGCGCAATTCGGCTGGCTAAACAGCTCGGGCCCGGCAAGACGATCGTGACCATCCTTTGCGATTCTGGAAACCGCTATCAATCCAAGCTGTTCAATCCGGACTTCATGCGATCGAAGAACCTGCCTGTGCCGGTATGGCTGGAAAGGCGCAGCAAAATCAACGTGCCGTTTGCGAAGGTATGAGTGAGAGAGCTGTCCGGTCGGACCAACCCCGAAATGGCAGCGACGATTAGCGCAGGATCTGGCTGAGGAAGAGCTTGGTCCGCATATGCTGCGGATTGGCGAAGAAATTTGCCGGCGTGTTGGTCTCGATGATCTGCCCCGCATCCATGAAAACGATGCGGTTGGCCACTTCCCTGGCAAACCCCATTTCATGGGTGACGACAAGCATGGTCATGCCTTCCCTGGCGAGGTCGACCATAGTGTCGAGCACCTCCTTGACCATTTCCGGATCGAGCGCCGAGGTAGGCTCATCGAACAGCATGACCTTGGGATTCATGGCGAGCGCGCGGGCGATGGCGACGCGCTGTTGCTGGCCGCCCGACAGCTGGCTTGGGTATTTGTTGGCCTGATGCGGGATCTTCACCCGCTCCAGATATTTCATCGCCGCCGCTTCGGCGTCTTTCTTCGGAACATGGCGAACCCATATCGGCGCGAGCGTGCAGTTTTCCAGCACCGTCAGATGCGGAAACAGATTGAAGCTCTGAAACACCATGCCCACTTCGCGACGGACCTCGTCGACCCGCCGCAGTTGAGGACCGAGCTCGATGCCGTCGACGACGATCCGGCCTTCCTGAAACTCCTCGAGCGCATTGATGCAGCGGATGAACGTCGACTTTCCGGAACCGGAAGGACCGCAAATCACGATCCGCTCGCTTTTAGCCACGTCGATATCGATGTCGCGCAGGACGTGAAAGTCGCCGTACCATTTGTTGAGCCCGGCTATACCGACAATCGGATCTGTGGTCATGAGGTTTCCCGGTTACCCACCATGCGCATTCAGCCTGTTCTCGACGAACAGCGAATAACGTGACATGCCGAAACAGAAGACGAAATAGATCATTCCGGCGAACGCGAAGCCTGTAAAAAGCGTCGTCGGAGTCGCCCATACCGGATCGGCGAATGCGGCATGCACCGATCCCAACAGATCGAACAGCGCCACGATCGACACCAGCGACGTGTCTTTGAACAATCCGATAAAGCTGTTGACGAGCCCGGGAATAACGTGGCGCAGCGCCTGCGGCATCACGATCAAGCCGGTGGTCTTCCACCACGATAGGCCGATGGCGTTGGCCGCCTCGCTCTGCCCGCGCGGGATAGCCTGCAGCCCGCCACGGATGACCTCCGCAATATAGGCTCCCGAAAACAGGGCTATGCCGATCAAGGCGCGAACCAGGCCATCGATCTTGAAATTGCCGGGTAGAAACAGCGGCAGCATATAGGTTGCGAAGAACAACACGGTGATCAGGGGGACGCCACGCCAGAACTCGATGAAGACGACCGAAAAGAAGCGGATCAGCGGAATAGTCGAGCGCCGGCCAAGCGCCAGCGCTATCCCGATCGGCATGGAGGCGACGATACCGGTCACCGAAACCACCAGCGTCACCAAAAGGCCGCCCCAGAGCCCGGTACTGACCACAGCGAATCCACCTTGGTCGAGCCCCATCACGGCAATGACGATGGCGATGCCGACAAACGTCGCAACACTTGCGACCAGCGCGCGCCAACCGGTTCGTACGCCGCCGTTGAGAACGAACAACATCAACGAAACGACGACTGCGGTTACCGCGAGGTCGGCCCACACCGGACGGGCGGACGCTTGAATTTCGCCATTGAGCCAGAGCAGCGGCCAGATCAGGCCGGAGGTCGCCCATCCCACCAGGTCAGCTAGCTTGCCAAGCAGGAGCAATAGCGGTCCGATGACGGCGGTTGCCTCACCCGCCTGTGAGAGCTTCTGGCCGAGTTCACTAGCCCCGGTGGCAAAGCCCGACAGAACGCCGGCTGTCCAGCTGACGCCAAAGCCGGTCAATCCGCCGCCAAGGAGCAGGAAAAACGCGACAACAGGAAATGCGACAAAAAACAGACAGGCATTAAGTCCCTTGGCCGGCAATCGCGGAATCAGCAACGGCAGCAGCAGAAGAGCCGCGAGCAGGAAAGTCAGATTGACCCGCCAGCGTTCTGCCTCCGGATAGAAGCCGTAGATAAACTGGGCGAATTTTGCCTGGATGAATGGCCAGCAAGCACCGACTTCATGTCCGGCGTTCTGCGCGAGGC
>NZ_JBAVCF010000657.1:0-2578 GCF_049586575.1 Bradyrhizobium sp.
GCGCGAACACGTAAGCGAGTTCCGGCAAACGATCTTGCGGCCGGGTCCGGGTTGTAATTTCAAGGCCGTCAGGCCGTTTGCGTCCTCTGATCGAAGCTTGCCATTCGCCATCGCGTCCGTTGAAAACGAGAACGCCGTCGCCCGCGGAAAGCCTCAGCACGTTGCCGAGGTAGTTGCTCTGGTCGCGGGCAAGCGTGACGGCAGCGCCGCTTTCGAGGGGGGCGTCGACAAACAGCCGGGGCTTGTGAAAATCATGCGAAGGCAATGCGAAGTTCCAGATGATCCAATCGGCGGGCTTTTAGCCCAAAGAATGAGAAATTGCGCTGATTTTACCAATCAAGGGGCGGCGTTGCGCCGCGCTCTTGCCCTATTCAACGGGTTGTTAACCATTGGCAGCAATCGTAAAATATCCCACCGGAGTCGCTTCTCCTGTCGGGAAGGTACTTGCAGGCCTGAAGGAATAGCTTTGATGATCCGTCAGTTGATCGCGGCGCTTATCGCGGCCGCTGTGACATTTCATGCCGGACAAGTTTTGGCGCAAGGCGCGTTTCCAGCGCCGCTGCCTGGCAAGGCGGGGACGGTCAATGACCCCGCTTTCCCACCCGTGAACGCCACCGCGCCTGGGGCTGCCTTTGGAACCGCGCGGCCCATGGCACCCTCTTTCGGTAACGCGCCCGGGCCTGCTTCATTTCCGGGGCCGGGAGCAGCGCCCATGGCGAGTTCGCCCTTTGCGGCGCCGCCGACGCAAGCCGGTCCGCCCGACGATTGCATGAAGGAGTTCCTGCCGCTGCGCCAGGAGACGGAGAAGCGTGGCCAGGCGCTCAAGGCCGCCAGCGATAAGCGCCTGGGTCCGGAGATAGCCTGCAAGCTGATGGGCAGCTTTATCCAGGCTGAGGTCAAGATGATAAAATATGTCGAGACCAATTCGGCACGATGCGGGATCCCGTCTCAGATTTCCGAGCAACTGAAGAAAGGCCATAAGGGCTCGGAGGCGATGCAGGAGAAAATTTGCAACGCCGCGACGCAGGCACAGAAGGGTCCCGTCGGTCCGAGCCTGAGCGACGTGTTGGGTTCTGCGACGGCGCTGCCAGAAGCCGCCGTTGCCAAGAAAAGCGGCGGCACTACGTTCGACACGCTGAGCGGCAACGCGCTCACGCGATGATGCGCATCGCCGGCCTCTACGGAATATCGAAAGCAAGTGCTGGGGCACTAGCTACATAGGTTTTAGTGCGGCTTTAGACATTCGCTATGGGAACCCCCGGCAATACTGAAGCGAATGTCAAATCCGCCGCACTGGCTCGCGTTGCGGACGCGACCGGTAACTGGGTCGATACGCTCGCGCCGCCATGGTCACGGCCTTATCTGCGGCTCGCTCGCCTCGACCGTCCGATTGGTTCCTGGCTGTTGCTGTTGCCGTGTTGGTGGTCGGCAGCGCTCGCTTCTGCGTTAGCTCACGATGTTAGCCGACTGCCGCTCACGGTTGCATTGTTCTGCATCGGCGCCTTTGCCATGCGCGGCGCCGGCTGTACCTGGAACGATATCACCGATCGCGATCTCGACGCCAAGGTCGAACGCACGCGCTCGCGCCCAATACCGGCAGGACAGGTCGGTGTGGGGCAAGCGTTGGCGTTTCTGGTCGCACAGGCGCTGATTGGCCTTGCGGTACTGCTGCAGTTCAATCGCTTCGCGGTCGTGACCGGTATAGCGTCTCTGGCCATCGTTGCGGTGTACCCTTTCATGAAGCGGATCACGTGGTGGCCGCAGATTGTGCTCGGGCTTGCCTTCTCGTGGGGCGCCTTGATGGGGTTTGCCGTCATCCTGGGGCAGATTGGGCTGCCTGCGCTTTTTCTCTATGCCGGTTCGGTCGCCTGGGTGATCGGGTATGACACCATTTATGCCCATCAGGACACCGAGGACGACGCGCTGATCGGCGTGAAATCGACGGCGCGTCTGTTCGGCGAGCGCACCCATCGTGCGCTGATCGTGTTCTACAGCCTGGCGGTGGTCTTGATCGGTGTGGCGATTTGGTTGACGGGCGCCGGCTTTCCAGCCTGGCTTGGGCTCGCCGTGTTCGCCGTTCATCTTGGCTGGCAAATCGCGCGGCTGAGGATCGACGATCCCGCGCTGTGCCTGCGCGTCTTCAAATCAAACCGCGATGCAGGACTGTTGCTGTTTGCGGGGCTGCTGGTGGACGCGGTGATGCGGGCCGCCTGAGGCCCGCAGCTTTAATTCCTTGCGATGATCTCGCGCTCGTCGCGATGCACGTTGGCGGTATCAAGCGGGTTGCCACCGCGCCGCCGTACCAGGAACCTCGGACGCCGCGCACGGATCGCGTTGCGTCGCCGCCGCCGTGGCGATGGCTCGCACGGCGCTTCCTCGGCAAGTTGCGGCAGTGAGAAGATATCGCTCCACTTCTGCCAGGCCGCCGCAATTTCCTCGCGGTCGAAGCTCACGCAAAGCGGGATACTTAGGGACGGATCGCGATGCAGCAGCACCAGCATCTGGGCATCGTCGATCCCGCGCAGCGCAATGCCGCGAAAATCGCTGACACGAAGATTGATGGCCATCCGCATGCCCT
>NZ_JBAVCF010000658.1:0-5718 GCF_049586575.1 Bradyrhizobium sp.
CTTCACGAACTTCGGAAAGTCATGGGCACTAGCAAACTTATTGATTCTAGTACCGCTTTGTCGATCTGAAGTCCCTGATCGAATTCGCCGCTTGTGGCGCAGGGACTTCGGATCGGCGGTACTAGCTACCCTTTTGGCCGCAGGTCGTAAACACGCTTCGCTTTGCCGAGAGAGCGTTCCAACGTGTTGGGCGCGACGACCCTGACCCGGGACGTGATCCCGATCGTGTTCTTGATATGGGCGGTGATCCGCTCGGCCTGGTCAATCAGGCCATCGCCGTCCCAGCGCTCCGGCCGAGCCTCGGCCTGGATGGTCAGTTCATCCATGCGGCCCTCGCGGGTCAGCTCGAGGATGAAGTGGCCGCCGCACCAGTCGGTGGCCAGCAGCACCTCCTCGATTTGGGTGGGGAACAGATTGACACCGCGCAGGATAATCATGTCGTCGGAGCGCCCTGTGACTTTTTCCATACGACGCATCCCCGGCCGCGCCGTTCCAGGCAGCAACCGTGTCAGATCGCGGGTGCGATAGCGAATGACCGGAAAGGCCTCCTTGGTCAGTGAGGTAAAGACAAGTTCGCCCATTTCACCGTCGGGCAGCGCCGCGCCAGTCTCGGGATCGATCACCTCGGGGTAAAAATGATCTTCCCATATGTGCAGTCCATCCTTGGTCTCCACGCATTCCTGCGCGACACCGGGACCGATCACCTCCGACAGCCCATAGATATCGGTCGCGTCCATGTCGAACGCGGCTTCGATCTCGGCGCGCATGGCGTTGGTCCATGGCTCGGCGCCAAAAATGCCGAATTTCAGCGACGATTTTCGGGGGTCGAGCCCCTGACGCTTGAACTCGTCGAGAATGGCCAGCATGTAGCTCGGCGTCACCGTGATGATGTCAGGCCTGAAATCGTTGATGAGTTGCACCTGCCGCTCGGTCATGCCGCCGGAAACCGGCACCACTGTGCAACCGAGTTGCTCGGCACCGTAATGCGCGCCAAGCCCGCCGGTGAACAATCCGTAGCCGTAGGCATTGTGGATGATCATGCCGGTCCGCCCTCCAGCGGCGCGAATCGAGCGCGCCATCACCGCCGACCATGTCGCGATATCGGCTCGGGTATATCCGACCACGATCGGCCTGCCGGTCGTGCCTGAAGAGGCGTGGACTCGAACCAGTTGCTCGCGGGGGACCGCAAACATGTTGAACGGATAATTGTCGCGCAGATCCGTCTTCACCGTGAACGGAAATTTGGCGAGATCCGACAACTGCCTGAAATCCGACGGATGCACGCCGGCCTCGTCAAAGGCTGCCTTGTAATGCGCGACATTGTCGTAGGCGTGTGCAAGCGACCAGGCCAGGCGCTTGATCTGCAACGCCGTGATTTCGTCGCGCGAGGCGCGCTCGGCGTCATCCATCTCCGGGAGGTAGCCGCTCGATCCAGATTCAGGTTTGGTCGACATCGTGCGTTTCCTCAAAATATTGTTTTGCGGCAGTTTATTTTTGATTGGCGTCGATCCCCGGCGCCGGCAGCCACGAGCCGCCAACGCTGCGGGAATGACCGCGAAATTCAGCGATCACCACATCGCCTGCGGTGACCTGCACGTCGTAGATGCCGGAGCGCCCGATGCGCGAAATCTCGCGCGCTCGTGCGACCAGAACGTCGCCGAGCTTGCCCGGCCGGATGAAGGTGATGTTGCCCTCGGCGGCGACGACGCGTTCGTTGTGGGTGTTGCAGGCAAAGGCGAAGGCCGAATCGGCAAGCGCAAAGATGAAGCCGCCATGAGCGATCCGCTGACCGTTGACCATATGCGGCTCGACCGTCATCGTCAGCGTCGACTGGCCCGCGCTCACTTCGATAATCTTCATGCCCAGCCCCCTGCTGGCGTCGTCGTCCTTCCACATCGCATCCGCACAGGCGCGGGCGAGATCGTCGGGCGATAACTGCGCGCTGGCGTTCACTGCGATCTTCTCCGTTGGTTGGGCTGCTATTGGCTAAACATGGTCGTAATCTACCACGACCCGATCGCTCACGGGCCGAGCCTGGCAGGTGAGGATGAACCCCTTTTCGAGTTCCCATGGCTCGAGCGAATAGTTGACCTCCATTCTCGCTTCGCCCTCGACAAGCTTGGCCCGGCAGGTCGAACACATCCCGCCCTTGCAGGCGAACGGCAGGTCGACGCCGGCGCGTAACGCGGCATCGAGAATCGCCTCGTCCGCGGCGACCGGCACCTCGCGGCGCTTGCCATCGATGATCAGCGCAGCAAACGCCTTTGGCGGCGCGCTTGCCGGCAAAACCGCCTTCGGCCGCGGCTTGCCGCCAAGTCCGGAAACAAATCGCTCGATGTGAATGCGGTCTGCGGGGACGCCGATATCGCGACAGGTCGCCTCGATCTCCTCGCTCATAGCGGTAGGACCGCAAATGAAGATGTGATCGATGCTGGCCGCCGGCACCAGCGAGCGCAGCAGCACCCTCACCTTCTCGCCGTCCAGCCGGCCATACAGGATCGGAATATCCTGCTCCTCGCCCGAGATGACGTGAAAGACCGAAAGCCGCTCCATGAAGCGATCTTTCAGTTGCTCCAGCGCTTCACGGAACAGCATGCCTCCGGTCGAACGGTTGCCGTAAAACAGAAAGAACCGGCTGTTCGGTTCGCGTGCCAGCACGCCCTTGATGATTGAGAGAATAGGCGTGATGCCGGAACCGGCTGCAAAACCGACATGGATCCGCGCGGCTTCGGGCGCAGGCGCAACGCCGAAGCGCCCGGTCGGCGTCATGACGTCGACTTCGTCGCCACTTTTCAGTTCATCCGCTGCCCAGCTTGAGAAAGCGCCGCCATCGACCTTTTTCACCGCGATGCGCAATTCGCCGTCGTCGGGCCCCGAACAGATCGAATAGGAGCGGCGCACTTCCTCGCCCTCCATCGTCGTTCGCAGGGTCAGATATTGGCCGGGAGCAAAGCGATAATCGTCTTGAAGCTCCTGCGGGATCGCAAAGGTCAGGGAAACCGCATCGGACGTTTCGCGGCGCAGATCGTTGACGGCCAGACGGTGGAAACGGGGCGCTGACATCAATGACACTTGAAATAGTCGAAGGGCTCGCGGCAGCTCTTGCAGCGCCATAGCGCCTTGCAGGACGTCGAGCCGAATTCGGAAAGCACTTCGGTGTTGCCGGAGCCGCATTGCGGGCACGCGACTTGCTCCACCCCGAACAACGCGCGCCGCGACATTGTAGCCTGCGGCGGTGCGATGCCATATTCGCGCAGCTTGCGGCGGCCGTCCTCGCTCATCCAGTCAGTCGTCCAGGCCGGCGACAAGGTGGTACGAATTTTTGAATCTCGAAACCCCTCACGCTCCAGCGCCAGCTCGATTTCAAGCGCGATCATGTTCATCGCGGGACAACCGGAATAGGTCGGCGTGATCGTCACTTCGATCCGGCCATCGCTAACGACGACGTCGCGTAGCACGCCGAGATCGGCGATCGTGAGCACGGGAATTTCGGGGTCGACGACCTGAGCCGCGATGTCCCAGGCGCGCTGCCGTGTTTCTGCATGGTCGGCCACATCGGTCACCATGACGCACCGGGGAACGCTCGCTGCAACGATTGCAACTCGCTCAATAAGTGGCCGAGATGCTCGCTGTGCCGCCCGCTGCGCCCGCCTTCCTGCATCCATTCTGATTTGGGCAGCACAAGTGTCGCTTCACCCACAATTCCGGAGACCGCCTTGAGCCATTGCGGACGCAAGGCGGCCGGATCAATCGCTATACCCGTCTCGATCAGGGCACGCTCGCTATCATCGGTCTCGAACATCTCTCCGGTGAAGGCCCAGAGGTTGTCGATGGCAGCCTGCATGCGGGCGTGGCTTTCCGGAGTGCCGTCGCCGAGCCGGAGTATCCATTCCGACGAATGCCGCAAATGATAGGCGCTTTCCTTTTCCGATTTGGCGGCGATCGCCGCCAGCGTCGGATCGGAAGATTTCGTCATCGTGCGCCAATAAGGATCAGAGAAGGCGGAATAGAAAAACTGTCGCGCGATGGTATGCGCAAAATCGCCGTTCGGCTGCTCGACCAGCAGGAGATTGCGGTAGTGCCTGACATCGCGAAGATAGGCGAGCTTGTCTTCGTCGTTACCGTTGCCTTCGATTTGCGCTGCGTAAGAATAGAGTTCGCGCGCCTGCCCCAGAAGATCGAGGCCCATATTGGCGAGCGCCATGTCTTCTTCGAGCATCGGCGCATGACCGCACCACTCCGACAGCCGGTGCCCCAGAATCAAAGCATCGTCGGCGCGGCGCAGCACATACAGCACCAGCGGGGTTTCACTGACCTGGATCGATGGCATCGCCATCTACATATGCCCGACTTCTTCGGGCACCTCGTAAAATGTCGGATGACGGTAAATCTTCGATTCCGCCGGTTCGAACATCATTCCCTTCTCGGCCGGGTCGGACGCGGTGATGGCACTCGATGGCACCACCCAGATTGACAGCCCCTCGCCGCGGCGCGTGTAGACGTCGCGGGCGGCTTGAAGCGCCAGCGTGGCATCGGTCGCATGCAACGATCCGACATGCTTGTGCGCCAACCCATTGCGGCTGCGAATGAAAACTTCCCATAGCGGCGTGTTCGGCGTGGCCATCGCTGACCTCCCTGGCTCTTACTCGGCGGCTTCTGCGGCCTGACGAAACCTGTGCTTTTCGGCATAGGCGGCGGCGGCCTCGCGCACCCAAGCGCCCTCTTCATGGGCCTTGCGCCGCGCCGCCAACCGGTCGCGGTTGCATGGGCCGTTGCCGGCCAGCACCTCTTTGAATTCAGTCCAGTCGATCGCGCTGTATTCCCAATGCCCGCTCGCTTCATTCAATTTCATGCTCGCGTCGGGGATAGTCAGCCCGAGATAGTGCGCCTGCGGCACCGTGGCATCGACGAATTTCTGACGCAGTTCGTCATTGGAGAAGCGCTTGATCTTCCATCGCGTGGAGGTGTCGCTGTGTTGGCTCGTGCTGTCGGGCGGACCGAACATCATCAGCACCGGCCACCACCAGCGATTCAACGCGTCCTGCGCCATCGCCTTCTGCTCGTCTGAGCCACGGCAGAGTGTCAGCATGATTTCATAGCCCTGCCGCTGGTGAAAGGATTCCTCCTTGCACACACGGATCATCGCGCGGGCATAGGGACCATAGGAACAACGGCAGAGCGGGATCTGGTTCATGATCGCAGCGCCATCGACAAGCCAGCCGATCACGCCGATATCCGCCCAGGTCAGCGTCGGGTAATTGAAGATGGAGGAATATTTGGCCTTTCCGGCCAGCATCTGGTCGACGAGTTCCTCGCGAGAACTGCCGAGCGTTTCAGCGGCGGCGTAGAGATAAAGGCCGTGACCGCATTCATCCTGAACCTTGGCCAACAGCGCCGCCTTGCGGCGCAGCGACGGCGCGCGGGTGATCCAGTTGCCCTCCGGCAGCATGCCGACGATTTCGGAATGGGCGTGCTGCGAGATCTGCCGCGTCAGCGTCTTGCGATAGGCTGGTGGCATCCAGTCGTTCGGTTCGATACGATCTTCGGCATCGATCCGCGCCTGGAATTGCGCGCCCCTCGCACCCCCCTCGACTGTTCGCTCCTCGCCTTCCGAGCCATTGAGCGCCTGAGTGTACATGCGCCGATCTCCGGGTTTGTTGCGCTCCAATATATAACAGAAGTTTCAATCTACAACACGTTTTTGTAACATATTAATCC
>NZ_JBAVCF010000659.1:0-4013 GCF_049586575.1 Bradyrhizobium sp.
AGCGAATGTCAAATCCACTCCACTAGGCGGCACGGATCATCGCCAGGAATTTCGAGATCTCAGACTTCAGTTTGACTCCTTCTGCGGACAACGCCTGCGCGGAAGATAGGACTTGGCTCGACGCCGAGCCCGTCTCGGATGCAGCCTCGGTGACTTCGCGGATATTGTTGGCTACCTTTGAAGTACCTCCCGCGGCGTGCTGTACATTGCGGGCAATTTCCTGCGTCGCTGCGCTCTGCTCCTGGATCGTGCCTGCGATTGTCGAAGCGATCTGCGAGATATCACCAATCGTCGCGCCGATTTCCTTAACTGCCGCAGCCGAATCCTGGGTTGCCGTCTGCATGCCTGCAATCTGGCTTCCGATTTCGTCAGTGGCCTTGGCAGTCTGGGCGGCAAGCGCCTTGACCTCTTGCGCAACCACGGCAAAGCCGCGCCCTGCCTCCCCGGCTCGCGCTGCCTCGATGGTGGCGTTCAATGCCAAAAGGTTAGTTTGTTCGGCGATGGCATTGATGAGCTTGACGACATCGCCGATACGGCTTCCTGCCTGCAGCAGTGCACCAATGCGCGCGTCAGTCTGGAGCGCCTGAGCAACCGCCTCGCGGGCGATGTTGCCGGAATCATTAACCTGACGAGCTATCTCATTAACCGATGAGGTAAGTTCTTCGGTTGCCGAAGCGATGGATTGGACGTTTGATGAGGCCACTTCGGACGCGCTTGCTACGTTCGCCGAGAGCTGCTGTGTTGCCGTCGCGTTGTGCATCAGCGTCGATGCTGCAGCTTCCAGTTCGACCGATGCCGAAGACACAGTCTCAACGATTGCGCTAACAGCGGACTCTAAATTTCCCGCAAGCGTTTCCATTTCCGACTTACGTGCAGCAGCGGCGCTTGACTCAACGTCCCTCTGTTGATTTTCAAGTCGAACCCGATCGATGGAATTGGTCTTGAACACAGCAACGGTCCTCGCCATCACTCCGATCTCGTCGCCGCGCCCGGTATAAGGAATAGACACATCGAAGTCACCGTCTGCGATACATTTCATTGCGGTTGCGAGCTGGAGAAGTTGACGAATTGCAAAATGCGCAAACATCAGTACGACTGGCAAAATCAGAGCGAGGCCGAGCGCGCCCTTGAGCGCCATAGAACTGAGAAACTCCCGCTTTTCTGCGTCAACGTTGCTGTTGTCGACGAGAAAGCCGACCATCATTCCGTTGCCAGCATCGCTCGCGAGATGGACCAGCTTCGTCGTGTATGAAACTCCGCGGACGTCAACTGAAAATAGTGCTGGTGTTCCAGATTTAGCCAAATTAGCCGCAGTCTCGGGAATCCCAATAACTACGTCTTTGTCCAACGTCGACGCGGTCATCTTTCCCTCGGCGAAAAAGGCAATATCCAGACCAATCTTTTTTTTCAGCTCGGAAGCCGTCTCAGGCTCGAAGTACGCACCAATTTTTAGGGTGCCGACAACACGATCGCCAACCTTAATCGGTCGAACGCTATCTTCAGCGGCTTCGCCAGAGGTTGGGGATATCGTCAACCCCGCTGCTGCGTTGCCTGACAACGCCGCCTTGATCTGAGGCATTGCGGCTTTGTTGTCGCCCTTCTTCGCTGGGTTGTGGCCACGCATAATGACGATGCCTTTGGCATCAGTAGCTTCCATTGACGCTACGGCTGGATCGGAACTATTTAGCGTCTTGAACTCTCGTACGAACACCTTCTCAAGCTCCGCGGGATCGTTGCGCAACACCGCCCCGCTGATATCGGGATGCGTTGAAAGGATGTCTGTATAGGTGCTCATCCGAGACCCGATCTCCTTGAGAATCGCGACGCCTTCCCTTGCAGCACCGTCGAGTTTGGCGTTGCGAGCCGTCTCGCTAAGCGTGCTTATCGTGATGTAGGACATGCTTCCTACAACAGCCCCCCCGAGTCCAAAAAGTGCTATGGCGGCTATGCTGATCTTGACCTTGAGCGTCCAAATTGAACTGTCCATAATCCCCCGAATGCCGCGCTTGGTAAAATCGAAGCTATCGATCCAATTATGATTAACTACAAATTGTTAAAAACCCGTTTGCGAAATTCGTGTATTATATACGTACGATCATATGGCTATTATGTGTTGGCCTTCCTTCAAATTTTTGGGGTGGAAATTCGCCGAACGGACAGACCGAAGGCCAAGTCACCAAGCTCAAACTCGTGAACCGGCAAATGTATGGTCGCGCCGAGCTTGACCTCCTGCGCGCGCGACTGCCCAGCGTAAGGCAAGCTTAGGCAGAAGGACGATGAAGGAAAGAAGGAGACGTGCAGAGGCGCATAAATCGAGACATGCGTGTCGACAAGAACGCCCGCTTGATGAATGTCTTCCGGAGCGTGGTTTTCAAGAACCTGATCGCGGGTAGCTGAAGCAAATGGCCAACCATTGTGAGCGCCCTCAGCGCGTTCTGTAAGACCCACGACCTACGCCGCGTGTAAGACTTCCACCTTGCAGGCTCCTGCAATGATCGCCGACAAGTAACTAGCCCCCTATACTTTCGCGCAACGCGAACCGGAGGGTGAGCAAAGGGCTGCGTCCGGTTGAGCGCAGCCCTTTAACTCTGCCGACAATCCGTCGGCCGACATCAGATCAACAAAGAGACCTAGTGATGATCGTGATCGTGATCGCGGTCGTCGGCATCGTGATCGCCGTCACGGCCATGGTCGAAGGCAAACAGGTTCATGAGATCGCCGATGGCCGGGCTATTTTCGGGCTTGTACTGGTTGTCGTCGCGGTCATGGATCGGGTTCGGGAGATTGTCGCGGCTCCGATTCGAGATTTTCGGAAGATCCCAGTTCTTTTCGATGAACTTCAACAACGAGACATGGTCGTAGTAAGTGTGGTCGACATACCCCTTCTTGGCGAAGGGTGAAACTGCAATGAGCGGAATGCGTGTGCCGTCGCCAAGGAAGTCGACCGGCTGGATATAGCCGGAATCGTAATAGCCACCGCCTTCGTCGGTGGTGATGAAGATCGCGGTCGAATTCCAGAGTTCAGGATTGCCCTTCACCCGATCGATCAACGTCTGCAGGAATTTTTCATAATTGTCGCTCGTCGAATCCGCCGGATGTCCGGCAAGCGTTTCGAACGGACGAACGAACGACACCGCCGGCAGCGTGTTGCTTTGAACGTCGTTCAGAAACGCGCCGTAATTCTGCAGCTTCGCTTCCTCTGACGGGTTCTTCATGATGCTCAAATAACCCGTGAGCGGGTCGCAAATTCCGCAGTAGAAATGGAACAGCAGCGGCACGCCGTCCACCGAGTTGGCGAAAACGGTCGGATCATTGCCGCGATCGCCGCTGTAATATTTCCACGACACGCCCTTGGCGGTCATGACGTCCGCGATGGTCGGCAGGCTTTGCGGCGGCAAGACGAAGGAGGTCGGGCCGAGAGCCTGCGGATTGCTGCTCGTCTGGTTCCAATACATGTTGTAGTTGTTGACGAGATAGTAGTGACCCGGCGCGCAGTTGCTGTTCGAAATGCCGTGGCGATAGAGCTGTTCGTTCACCGATGCGACCCCGGGTGCACTCGGATCGGAACAGTTGACATACGAGCCGCCACTGTAGCCGTCCTGGGTGTAGTAATTATTCGTTCCCCCGACCGGATCTGGATTTTCGATCTGGTTGCTGAAGGGGACGGCGGCGGCGCCGTTGAGGCTGTTCGGGTTGGTGAAGAACGCCGCGTGGCCCGAAACGATGGCCTGGAAATTGGCACCCGTGCCACCCATGATCGCCTGGTGATAATTGTCGCTGATTGCATACTGGTCGGCGAGCGATTTGAAGAATGGTGCGTCACCGGGCTGCGGCTTGCCCGAAGCGTCGGTGAAGGGATTCATGTTGTAGAAGCCCATCGAGATGGCGCCTTCCTTGGGATTGAACCCGCCAGCCGGAACAGGCGCGCCATTCGATCCGGTGCCGATGGTTTCCTCAACCCAGACAAACTTGTCGTGTTTGCCGCCATCGAAATCCTGCCACATCTGGAAGAA
>NZ_JBAVCF010000660.1:0-1990 GCF_049586575.1 Bradyrhizobium sp.
TCCGTCGTCTGCCATAGACCCGCGCGAACGAAGGCTACCAGTGCAGTTGTTATTGAGCCCGGTCGACTCTAAATCGCTGGCGCGGTCCCATCTTCGTCGGGTGAGCGGCTTGGATCGGCATGAGCCAGCTTGGTGTCTCGGGTGCAATTATTCGAGACGTAGCACCACACCGAGAAAATCCAGCCCACCGGATGTTGAAAGGTGCGTGGCAACGTTCCGCGAAGCCAATATGATGATCTAAAGCGGCGGATCGACGCTTAAACGATGAACAGAAGTCGGCATATTTCAACCACCTCAAATCAACTTATGCCCCCGTTAACGAGGGCTATGCACAAGCCAGTAGCGGGGACCGGGAGCGAATTTTAAAGGAGGTTCGAGATGTCTCCCGCCAGTTATGGACCGCTGGTAATCGGCCTCAGGCGCTGGCGCTCGGTGTCATCATGCTGAACGTCGAGAGTCAGTTCCTGCCGGGTGATGATGCCGCCTATGTCAAGGCCGCGACTGATGCGCTGATAAAGGAGGCAGTGCGTAAGGGACGGAAGTTGGGAAATGCGGGCCGCTAGAGCGGGATGAGGTTAGGTTGATTCGATTTGGGATTCCCAAATCAGGGCGGCTCTGATTCAACATGCTGGCTGGAGGAGGTCAGCATGGATGGGCAAACCTTATTCGATGGATCTTCGTGAGCGGGTAGTTGCGGCAGTCGATCCGGGTGGTCTGTCCTGCCATCGGGCGGCGGCGCAATTTGGGGTGGGCGTCAACACGGCCATTCTCTGGGTTCGGCGCTTCCGAGAGACCGGCAGCGTTGCGCCGGGCCAGATGGGCGGGCACAAGCCGAAGAAGATTTCGGGGAAACACCGTGATTGGTTGCTGGAGCGCACCAGGGCAAGGGACTTCACCTTGCGCGGGCTTGTCGCCGAACTCGCCGAGCGCGGGCTGAAGGTCGACTACCGGTCAGTGTGGGAGTTCGTCCACGCCGAGAATCTGAGCTTCAAAAAAAAGCGTCGTCGCCAGCGAACGCGACCGTCCTGACGTCGCCCGCCGGCGCGCGCAATGGCAGAAGTATCAGGGCCAGATCGATCCTGAGCGCCTGGTCTTCATCGACGAGACCTGGACCAAGACCAACATGGCCACCTTGCGGGGCTGGGCGCCGTGCGGCACCAGGCTCACAGCCAAAGTCCCGCACGGTCACTGGAAGACCACAACCTTCCTGGCCGCATTGCGCTACGATCGGATCGAGGCACCATGGGTTCTCGATGGCCCGATCGACGGTGAGAGCTTCACAGTTTACGTCGAGAAAGTTCTGCTCCCGACCCTGCAGCCCGGGGACATCGTCATCATGGACAATCTCGGCAGCCACAAAGGTAAAGTCGTGCGAGCACTCATCCGCTCGGTTGGCGCAAAGCTCTTCTTTCTGCCGAAATATTCGCCCGATCTGAACCCTATCGAGCAGGTCTTCGCCAAGCTCAAGCACCTCCTGCGCAAAGCCGCCGCACGAACCGTCGAGGCCGTCTGGGCCGCAATCGGGCAGGCGCTCACAGCCTTTATGCCAAACGAATGTGCCAACTACTTCGAAAACGCGGGATATGCTCAACCTAAATTCATCCCGCTCTAGCGGGCTGTGGGGGTGGATCTACCGTTAATGGGATGGTCCGGCCGTGCTCCTGCCCCACCAGCAATAGAATGCTGAGAAGGGGTGCCAAAGACAAGGAGCACGCGATGTCCAGGAAGCTCGAGAGCACAATCGCCGTATCGATATCGGCAAGAACTCGTTCCACCGATTGGTACCTCAAATCAGATGGTTCACGAGCTGGTCGAAGATCACACCGGTCATTGTCGTTTCGCGATGTTTCCGTTCCGCAACGGGGGAAGTCTATGCCTTCCCGGTGTTTGAGAGCGTATTCAAGGAGTTTGGCCTGCCGCGGGCCATCCGCACCGACAACGGCGTTCCCTTTGCCAGTCCCAATTCCCTGTTCAACCTCTCAAAGCTCTC
>NZ_JBAVCF010000661.1:0-1795 GCF_049586575.1 Bradyrhizobium sp.
CGCCAAATGGCCTTCCCACGTCAACCTGGCGATCAACATCTCCGCGGTGCAGTTCAAGAAGGGCAACCTTTTTGACGTCATCCTGTGCGCACTGGTCGAAAGCGGCCTCGCCCCGGAGCGGCTGGAGCTCGAAATCACCGAAACCTCGCTGCTGGAAAACCAGGAGGCCCATAGGGCGACGATACGCCAGCTTAAGAATCTCGGTGTATCCTTGGCGCGGGACGATGTTGGCACCGGCTATTCTTCCGTGACGTACCTGGCGAATTTCCCGTTCGACAAGATCAAGATCGACCGGACCTTCACCCAGGGCGTTCTGGAGCGCCGCGACTATGCGGCGGTGGTATCGTCGGTGCTCGCACTCGCACAAGGCCTTGGAAAGATTACGACCGTGGTAGGCATCGAGACCCAGCAGCAGTTCGAATACATGCGCGAAGCCCGCGTCGAACTCGCGCAGGGCTATCTCTTCGGCCGGCCGGTGCCAGCCTTCCGGCTCGATTTCGTCGCCCGCTATTCGCCGGAACAGCAAGCCATGATGGCCTGACCGGAATGCGAATTTTCGATACAGAAAGTATCTTCTCATGACCGCGCAGACCGGTTTGATCGATCAGCTCGAGGATGCCCTTGGCGACAAGAATCTGGCGCGGCGCGCCGAGGTCCTGCGCAAGGTGACCGACCTCTTTGTCCTGAAGTCCGGGACATTCACCGAAGACCAGATCGCGCTGTTCGATGTCGTGATGGGCAGGCTGCTTCAGAACATCGAAAGCGCGGCCCGCGCCCAGTTCGGCAGCCGTATCGCAAAATTGCCCGATGCGCCGCGCGGGGTCGTTCGTCTGCTGGCCGCCGATGCCGCCATCGAGGTCGCCGGACCGGTCCTCACCCATAGCGAGCGGATCGACGTCGATACCCTGGTCGACAATGCCAGGACCCAAAGCCAGGACCACCTGCTCGCGATCTCCGGCCGCAAGATTCTGACGGAAGCCGTGACCGACGTCCTGGTCGATCGTGGCAACCGCGCCGTGGTCTCCGCGACCGCACATAATGCCGGCGCGAAATTCTCCGAATTCGGCGTATCAACGCTGGTCCACAAAGCCTGCGACGACGGCGATCTTGCCCTCTGCGTCTGGTCGCGCCCGGATATTCCGCGCCAAAACCTGGTCAAGCTGTTTGTCGACGCCTCGGAAGCGGTCAAGAACCAGCTTATCGAGGCAGACCCCCGCCGCGCCGGCTTGATCAAGTCGATAGTGGCGCAGGCCACTGACCATATCCAGACCAAGGCGCGTGCCGGCTCGAACGAGTTTTCGCAAGCCCGGCATCTGGTGCGCGAGCTGAACGCCGCGGGCAAGCTGAACGAAGCGCAACTGCTCGCTTTCGCCGACGCAGGCAGCTTCGACAAGGTGGTCGCCGCGCTATCCTTGATGTGCGACCTCCCGGTCGGCGTGGTGGAGCGGGCTTTCGTCCAGAACCAGACCGAGCAGATTGTCGTTCTGGCCCGCGCGATCGATATCTCCTGGGCGACGACGATGAAGCTTCTTTTGCTGCATGCCGGCGTCAACGGCTCTTCGCGGCAGCAACTCGACATCACCTTCGCCAACTTCTTCCGGCTGCAGCCGGTAACGGCGCAGACGGCGCTCAAGTTCTATCGCATGCGGGAAAAGGCCAACCGCCCCAACTAGTGCGGCGAATTTGAAGTTCCTATCAGTGTTGCCGCAATCGCTTTATAGGAACTTCAAATTCAAGGCCGCACTAGAATCAATAAGTTACTAGAGCTCCTTTGATTCCGAAGCTCGCATCGGAG
>NZ_JBAVCF010000662.1:0-7824 GCF_049586575.1 Bradyrhizobium sp.
GAGCAATCCGCAACTCAACGCCCAGCGCGCTCTCGTTCGCGCGACCGATGAAAATGTCCCTCAGGCGCTTGCCGGTTATCGTCCGAAGGTCACTGCGACCTTGAGCGGCGGTTATCAATACACCGACGAAACATCTGCCGTCGGTACGCCCAAGGTCTTCGCGGGGACGAACAGTCCGCACGCGGTCGGCCTCACCGCTACCCAGACCCTCTACAACGGCAATCAGACCGCCAACAAGACGCGCGCCGCCGAGAGTCAGGTTTTTGGCGCGCGCGAAGGCCTGCGGCTGCTGGAGCAGTCGGTTTTGCTTGCGGCGGCCACGATCTACATGGATTACCTGCGCGACGCCGCAATCCTGGAAGTCCAGCGCAGCAATACCAAAGTGCTCGAGCTGACCTTGAAACAGACCCGCGACCGGTTCAGCGCGGGGCTGGTGACGCCGACCGACGTGGCCCAGTCGGAAGCGCAGCTGGCCGCAGCCCAGAGCCAGGAGCTTGCGGCCGTCTCGACGCTGACGACCACGCGGGCGAATTTCCGCCGCATCATCGGCAATGATCCGGTGAGCCTCCAGCCCGCTTCGCCGGTCGACCGCTATCTCCCGGCAACCGTCGGCGGCGCGATCGAACTGGCGCGCCGCGAAAACCCCAACGTGACGTCCGCCATGTACGGCGTCGACGTCAGTTTTCTCACCGTGAAAATCAACGAAGGCGCGCTGTTTCCGACGGTCTCGTTGCAGGCGGCGGTCTCCAAGGTCTGGGACCCGAGCATCACGACCATCAACCAGTTTACCGCGGCAGCCACCGCTCAGCTCAACGTCCCGGTCTATCAGGGCGGAGCGGAATACTCGCTGATCCGGCAATCGAAGGAAACGCTGGAGCAGCAGCGTCTCACCATGGAGCAGGTTCGCGATCAGGCGCGAGCCGACCTCGTCACGGCGTGGGGCCAGTTGGTGGCGGGCAAGGCGCAGGTAGCCGCCGCACAGTCTCAGGTCCAGGCCTCCGAGCTCGCTTATCTCGGCACGAGCAAGGAAGCCCAGGTCGGCCAGCGCACCGTGATCGATATCCTGAATGCCCAACAGGCGCTGGTGAATGCCCGCGTCGCGCTGGTGACGGCGCAGCATGACCGTGTCGTTGCTTCCTACGCGGTCCTCAACGCCATCGGACGGCTATCGCCGCAGGTGCTGCATCTTTCGACGCAGACCTATGACCCTGGCGTTCACTACCAGCAGGTGCGCGACAACTGGGGCGGTGTCCGCACGCCCGACGGACACTGACCGCCCCGGCAATCCGTCTCTGATGAGACGCGACCGCTCGTCCTCGCGAGCAGTTTGAGCTTGTCGAACTGAACCATCACGTTAAAATTTATGATTGTGCTTCCTGAATGCGGCAATTGTCCCCACGATGAGGAGCAGTCATGAGATTAAGCGTCGTCGTCACCTCGTTGCTCGTTGCATCCTGTCTGCCGGCGCCGGCACAGCAGAACGGGGCCGCTCTTTACACTGAGCATTGCGCGTCGTGCCATGACGCCAATGGCGAGCAGAGCCGGATACCTGGCCGCAGCGCGCTGCGGGCGATGACCTTCGAGCATGTTCTTGGAGTCATGACGTCGGGCAGCATGGCCGATATGGCGAGAGGGCGAACGGCTGACGAGCGCAAGGCGATCGCCTCCTTCGTGACGGGCAACAACCCGAGCGGCCCCCTGCCCGTTGCTCGAAGCCAATCCACCGCAGAGTGCGCCGATCGCACGCTCCCGGTTGCAGGGTTGCTCGAGGGACCGCAATGGAACGGCTGGGGCGCGGATATCAATAACAGCCGTTTCCAACCCCTCGAAATGGCACGGTTGACACCAGATCAGGTATCGAAACTGCAGTTAAAGTGGGCGTTTGGATTTCCGGGAGCGACCTCAGCCATTGCCCAGCCCACCGTCATTGGCAAAGTGCTGTTTGTCGGAGGGGCCGACAGTAAACTGCACGCGCTCGACGCCAGGACCGGATGCACGCTGTGGACATTTGCAACCGATGCGCCGGTTCGCACGGCAATCGCCTTCGGCGCGCTCTCCGGCAATGATCGGCTTTTGTATTTTGGCGACCTGCGCGCAAATGCCTATGCCGTGAGTGCGACAACGGGCGCATTGGTTTGGAAGACGAAGGTGGAAGACCATCCGGCAGCCAGAGTCACGGGGGCTCCGACCCTGTTTTCCGGTGTTGTCTACGTGCCGGTTTCCTCGATCGAAGAAGCGACGGGATCGCGACCCAGTTACGAATGCTGCACCTTTCGCGGAAGCGTCGCTGCGCTGGATGCGACGACCGGCCGGCAAATCTGGAAGGCCTACACGATTTCGGAAGCACCGCACCCAACCAGCAAGAATGCTGCGGGCGTCCAGCTTCATGGTCCGTCCGGCGCGTCGGTCTGGTCGTCTCCGACCATCGATGTCCAACGTGGCGCACTCTATGTCGCGACAGGCAATTCCTATTCGAACCCTGCGGCGGACACCAGCGATGCCATCGTCGCCTTCGATCTGAAGACAGGTCAAATGCTCTGGCATCAGCAAGCAACACCCAAGGACAGCTTCGTGGTGGCCTGTTTCGGCGCAACCCAAACCAACTGTCCTGAAGACCACGGCCCAGACCACGACTTCGGGCAGTCGCCGATATTGGTCAGCTTGCGCGACGGGCGCCGCGTACTTGTCGTTGGCCAAAAATCGGGTGTTGTTCACGCCTTCGATCCCGACGCGCAAGGAAAGTTGCTTTGGCAAACGCGGGTGGGTAAGGGCGGTCCGCTCGGCGGCATGGAGTGGGGTTCCGCGGCCGATCAGGATCGCATCTACATCGCGAATTCCGACGTGCGGTTTCTACGTGACGGCACCCGGCGCCTCGATCCTACGCAAGGCGGAGGCCTTTTCGCGCTCGACCTGTCAGATGGAAAGGTGACAATGCAAGTATCACCGGTTTCCTGCGAAGACCGCGACCGGTGCAGCCCGGCGCTTTCCGCGGCCGTCACCGTTATTCCGGGAGTCGTTTTCGCGGGCGGCGTTAGCGGTTATCTGCGAGCCTATGCGACAGACGACGCGCGACTGCTTTGGGAATTCGACACAGCCCGCGACTATGTCACCGTCAACGGTGTTTCGGGACACGGCGGTGCGATCGATGGAGCTGGCCCCGTCGTCGTGGACGGCATGCTCTACGTCAATTCGGGTTACGCGCAATGGAGCGGCGTTCCTGGCAACGTGTTGCTGGCATTTGGGACAGCCGATCGCTGACAGCTCCGGAGCAAAATCAGGCGATACTCACTTCTGCAATATCTGCTGCATGACGTCGCCGAGTACGATGGGCTCACGGGGCTTCAGGTAAGTGAGACCGGCAGTTCGGGCGAACTGCTCGATTGTGCCACTCGCTTCGAGATCGGACAGCGCCTTGTTGACGGCAGCGATAAGCGTTGGGTCGCTGGCAAGACCGACATAGGCGCGATTGGCTCCGATGGGATAGTAATAGCCGCTCGCCGCGAGATTGCTGTCGGGATGCGTGGCGCGATAGGCATCGAGGCGGCGCAGGTCCACCAGAGCCGCGTCGAGTTCGCCGTGCTCAAGCGCGCCAAGCAGATCGCTCCGTCCCGGCACCAGATGGGTGATCTGGTCGATCAGCCTGCCCTTGTCGAAGTTCATCAAAATGGCATCCGCCAGCGTGCCGCTCTCGATCCCGATCCGGAGTTCCGCAAGATCGCCGAGGTCTTTGATATGGCGATCGCGTGCTTTGCTGCCGAGCACGACGGTGAGGGCCGAATAGACGTAGGGCCGGCTGGGTGCAAGAACGCCGAGCGTGACACGGCGTCGGCGATCATCCCTCGTCGCGCCGTCGAAATCGGGAAGCTTGGCCGTCTTGACGCCGGGTACGACGAGTGAATCCTTGGTCAGCGGGTAACCGCCGAGCAACGCGCAACGGCCGTCCGACAGCAGCGCATTGGCCTCCAGCGCGGGGCTTGAATCCTCGTCCAGCTTGCTCTCGAACCACTGGATGCTGAGCGGCCGTTGCAACTGCTTTGCCACGGCCTGTGCCAGCAGGACGTCAAACCCGCTTTCCGGCTTGCCGCGCTGGTGCACGGAAGCCGGCGGCAGGTCTTCGTCGAGACACACCTTCAAAACGTCGTCGGATGCGTCGGCATGCCGGTCCGCCATCGCCAATAGCGCAGCCGAAAACAGCGCGCCCGCACAGATGGCCGTCAACGAGCGTCTCATTGGCTCCTCCGGCTGGACACGTAGGCCCACAGGTTTGCGATGTCGTCGTCGCTTAAAATGTCGCCCCAAGGCGGCATCCGGTTGTTCTTGCCCTGCTTCACCGTCGTGACGAACCGCGGTCTGACGTCGGGAAACTTGCGCAGGTCGGGCGTGACCGTACCCGCATTGACCATGTTGAATCCGTGGCAGTGCGAGCAATGCTCTGCAAAAATCACCTTGCCCTTGTCGATCATTCCCTGATCGGCGGTTGCCGGGCCGGGTTTGGCTTGCGCCGAAGCTGCCTGTTGTGCTGTCGCGCGTTGCGCGGCCGCAATCGCCATCACAGCGATGGCAAGGGCGGCGAATGCCGCCGCCCAGCCGTAACGTCCTTCCATCTTGCCGCCTTACTTCTTGACAGCGAACACCCACAGCGATCCGCCGGGCGGCACCTTGGCCAACCGCTCGTCACCGGAGAACAAGGAGTACACGCCGCCATAGCCGCTCGCCACGGCGACATACTGCACGCCGTCCTGTTGCCAGGTCACCGGTTGTCCTTCGATGCCGGAACCGGTCTGGAACTGCCAGAGCTTCTTGCCGGAGTCGGCGTCGAATGCCTCGAACTCGCCGGTCAACTGGCCGGAGAATACGACGCCGCCGGCGGTCGACAACACGCCCGAGAAGCGCGGAATGTCGCTCGGCACTTCCCACTTGGCCTTGCCGGTCAGGGGATCGATCGCTTTGAGCGCGCCGCGCGGCCCGGTGCCCCAATCCCAGAGATCGGTGAGGTCCATGCCGACATACCACTCGCCGGCCTTGTAGGTGGCGTCCACGGTCTTGTAATGGCCGCCGAACAGCAGCGTGTTGGCGTAGGCCAGTCCGGTCTGCGGATTGAACGACATCGGCTCCCAGTTCTTGCCGCCGAGGATCGACGGATAGACCGTGACCTTCTTGCCCTCGCGCGCATCCTTGGTGACGTCAGTCTCGATCGGACGGCCGGTCTTCATGTCGATGCCGGTCGCCCAGTTCACCTTCACATAGGGATTGGCTGCCAGCAGCTTGCCGTTGGTGCGGTCGAGCACATAGAAGAAGCCGTTGCGATTGGCATCCATCAGCACCTTGGTCGGCTTGCCGTCGACGTTGATGTCGGCGAGCACCATCTCGGCGACGGCGTCATAGTCGAATGGGTTGTTCGGCGAGAACTGATAGTGCCACTTGATCTTCCCTGTCTTGGGGTCGAGCGCGACCACGGAGCAGGTAAAGAGATTGTCGCCCGGCCGCCCCGCCGCGTTGAACGGGCCGGGGTTGCCGATGCCCCAATAGACCGTCTTCAACTCGGGGTCATAGGAGCCGGTGATCCATGTCGATCCACCGCCCAGCTTCCAGGTGTCGCCCTTCCAGGTGTCGCCACCGGGCTCGTCGGGGCTCGGGACCGAGTAAGTGCGCCAGAGATGCTTGCCGGTCTCGGGCTCCCAGCCGTCGATGAAGTCGCGGGTGCCGAACTCGGCGCCGGAGACACCAGTCAGCACCACGCCGTCGGCGACGAGTGGTGCGACTGTCATGGAATAGCCTTCCTTGATGTCGGCCGCCTTCTGCCGCCATAGTTCCTTGCCGGTCTTCATGTCCAGCGCAATAACGTTGGCGTCGAGCGTGGTACGGAACAGCTTGCCGTCTTGTATCGCGGCGCCGCGATTGATGATGCCGCAGCACACAATGCGCGGCGTCTCGGGCGGGTATTCGACCTTTGTCTTCCAGATCTGCTTGCCGGTCTTGGCGTCGACCGCCATCGTCGCAGCGTTCGTGGTGACGTAGATCACGCCTTGGTATACCAACGGCTGCGACTCCTCGCTGCGGTCGTCGGCAAAACTGTAGTTCCATACCGGTACGAGGTCTTTGACGTTGTCCCGGCTGATCTGGGTCAGCGGGCTGAACCGCTGCAGGTTGTACCCCATGCCATAGTTGAGAACGTTTGACGTGTCGGTCGCGCCCTTGATCAATTGATCGGCCGATTGGGCGTTGGCAGCGAGTGGCGTGAGCAAGATAACGCACGCCGCAAATACGAAGCGATTCATCGATATCCTCCCTAGTGACCTCTTAGCGGATCGGCTGTGATGCTAGTCGCAGGAAAGCAATGGCGTCAATGAAAGCGAGCGATACGAAAGCCAAAAGAGAAAATTCGTATCGTCAGTTTTTCCGCAAAGCGGAATGCGCTTGGCTCAAGGACGCGGGACCGCTGGACAGAACCAGCGCGTCCCGGAGCTCTTCCTGGATGGAAAGAACGTCCGCGTTGCCGCGCCGCAATTCGCTTGAGGACAAATGTCGCTCGAAGATGACCGCCGCCGGGCGGTGGCTCAGGACGAAAAGGTGGTCGGCGAGCTCGACCGCCTCTGCCGGATCATGGGTGACGCACAGCGTTGTGGTTCCCTCGCGAAGGGTCAGCGCGGTAAGTTGCTCCCGTAACCGGGCCGCGGTGACCTCGTCGAGCGATACGAAGGGTTCGTCAAGCAGCAGAAGCGTCGGCCGCACCGCGAAGGCGCGCGCGATCGCGACGCGTCGTGCCAGACCCAACGAAAGCTCTCCGGGATAGTGCGCCATGTGGGATCCAAGGCCGAGCGTCTCGACGAGCGGCGCGAGATCACTCCCTTCATCCCCGGCAGGCAGCACCAGCCTGATGTTCTCCTCAACGGTGCGCCAAGGGAGCAACCGAGGTTCCTGAAATACAATCCCAAGCCGTTGCGCGCGAGGGACACGGCGGGTTCCCAGAAAATCGGGATCGAGCCCGGCAGCGATGCGCAGGAGTGTCGTTTTGCCGCAACCGGACGGTCCCATGATTGCGCCGAAGGCGCCGGGCTCAAGCCGCAGCGCAAGGCCACGGATTACCTCAACTGGATTTCCGTCGGCAGACAGGTACGTCTTGCTGTCGATACGAAGCTCAAGCGCGTCGGCGCCAGCGTTGGGCTCGTCTTTCAAGGGGCTGCACCAGAAGGTTTTCGACTGTCAGCATGAGCAGGACAAACGTTAACGCATAGCTCAGTATCTTGGTCAAATCGAACAGGGAGAACGCCGAGCCGAGAACAAAGCCGACTCCATTCGGGCGTCCGATCAGTTCCGCCACCAACACAATCTTCCAGGCGATGGAGAGACCGGACCTTGATGCAGCAGCGAAGTAGGGGACGAGTTGAGGTATCACGACGTGGCGCAAGCGGACGACGCCCGTCAATCGGAATGCCCGCGCCATTTCGTCGAGTTCCGGATCGAGCGCCCGGGTGCCCTCGCGCATCACGACGATGACATTCGGCAGCTTGTTCAGCGCGACTGCCAGAATTGCAGCGGGTTCGGTCAACCCGATCCAGATATAGCAAAAGATGATCGTCACCAGTGCGGGCAGGTTGAGCAGCACGACCAGCCAGGGATCTCCGTATCGGTCGACCGTCTTCCAGCGTCCCATGGCATATCCGGCGAGGGAGCCGAGAACCAGCGCGATCGAGAACGAGACGATGACCCGCGCGAGCGTACAGCCCATCTCGTATGGAAGCTCTCCATTGGTCGTTTCGCTGACGATCCCGCTAGCGACCGTCAGCGGACCCGGCAGCATCCTGGAATGGGCCAGAGCGCCGG
>NZ_JBAVCF010000663.1:0-6846 GCF_049586575.1 Bradyrhizobium sp.
TTGGTCAATCTCGGTTATGGCCAGCCGCAGGCGGCGGCGGCCATCGCAGCCGCTTCGCGCAGCGCCGGAGAAAAGGCCGAGACCGCGCAACTCATCCGGCTGGGACTGAAGGAATTGGCGAAGTAACCTGTCGCTGCCCGCCGCCTCGAAGGAAATGCAACGTCGACCATGCTGAGTAAAAAGGACAAGGAACTGATAGCAGCGGCCACCAAGGCGATCAGCCAGCGTTACCGCAACGACTGGCAGGAAGTCGGCGCGGCAATGCGCACCCGCGACGGCCGCATCATCACCGGCGTGAACATCGACGCCTATATCGGCCGGATCGCCGTCTGCGCCGAAGCCATCGCCATCGGCCGCGCCATCACCGAGGGCGGCGACCATGGCATCGAGACCATCGTCGCCGTGCGTCATCCGAAACCCGACGAGCCGGGCAAGATCGCGGTGGTCTCGCCCTGCGGCATCTGCCGTGAACTGATCTACGACTATGACGCCAAGGCGCGCGTCATCGTGCCCGACAACGGCCGCACGCCGAAAGTGACGAAGATCAGTGAGCTGTTGCCGAACAAATACCGGAGGGGCAACGAATGAATCCGCCCTCCCGCATCGTCACGCCCGAACGCCGCACCGACGATGTCGGTGATACCGCGCTGCGGCCGCAACTGCTGTCCGAATTCGTCGGCCAGGCCCAGGCGCGCAAGAATCTCGCGATTTTCATCGAGGCCGCGCGCAAGCGCGGGGAGGCGCTTGACCACGTGCTGTTTGTCGGACCGCCCGGGCTCGGCAAGACCACGCTGGCCCAGATCGTCGCGCGCGAACTCGGCGTCGGTTTTCGCGCCACCTCCGGGCCCGTGATCGCCAAGGCCGGCGATCTCGCTGCCCTTCTGACCAATCTCGAAGAACGTGACGTGCTTTTCATCGACGAAATCCATCGCCTGAGCCCGGCGGTCGAGGAAGTGCTCTATCCTGCGATGGAAGACTTCCAGCTCGACCTGATCATCGGGGAGGGGCCGGCGGCGCGCTCGGTCAAGATCGAGCTTGCAAAATTCACCCTGGTCGGCGCCACCACGCGCGCGGGCCTCCTGACTAATCCGCTGCGCGATCGTTTCGGCATTCCGGTGCGGCTGAACTTCTACACCGAAGAAGAATTGGAAAAGATCGTCACCCGCGGCGCCCGCGTGCTCCAGATCGGCATGACCGGCGACGGCGCAAACGAAATCGCCCGTCGCGCCCGCGGCACGCCGCGCATCGCGGGACGGCTGTTGCGGCGGGTGCGGGATTTCGCTTCCGCCGCGGACGCCGAATCGATCGATCGCAAAATTGCCGACAACGCGCTGAGCGCGCTGGAAGTCGATGCCGCCGGTCTCGATGCGATGGACCGGCGTTATCTCATGACCATTGCGATGAACTATGGCGGGGGCCCGGTCGGCGTCGAGACCATGGCGGCGGCCTTGTCGGAGCCGCGTGACGCGATCGAGGACATCATCGAGCCGTTCTTGATCCAGTGCGGTTATCTGCAACGCACTCCGCGCGGACGTCTCCTGACCTCGCATGCCTTCCGTCATCTAGGTCTTGCCGAACCCGCACGCGATCCGGCGCAGTTCGGATTGTTCGGGACCGACAGCGAGGACGAATGACGGTTAACCGAGCGATAGAGACGCGCATGTCACATCGCCACCGGTAGCTTGCGCAATATCTGCACGAACGTTCCCCAATGCAGCTGTATTCCCACGGCAAAAGCCGGGCGCATCACGATCGGTCCACGTCAGGATGAACAGCGACGTCATCGTCTCCGGCGGCCTCGGTTGCAGCATCGTGCCGTTCCGACTCGGCGTCCCGCCGGAACAACGGCTGGTGACGCTGGGCAAGCCGGCTAGGCGCGTGCGATCCTTGGGTTGCGCCAATCCGCCTTGCCCTCGCTCGGCACAGAATGTCCCACGAAGTCAGAGCGGGTCGCGTCGTAGACGGGTGTTCCGAGAAATTGCGATGGGGGCGCAGAGAAAGGCCGCGTGTCGAAGTTCGACCGTAGCAGGTGGGATGTCGGCAGTGCTTCTCTTGTGATGCGACAGGAATTCCTGCACCCCCATTGGGTAATCCGATGCAAGCCATGCCCTTGGAGGTCCATTGACAGCCAGCGGTGTGTGGGGATGTACGCCGGAACGGTGGCACCGTGGACTCCACCGAATGAAATGAACGGATGGATGTAGACGGCGGGCCGACCGGTGCCTACCGATCGGCACCCAAGCTTGACTTCACCTGCATGTGACCGGAAGTGAACGTCACTTCTCGTGCAGGCGCGCTTGCTAAAGTGCATCGGCCAACCGGCGAAGTACCGCAGGCCAAAAGGTCACCTTTCCGTCGCTGGTGCCGTTACGCACGATGAAGAGGTTCTTGTCAGGGGCAACGTAGATGAACTGGCCGTATCGCCCGAAGGCGAAGAAATCGCGGCGCCCACCCTTTGGGGCGTACCCCCACCACATGAAGCCATAGAAGCCACCATCGCCACGAAAGACCGGCTCATCCGCGAAGAGGTCGTGATGATAATAATCTTCGGGTATGTCGACAGGTGGCGTTGTCGCCTCTTCGATCCAGTCGTATGGGACAATCTGCTTGCCGTTCCAGGTGCCGTGTCGGAGCATGAGCAGCCCGAATTTGGCAAAGTCGATCGTGCGCGCGTTGAGGCCGCTTTCGAGTTTCTCCAGACCGTCGGTCTCGCTGTCGAGGCTCCATGAAGCGGCGAATTCCATCCCAAGCGGCGCCCAGATCTTCTTCTCGAGATAGGCGCTGACCGACAGGCCCGTGGCTCGCTCCAGGATGAGTCCGAGCAGCAAGGGATGATAATTGTTGTATTGGAACCGCTCGAGTGGGCGCCGTTCCGGCTGCACGCCAAAGGCGAGCTTTCTCAAGTACGGACTGAGATAAACCTTGGCATCGTCTCCCCAGGGAGAGTCCACAAGGCCCAGAATTTTGGAACGGTCGTAGACGAAGCCCGAAGACATCCGCAGGAGATGTCGGATGGTCACATGCCCGAACTTTGCGCGATCGAGCTCGGGCAGAAAGTCGGTGATGGGTTGATCGACCGATTTGATGCGGCCTTCGGCCACGGCGATGCCGATCAAGGTGGAGAGGAAGGACTTGGCCATGGAGAAGGACGTCTGCCAGGAATCGCGCTGCCGGCCGTCGAAATATCCTTCATAGAGAAGCCGATCGCCTTCCGCGATGATGAAGCCGGTCGTGCCGTTGCGCGCCAGAAATTCACGAAAATCGCCCTTGGGCGGCGCCGATTTAGGGTCGTCAGTCAGAACCCGTCGAAAGGCGGCTGCAACGCGTTGCTCGTCGGGAGCCTCGATAAAATGATAGGCAGAAGCCGGAGCGGCGATGGGGCGCGCCGGAAAATGATCGATGTCGGCTACCGAAGAATTACCCCATAGAATGATGCGGCGAACATATTCGGGGCCCAGCACATCGAAAGGCTCTGCCAGCGACCAGGCCAAAGCGAAAAGCGCCATCCCGATGGTCCCGACCAAAATCAACCAATTCATCGACCTCTCTCGAATCGCGTCTTCATCGTTCTTTCGCCTCATCATCAACAACGCCTCGTCAGCGAACGGGGAAACCTGTGAGCGCACGCACGACCTGCAGATCGGGCACAACGTTCGATAAGATGCCGGAGGTTGTCCGGAGCCGCAGAAAACCCCCATCCTTAAAACATGGGAGCGAACTATTAGATAAATGAATGGTTCATTTTATATTCAGACTGTAAACCGGGGTCAAGCCCGATTTCCCTGAAGGCCGCCACCAGAGTAAGGATGTGACATGAGACGAAAGCCAGCTGGACGGTTGCATCAGATCGCGGAGGCCGCCATTACCGTCCTCAGCCAGCAAGGCTACCGGCTGACCCAGATGGCCGATGTCGCCCGCGAAGCCGGTCTTTCTGCCGGGGCTCTCTATAGCTACGTCGAAGGCAAAGAAGCGCTGCTGCATCTGGCGGTGGCTCATGCGTTTGAACTGAAGCTGGACGAGTCGGAGCTGCCCTATCGCATCGGCTCGCCGGACGAGACGCTCCACTTGCTCAAGCGTGAATTCAAGCGCGCGGCGGTATGGCCCGTCCTATCGGAGAATATCCGCAGCGGGAGGATGCTGCTGCAGCCCGCTGACCTCCCCGGCGTTGCGGCTGAGCTCTATGACATGATGCACGCGAGGCGCCGCGGAATTTGGTTGCTCGATCGGTGCGCCAAAGACATCCCCGGAATTGCCAACCTCTATGTGAAGCAGGTCAAAGCCCAATATCTCAAGGACCTCGCAACCTTCATCGCCATGGGACAGGTACGGGGTCTCTTCCAACGGGATATAGATCCGCCGACAGCGGCGCGGGGGCTCCTTGAGATGATCGCTTGGCTCGCCATGCACCGCTTGCGAGATGCACTGCCTTTGCAGGTTGACGAAGATCAGGTGCGACGCACTGCGGTTTCGCTGGTTGGAAACGCCTTGCGCGTGGCCAAGGGCCGCAGCGTCGATGGGCGCGACGGGTCTAAGGCAGAGTCATCCCGAACCACCCCCAGCCCAGACGATCAAGGTGCCTCGCTATAGGTCAGGGAAAGCGCAGAACTTTGTGCCCCGAGGGCCAGCAGTGGCTACGTTACTTTTGTTGCGCCCAGGTCCTCTTTGCTACTGAACGTCGACGCCCGCGCGAGCTTGCCAGTAACGGAAGCCTAGACTGGTCGCTTACGCCTTGCAGGTGCTTTTCGACGCACTGGCATCGATGATTGGTCCGCCGCTTCGGCCTCGAGAATCGCGGCCTCGGTCATCGTTCGACCGAGCAAAAAGTATTTTACGTCGCCCAGAAGCGCTGCCGTATTTGACGTCGCCTGAAACGCAGTTAGCTTGAACACGAGTTGCTGGACGTCCTGATCTGCTCGGATCTCCCCAGCCGTTTGGGCATCTCGAATGGTCCTGGCCAGCAGCGCCTTCCACGCATCGCGGCATTTGTTGACTCGATCTTGGATAACCCCAGGTCGCGCGCGATATTCATTGATGGCCGCGTACATCAAGCAGCCGCCGGGAAACACGCGCTGATCAACGTAGTCAAACCAGCCATGGCAAAGGCGTCGAAGCCGTTTGATTGGAATAGGCTCGTCCAGCGACGGAGTGATTACCTTTGCTGAAAACACCTCTGCAGCCGCATCCAGCGTTTTGACTTGCAGAGCTTCCTTGTCCCCGAACAGCACGGTGATGTTGCCCTTGCTGATCCCGAGATCTGACGCGAGTGAGCCTACAGTCAGCCCCTCAAATCCTGAAACCGAAGCAACATCCATCGCGCGGTCGAGGATGATTGCGCGCGCTTTCGCGCCCCGAAGGCGTCGCCCGTCTGTCTCGCCCGCGGGCGGGGTAATGCGACCACGACCAGTTTTCATATCTCACCCGCATTCACTCAATCCCGAGCCAACTACATGCAAAGCCTCCAATTCAAGCGGGCATGCCCTCATGTTCGAGCACGCGCCGCACTGCCGGCCGCTCCAGTGCCCGCTCTGCAACTTGGCTCCATGCTGGATATCGCTCCTGCATGGGATTCCCCGCACGCTTCGAACCCAGGTAGAAGAAAAGCAAGTACGCATCCACGATCGTGTACTGGTCGGGCACCGCCCAGTTTCGGCCATGGAGCTGCTGTTCGATAAAGGCAAAGGCCGTGCCGACGTTTTGGCGACCCTTTGCGATCACTGCCGGATAGTCTTTTGCATCGGTGACGAACCGCTGCGGCCGAACCACTTGACCGAATGCGACTGCATGTACCGCGGTCGACAGCCAGTTCATCCATTCAAAACAACGCGCTTCGGCTTCGGGATCCTTCGGAATCAATTGAGCTTCAGGATGCCGACGAGCCAGAAACGTCATGATCGCCGGCGCCTCTGTCAGAACACGATCATCGATAGTGAGCGCAGGAACGCGCCCCTTCGGATTGATCTTCAGGTACTCGGGACTGGTGAGGACCTCGGCGGTTCCTTGCTGATCGATAGTGACCTGCTCGACCCGATATGGATGCCCTATCTCCTCGAGGACGATGTGAGGTGAGATTGAACAGGCGCCAGGTGACCAGTAAAGCGTTTGCATCTGAATGCTCCAGAACCGTGGATTTAATAAATACGAACGTACGTTGATATTTATTCGCCGTCAAACAATTTTCTCACTCCTTCGGGCTGATACCAAATCTCAGCAATTGTGACTCGTTGACGATTCCCAAATCAGTTTTGCTCTGATTCATTGGTGGCGAACGATGGAGGTTCGTCATGGCTATTGCAGTATCGTTGCGCGGGGACTTCAAGGCATCGCAACTGCGCGCTGTTGCGAGGAAGACGAAGGATGGCCCGCAGGCTCGGCGGCTTTTGACGCTGGCGGCCATTTACGATGGGGCGACCCGCACCGAGGCGGCGAAGATCGGCGGCGTGACGCTGCAGATCATCCGGGACTGGGTGATGCGGTTTAATGCGCGGGGTGCCTCGGGCCTGCTTGACGGCAAATCGCCAGGCCAACCCACGAGGCTCAATGATGTGCAACGCCAGGCGATTGTGCGGATGATCGAGAGCGGCCCGATCCCGGCGATCCACGGTGTCGTGCGCTGGCGACTGATCGATCTTTCCCAATGGGTATACGAGGAGTTCCACATCACGGTCGCCAAGCAGACGCTGAGCCGGGAGCTTCGGGCGATGGGTTACCGCAAGCTCTCAGCACGACCCCGCCATCATGCGCAAGCCGAGGGAGCCATCGAGGATTTTAAAAAAAGTTCCCAGCGCGCCTGGATGAAGTCGCGCGCGAAAAGGCGATCGACGTCGGCAAGATAGAAATTTGGTTCCA
>NZ_JBAVCF010000664.1:0-5734 GCF_049586575.1 Bradyrhizobium sp.
GACGGCCATTCGCCTGTCCGCGACCTGGACCATTCATCAGGCCGTCGAGGTGGTCGATACGGCCTACCACATGGCCGGTGCGACAGCCGTCTTCAAATCGAATCCGTTCGAGCGGCGGTTCCGCGACATCCATGCCATCGCGCAGCAGATCCAGTCCCGCGACACGCACTACGAGGACGTCGGCAAGAGGATCCTGACCAACAGTGCGATCCCGCGCGGGCCGACCATTTGAGGCCGTAAATGCCGGTCTCGACGCAAGAGCGTCGATGGTTTCCTCGCCGGCCTGCGCGAAGCCGCGTAGGATAGGCTTCCTGGCCGCAAGGACTCCATCGACGGCCGGGAGTTAGAAATGACCGGCGCCTCGAAGAACTCGATCAAATCGAAAGCAGCAGGGGACCGTTCGCAGGCCAACGCCGTCGATGCGGTATTCAAAGCCTATCCGCAGCCGGCGAAGACAAGATTATTAGCGCTGCGTCGGCTGATCCTCGCTACCGCCAAGGCCACCCGGGGTGTCGGCCGGATCGAGGAAGCCCTGAAATGGGGCCAGCCCAGTTACCTCACGACGGAAACCAAAAGCGGCAGCACCGTCCGCATCGATCATGTGGCCGGCAAACAATACGCGCTCTGCTTTCATTGCCAGACCGATCTCGTCGCGACGTTCCGCGAACTCTATCCCGACAAATGGAGCTACGGCGGCAATCGCTGCATCGTGCTCAACGCCGGGGACAAGATCGACGAAGCCGCGCTCCGCCACTGCATCGCGCTCGCTTTGACCTATCATCTGAACAAGCGGAATACACGCGTATCCTCGTCGCGAACCAGGCGCGGCGCCTAGGCTCTTTTTCTCCGATAGATGAATTCCCTGTCGCCGGTGCGTCAGGTAAAGTGCGCCCATGAATCGGCGCCTGTTTATTATCTCGATGTTGTTGGCTCTCTTACTAGCTGCCGGCAATTCCGCCGCATCGGCCCAGGACAAAGGCAGCATCGATCCAAAACCGCTGCCGCCGCTCGCCAATCCGAACGATCCCAAACTCGGCGCCAAGCAACTGTTCGCGCGCAAGCTGTTGCCTGCGGCGATGCCGACACGGGTGATCGGATATTATTCCAAGGGCTGCATTGCAGGCGCGAAGCCTTTGCCGATCAATGGCCCGACCTGGCAGGTGATGCGGCTGTCGCGAAATCGCTACTGGGGCCACCCCGACATGATCGCGCTGCTGAAGCGCCTCGCGGCCAAGGCTCACAAGGACGCCGGCTGGCCCGGCATTCTTGTTGGGGACATCGGCCAGCCGCGAGGCGGTCCTGCGCTCACCGGCCATACCAGCCATCAGGTCGGCTTGGATGCCGATGTCTGGTTGACTCCGATGCCGGACCGCACTTTGTCACGCAACGAGCGCGAGGACATGTCTGCCGTCATGATGGTGCGGCCTGACCGGCTCGACATCGACCCGAACACGTGGACGCCGCAGCACCTGACAGTCATCCGCGATGCCGCGCAGGAACCGAGCGTCGAGCGCATCTTCGTCAATCCCGCTATCAAGAAGGCGCTTTGCCGCGAAGCCAAGGGTGACCGCAGTTGGCTGTCCAAGATCAGGCCGTGGCCGGGCCACGACTATCACTTTCATATCCGCATCAGATGCCCGGCAGGCAGCACGACGTGCCGGAGCCAGCCTGAGAACAAGGAGGGCGAGGCCTGCAGCGAAGCCGACCTCGCTTACTGGTTCAAGGATGAGGTGCTCCATCCCAAGCCGTCGCCTGAACCGGCCGAGCCGAGGCCAGGCTTAACGCTGGCGCAGCTGCCGGCCGAGTGCCGCAAGGTCCTGTCCGCGCCGGACGCCAAGCAATAACATTTGCGGGGGGCTGGCCTATCGCCCACCTGTTGTATGCGGTAGGATATATCGCTGCTAATGCCGTAAGCACGGCGGCTTTACCGGGACGACAATCCCATCTTCTGTTCGATCAGAATGCCGTCACGCCCGCGGCCGAATAGAGCCCGGCTCGACAGTGTGGAGACCATCATGCGCATCAGTGCACGCAACCAGATCAAAGGCACCGTTCTCGAAGTCAAGAAAGGTGCGACGACCTCCCACGTCCGGGTCGACATCGGCAACGGGCACGTAATCACCTCCGCGATCACCAATGAGGCGGTCGACGAACTCGGCATCAAAGCCAAAGGCCATGTGACGGTGGTCGTGAAGGCTTCTGACGTCATGATAGCGGTGGATTGATGATGCGCAGCTCTGCTCTTCTCGTTTTGGCCTTGCTCACGTCCACCACCGCCTGGGCGGCGGAAGAGCCGAGTGGCTGCGACAAATTCAAATGGAATATCGACCATGCGCGCGCGGCGCTGACCGCACCCGATCGCGCGAAGCTCAGTTCCGGCAGCGAGCTTAGCGCTATGCCGTCAACTGGCGTGACGATCGCGCTCGTCGCGCCGGCTGACGCCAAACTGCCGACACCGCCGGAACGCGCGCCGAAGGACGGCACTTTCGCCGGCTTCGCCAAATTCCCGGCGGTGCCGAAACGCGGCAGTTACACGCTAAGCCTCTCCAAGGGCGCGTGGGTTGACCTGGTGCAGGACGGTCATTTCCTAAAGCCAAGGGCGTTCAGCGCCGCTACCGATTGCGAAGGCATTCGCAAGGCCGTGAAGTTCGACCTTTCGGCAAGTCCCTTCGTGCTTCAGATCAGCGGCGCCAGGGAGAATTCGATCTCGCTCGTGGTCCAGCCGTCGGAATGAAGGGCGCGCCGCGCAAACGGGGCGGCATTTGGACACTTTTACCCGAACCGTCAGCCTGTTATGGTTTTTTCACATGCGACGTTTCCACCGGCCGTAAGCCGGCGGGAGCGGCGGAACGGCGCTTTCGCTTGTCGCACTTCACGATTGACCAAGGCCTGATTTCGCGCGCCGCATGGCGCCGCGTTCGGGCGCGGAGCGCATCCATGAACCGGCTTGTCAAAATTCTTTTCGCCCTCACGATCGTGTGCGGCTTTGCCTCACCGCCCGCATCGGCCGAGGAAAGCCTGACCGTATTTGCAGCGGCCTCGATGAAGAACGCACTCGACGAAGTCGACGCCGCCTATACCGCCAGGACCACGATCAAGGTCACGGCAAGCTATGCCGCAAGCTCCGCGCTGGCCAAGCAGATCGACCAGGGCGCCCCGGCCGATATTTTTCTGCCTGCTGATATCGACTGGATGGACTACGCGACGAAGCAAAAGACCATCAAGACGGACACGCGGACGAACCTGCTCGGCAACAGCATCGTTCTGGTCGCGCCAAAGGACTCTTCCATCGATAAGGTAACGATCGCCTCCGGCTTCGACCTCGCCAAGCTCGCCGGCAATGGCCGGATCGCTACTGGCGACGTGAATTCGGTTCCGGTCGGCAAATACGCCAAGGCCGCGCTGCAAAAGCTCGGCGCGTGGGACGCGGCCGCGCCGAAATTGGCGATGGCCGAGAGCGTACGCGCGGCACTGACGCTGGTGGCGCGCGGCGAAGCCGTGCTCGGCATTGTCTACGCCACCGACGCCAGGGTCGAACCGCAAGTGAAAATCGTCGGCACCTTCCCAGCCGATTCCCACCCCGCCATCATCTATCCGGTCGCTGCGACAAATGCCGCTGGTCCGGGCGCTACCGACTATCTCGCCTTTTTGCACTCGCAGGCGGCCAAGACGATTTTTGAAAAATACGGATTTACCTTCCTGACCAATACGTCCTGATCGCATTTTCAGCGTGTTCGACATTTCACCCACGGAATGGACGGCGGTCCTGCTCTCGCTGCGGGTTGCGACCGTCGCAACGCTGGTCGCCACCCCACTCGGAATTGCGGTGGGATGGTTGCTGGCGCGCCGTGAGTTTTGGGGAAAGTCCCTGCTCGACGCGGTCATCCACCTTCCGCTGGTGCTCCCGCCTGTCGTCACCGGCTATCTCCTGCTCCTCACCTTCGGTCACCGCGGCGTTGTCGGCGCGTGGCTTGCCGACCATCTTGGCGTCGTCTTCGCGTTTCGCTGGACTGGAGCTGCGCTGGCCTGCGGAATCATGTCGTTCCCGCTGCTGGTACGGCCGATCCGACTTTCGATCGAAGCCGTAGACCGGCGGCTGGAACAAGCGGCCGCAACCCTCGGCGCGGCACCCTGGCAGGTGTTCCTGACCGTGACCTTGCCGCTCGCACTATCCGGCGTGCTCGCCGGCATGGTGCTGGGGTTCGCCAAGGCGCTCGGCGAATTCGGCGCGACCATTACGTTTGTGTCGAACATTCCCGGCGAGACCCAGACCATCTCGTCGGCGATCTATGCGCTGATTCAAACGCCGGGTGGCGATGCGGCGGCGCTGCGCCTGGTCGTGGTATCGATCCTGATCTCGACCGCGGCCCTCGTCGCCTCTGAATGGTTTGCACGGCGCGCCTCGCTGCGCCTGCATGGAAATTAATCATGCTGCGGGTCGATGTCTCAAAGCGTCTTGGTGAATTCACGGTCGAGGCTGCCTTTACAAGTGAAGGCCGCGTCACCGGCCTGTTCGGCGCATCGGGCGCGGGCAAAACATCGCTGGTCAACATGATCGCGGGGCTAATGCGGCCCGACCGCGGCGTGATCTCCATTGACGGCGAGACGCTGGACGATACGTCGACGGGAACACGGGTCGCGGTCTACCGGCGCCGGATCGGCTACGTCTTCCAGGACGCGCGGCTGTTTCCCCATCTCGACGTACGCAAAAACCTCGACTACGGGCGGCGCATGAACCGTCTCACGGAAGACGCGGCCCTCTGGCGGCGCGTCACCGAACTCCTCGACATCGGCGATCTCCTGGATCGCCGTCCCGGAAAGCTATCCGGCGGCGAGCGCCAACGAGTGGCGCTCGGGCGGGCGCTACTGTCGCAGCCGAGATTGCTGCTCATGGACGAGCCGCTCGGATCGCTCGACGAGGATCGCAAGGAAGAAATCCTCCCCTATCTCATCCGCTTGCGCGACGAAGCCGGCATTCCCATGGTCTATGTCAGCCACGATCCCGCCGAGATGCGGAAACTGGCCAGCCAGATTGCGATCATCCGGCGCGGACGCGTCACCGCGTTTGGCGGAGCCGAGGTATTGCCAACCGCGCAAGCGCCGGCCTGAATTTCAGGTCCCGGCGACCGACGACCAGAGGCCTGCAAGTTTCTGTTTAAGTGAATTAAGCCGCGTCGCTGCCGGCACATCCTCCGGATCTTCGGGCAAGCGAAGACCGATCACGCTCACCCTTCCACCGCTGATGGTGCGCGCCACCAGGACGATGGTGTCGAGATCGAGCGTTGCGCCTTCCTTCGGCGCATGGTCGAGATGGATATCGAAGTAGTCGGCCAGCGTCAGGGCGGCCTGATCGGCGTCGATCTTGACGCCATAGGCCTCCGCCAGTTCACCGAGCGTGTGCTCGCCTGATACGGCGAAGTCGCCGAGCAGATGCGGATCGGGCGCGGCACTCGGCGGCATGTCGACGAAGAAACGATCGAGCGCTTCGGCTTTCTCGGGCGGCGCCAGCAGGTAGATGTAATCGCCGGGACGAACCGGGTCGGCCTCTACCGGCGAGAGAATATGCTGGTCGCGGATCACCAGGGTCGGCTTCGACCAGGACGGGGTGAGACCGCGCCGGAAGAACAGGCTTTTGGGCCGCACGGAATAGCCGACAAGTTGCTGCTCGAGCTGGCCCGGAAGGTCGAGCTCTACCCGCCGCGGGCCACGATCGGCGCGCGGCAGCGCGACGTGC
>NZ_JBAVCF010000665.1:0-18482 GCF_049586575.1 Bradyrhizobium sp.
GCCGAGCGCAAGCCAGACACTGGCGATCCGTTGCCGGCTCTGGTAAACGGAGGCCGAGACGCCGCTTGCCAAAGCGAAAGGCTCCGGTCCCGTAGCTCAGCCGGATAGAGCGACGGTTTCCTAAACCGTAGGTCGCATGTTCGAGTCATGCCGGGATCGCCATTTTTTCCAAAGACGTCGGGTTCTGAAGCGTCGGGTGCCATCCGACCCGTGAACGATGGCGGAAACATTTCCACCACCGCTGCTGCCGGAATTCGATGAAAACGAGCAGCCCGCAACAACTGACGTTTGGAGCCGGAAAGACCGGCCCGGTCTCGGCGCTTCTTGTCCGCCCGGATGCGCCGCGCGCGTGCTTCGTGTTTGCCCATGGCGCCGGCGCAGGAATGACCCATTCCTTCATGGAGGTGTTTGCGAACGGGCTCGCCGAACGCGGCATTGCAAGCCTGCGCTATCGATTTCCCTACATGGAGAAAGGCAGCAGGCGGCCCGATCCGCCGGCGGTCGCGCAAGCCACGGTGCGCGCGGCAGTGGCAAGGGCGGCGCAGATATTCCCGGACCTCACTTTGATCGCGGGCGGAAAGTCGTTCGGCGGTCGCATGACCTCTCAGGCGCAGGCGACCGCGCCACTGCCGGGCGTGCGTGGCCTTGCGTTTATCGGCTTCCCGCTGCATCCGGCCGGCAAGCCTTCGACCGATCGCGCCGACCACCTCGCCAAGGTGAATATCCCGATGCTGTTTCTACAGGGAAGCCGTGACACTCTTGCCGAGGTGGCGCTGATCGAACCGGTCGTGCAGCGGCTCGGATCGCGCGCGGCATTGCATCTCGCCGACGGCGCCGATCATTCCTTCCACGTGCTGGCGCGTTCGGGCCGCAACGACCGCGAGGTGATGACCGAAATTCTCGACGCCTTCGCGAATTGGGCCGGCGCGATCTAACTCATAAAATTGCCAGACAGGTGTCGTCCCGCGTACGCGGGGACCATAACCACAGCAAAGTGGTGTTGCGCGAAGCTGGCGCCACAGCACGGTAATAACCAGGGATCGGTGGCTATGAGTCCCGGGTCACGCTTCGCTTGCCTGGGATGACAGAGAAAGTATTACGCGTTCCCTCTGTCCTCGCGAAACAGGTCGAGCTTCTGCTGCACCGGGCGGTCGGAGAACGAAAACAGGACCGCATCGGCGTCGGCTTCGTGCGTGACCCACTGCCAGCTCGGCACCACGAACAGGTCGCGGGGTCCCCATTCGAAGGTCTGATCGCCGACCCGCGTGCGGCCCTTGCCTTCGATCGCCGCGAACACGGTCGCATCGGTTGAGCGGTAGCGCGCGGTCTTGAAACCCTTCGGCAGCAACTGAATGAAGGTGCCGATGGTCGGCATCGCGAAATCGCCGGTTTCGGGATTGGAGAACTTCAGCTTCAACCCGTGGCAGGCGTCCCATTCGCCACGCTGCTTGGCGGTCTCCAGCGCCTCGCGCGTGTAGGAATAAGGATAGTTGAAGATCGGCGAGGTCTTCGATGTGCGCTTTTCGTCGATCGGCAACAGGTTGCGGCCATAGCGCGCAAAACTGTCGCCGGCAGGGCGGGTGATCTTCTGCTGGTCTTCCTTCAGGGCTTCAGCAAAGGATGCGTCGAAGAACTGCACCATCGGAATGTCGAGGCCGTCGAGCCAGAACACCGGCTCGGAAGTTTCGTTGGAGTGGTCGTGCCAGGTCATCGCCGGCGTGATGACGAAGTCGCCCGGCGACATCGTGGTGCGCTCGCCGTCGACCGAGGTGAAGGCGCCCTCGCCTTCGAGGATGAAACGCAACGCCGACTGGCTGTGGCGATGGGCCGGCGCGACGTCGCCCGGAACCACCATCTGCACGCCGGCAAACAGCGAGGTCGTGACCTTCGACTGACCGCGCAACCCCGGATTTTCCAGTACCAGCACGCGCCGCTCGGCTTCCTTGGCGGTGATAAGCTTGCCGGCTTCGGTCATGTAGGTGCGGATCGCATCGAATTTCCAAAGATGCGGCCGGCAGGCGCTTTTCGGTTCCGGCGTGATCAGATCGCCGAGCACGTTCCACAGCGCGGAAAGATTTTCGCCATCGATCTTCTTGTAAAACGCCTCGCGTTCCGGAGTCTTCGCTACGGCTTCCATGGCCAACCTCCTCCTGTGTTCTTATGTCGTTTCGTGATTGACAGTATACTGCCAATATGGCTAGCGTCAATGACGGCCTGAAATGGCCGGCCGAGATAATGAAAAGGGGAGGTCTTGCGATGAAGCTGCACGGCTATTTCCGCAGCAGCGCGTCCTATCGGGTCAGAATTGCATTGAACCTGAAGGGGTTAAGCGCGGAACACCTGAGCCATCATTTGCGCAAGGGCGAGCAGCGCGCGGCGGACTATCTCGCGATCAACCCGCAAGGCTTTGTTCCGACCGTGCAGGGCGATGCTGGCGCAAACCTCACCCAGTCGCTCGCGATCATCGAATGGCTCGATGAAACCCACCCCGAACCGCCGCTCCTGCCGAAAGAACCGTTGCGCCGGGCGCACGTTCGCGCCTTCGCGCAGGTGATCGCCTGCGACACCCACCCGATCCAGAACCTGAAAATACTGGCGCGGTTGCGCGAGCTTGGCCTTTCCGAAGAGAAGGTGACGGATTGGGCGGCGTGGGCCAACCGCGAAGGTCTCGCCGCCTGCGAGAAGCTGATCGCGGCTGAGGCCGGGCCATTTTGTTTTGGCGATACGCCGACCATCGCCGATCTTTGTCTGGTGCCGCAACTGGCCAATGCGCGCCGGTTCGGCGTCGATGTCGCCGCTTTCCCGCGCCTGCTTGGGGCGGAAGAGGCGGCGAAAGCACTCAAGGCGTTTGCCGACGCCGCACCGGAGCGGCAGCACGATGCCGAATAAGCCTGACACTGTCACCATGGACGCGGTCTACACCGCGCCTGGCTACCTGTTTCGCCGCATGCAGCAGATCGCGGTCGCGATCTTCATCGAGGAATGTAAGGCCTTCGACCTGACGCCGGTGCAATATGCCGCGTTGATTGCGATCCGCACGCATCCTGGCATCGACGCCACACGGCTCTCCGCGGTGATCGCGTTCGACCGTTCGACGCTTGGCAGCGTGATCGAGCGGCTGGAGGCGAAGAGCTATATCGAACGCAAACCCGCGCCAGAGGACAAGCGGGTCAAGCTTCTGTATCTGACCAAGGCCGGCGCCAACCTGTTGCGCGACATCATGCCGTCGGTCGATCGTGTCCAGGCGCGGATTTTGCAGCCGCTGAAGCCTGCCGACCGCAAGACGCTGCTTGGGCTGCTCGAACAGCTCGTCGATCTCAACAATGAGGCGTCGCGCGTGCCGCTCCGCGCCGAAGACGCGCTGGAGCATTTAGGGAAAGCGAGCTGATGGCGGCCGCGGGCACACAACCAGTTCTGATCGCGGGTGGCGGCATTGGCGGCCTCGCGGTGGCCTTGGGACTCGCGCAAAAGGGCATCCGCTCGATCCTGCTTGAGAAAGCCTCTGCCCTGGGCGAGATCGGCGCCGGCATTCAGCTCGGGCCGAATGCCTTCCATGCCTTTGACTATCTCGGCGTTGGCGAAGCCGCGCGCAACATGGCGGTTTATGTCGACCAGCTTCGCCTGATGGACGCGATGACGGCGAAGGAAATTTGCCACGTCGATCTCGGCGAGGCCTTCCGCGGACGCTTCGGCAACCCCTATGCCGTGGTGCATCGCGGCGATCTGCACGGTGTTTTCCTCAAAGCCTGCCGTGACAGCGACCTGATCGATCTTCGCGTCAGCTCGGAAGTCGTTGGCTACGATCAGGACGGCTCGTCAGTCACCGCGCGCCTTGCCTCCGGCGATCGCGTCACCGGCTCGTTGTTGATCGGTTCGGACGGGCTGTGGTCGAACATTCGCAAACAAGTTGTCGGTGACGGCAAGCCGCGGGTCTCCGGCCACACCACCTACCGTTCCGTGATCCCGACCGAACAGATGCCGGAAGATTTGCGCTGGAACGCGGCGACGCTCTGGGCGGGGACAAAATGCCACCTCGTGCATTATCCGCTTTCGGGCTGGAAAGTATTCAACCTCGTCGTCACCTGTCACAACGACGCCCCTGAGCCGGTCGCCGGCAAACCGGTGCCGGAAGAAGAGGTGATGCGAGGATTCGCGCATATCCACGAGCGCGCGCTCGATATCATCCGCCACGGCACCAACTGGAAACTCTGGGTGCTGTGCGACCGCGATCCGACCGAGCGCTGGATCGACGGTCGCGTCGTGCTGCTCGGCGATGCCGCCCATCCGATGCTGCAATATTTCGCGCAAGGCGCCTGCCAGGCGATGGAAGACGCGGTGTGCCTGTCGCACATGCTCGGCAGCCACGCGAGCAATCACGCCGGCGCCCTGGAAAAATACCAAAGCCTGCGCTTTCCGCGTACCGCGCGCGTGCAACTGCTCTCGCGCGCCATCGGCGAACACATCTATCATCCCGCCGGCGAACATGCGCGGCTGCGCAACGCCATCATGAGCGCGAAGTCGCAAGCGGAGTGGTACCGCGATCTCGCCTGGCTCTACGGCGGGACGGGGTTGGGGAGTTAGGCGGGGCTTCTGTGCTGCTGTCATACTCCGCGAAAGCAGGGCATCCAGTATCCCAGAGACGCCAACGTAAAAATGAGACGCCGCGGCGTACTGGATCGCCCGCCTTCGCGGGTGATGACGTTGCGCGAGCTGTTACATCCGCATCACGGCCTGGCGGTCGATCTTGCCGGTGCCGGTCTTCGGTAGCTCGTTAGCGAATTTGATCTCGCGCGGATATTTGTAAGGCAAGAGCTTCGTCTTTACGAAATCCTGCAGCCGTTTTGTCGTCTCATCCTCGTCGGTCGCGGCCTTGTTCATGACCACGACAGCCTTGAGCGTCATCCGTCGGTCCGGCAGCTCTGCGGCGAACACGGCGCATTCGCGCACGTCGGGATGTTCAGCAAGGCACAATTCGACTTCAAGCGGATAAACCCATTGGCCCGAAATCTTGATCAGGTCGTCGGCGCGGCCGCGGAAGAAATAAAAGCCGTCCGCGTCGCGAACGAAGCGATCGCCGGTGTAAATCCATCCGCCCTCGCGGATGGTCTCGGCGGATTTGTCGGGCCGGTTCCAGTATAGCGGCGTATTGGAATCACCGCGCACCCACAAAACGCCTTCCTCGTCGTCGCCGACATCGCGCCCGTCGCGGTCTTTCAGCGCGATCTCGTAACCGGGGACGCGAAGGCCGGCGGCGCCAAGCTTTTTCTTCTCCGGCCGGTTGGAGAGATAGATGTGCAGCACCTCGGTCGAGCCGAGTCCCTCCACGATCTCAAGACGGGTGAGGGCCTTCCAGCCGTTGAAGACGTCTGATGACAGCACCTCGGCGGCAGATACCGCCATTCGCAGCGAAGCGAAATCGCACCTGTCGGCGCCTTCGGCCTTGGTGAGGGAGGTATAAAGCGTCGGCAGGCCGAAAAAGACGGTCGGGCGATAGCGGGTGATCGCATCGAAGATCGCCTGCGGTTTGGGTTGACCCGGCAACAGCAGCGTCGCGGCACCCACCGAAAATGGAAAGGTGATGGAATTGCCGAAGCGGTAGGCGAAGAACATTTTCGGCACGGAAAAGCAGATGTCGCCGGGCGCGAGCTTGAGAAAGTGTTGCGCGAATGCCCGATCGCTATAGGCCATATCGTGTTGCAGATGGACGATGCCTTTCGGCCGGCCCGTCGAGCCCGACGAATACATCCAGAACGCCATTTCGTTGCGATGGGTATCGGCCGCTGTGAGTTCGGCAGAGAAGCCCGCCAGCCAGTCTTTGGCGATGATCGCATTCGGAACGGCGTGGCGTCCCGCCTCACCATTGACCACGATCAACGTGCGCAGTGCCGTTTCCGCGCAGGCGACTTCATCGAAACGCGTGCAAAACTCGGCATCGGCGACGGCAACGGTGGCAGCGGAATCGGTAAGATAGAATTGCAGCAGGTCGGGTGGCGTCAGCGTGTTGATCAGGAGCGGCACAAAGCCGGCGCGCACCGCGCCGAAGAACGCCGCGGGATAGGCCGGCGTGTCGTCGAGAAACATCAGGACGCGATCGCCGCGTTTGAGCCCCAGCGATATCAAGCCGTGACCCCAGCGTGAGGCCTCCGCGCACAGTTCGGCATAGCTCACAGCACCAAGCGGACCGGTCAGCGCCAGGCGATCCCCAAAGCCCTTGTCGATGTTATCGAAGAGAATGCGGCTCGCATTGTAGATGGCGGGAAGCGTAAAGCCGATCTCACGCGCGCCGGCGCAGTCGGCTGGCACCTGATCGACGATCTCCAACGGCAAAGTCATGGTCTGCCTCCGCCCGCCGAGCGCGGCGACGATGCCTCGTAGCGCGCCATGAAGGAGGGCGACATCGCGCGCAGCCGCGCATGGTCGATCCGTCCCGAACGGGTGATGTAGCTATATGCGAAGTCCAACAGATCGAGCTTCATATGCTCAGGGAATTTGGCATACCAGTTGGCGCTGGTGCGCGCGGCCGTCACCAGTTTCTTCACGATCGGCTGCCGCTCGCTCTGGTAACGGGCGAGCGCGTCGCCGACGTCGCGCTCCGCTTCCAACGCCTTGGTGAGCGCGATCGCGTCCTCGATCGCAAGCCGAGTTCCCGAACCAATCGAAAAATGCGCCGAGTGCAACGCGTCGCCGAGCAGCACCATGTTCTTGAAGAACCAGCGATCGTTCCAGATCCACGGAAAATTGCGCCACACCGATTTGTTCGAAATCAGTCCATGGCCGTCGAGTGTTGCCGCAAACACCTGCTCGCAGATCGCTCTCGATTCATCGACGCTCTTGTCGGCGAAGCCGTAGGCCTGCCAGGTCGGCAGATCGCATTCAACCAGGAAGGTGCTCATGCGGTCTGCGTATCGATAATGATGCGCATTGAAGCTGCCGCGACCGGTCGCCACAAAGGTCTGCGACAGCGTCTCGAAGCGTTGGGTGGTGCCGTACCACGCGAATTTATTGGTCGAGTAGGACAATGAAGTTCCGAAGTCGCCTTCGAAGGTCCGGCGCACCATTGAGTTGAGGCCATCGGCGGCGACGATCAGGTCGTAACCCGACAACTGATCGAGCGATGCCTGCGTGTCGAAATGCAATGCGGCGCCGACGGACGCGGCGCGCGCCTGCAACGTTTTGAGCAGATCGAGCCTGCCGATCGAGGAAAAGCCGACGCCATCGATCTCGACGCTCTCGCCTCGCAGGTTGAGCGTGATGTTCTTCCAGCTTTCCATCTTCGGCGCGATCGCGTCCACCGTGTCGGGATCGTCGGTGCGCAGGAATTCAAGCGCCTGTTCGGAGAACACAACCCCGAAGCCCCAGGTCGCGCCCGCGGGGTTTTGCTCGAACAGATCGATGCGCGCGTTCGGATGACGCTTTTTCCAGAGATAGCTGAAATAGAGGCCGCCGGGGCCTCCGCCGATGACGGCGATACGCACGCCCGCCTCCCAGATCGACAGTGTACTGTTCATTAGGGCGATCCTATCTTTCGCCAGGTTTCGGCGCCATCAAAAAATCCGCGGAAGAAACCGCATCAAGACAAGACGGTCAGACAAAGGATCTGACGCGCCTGCAATTTATTGCGCAGCGAATTCGGACAACACGGTACTGCTCGGCTTGCTGGTTGTCGCGGCGGCTGCCTTGGGGGTGGCCGGAGCCGCGCCCTTTGCGGCTGGCCGGGCAGGGGCCGTGGCAGACTTTTCCTTGGGTGCAACGGCCGGTTCGGATTCTGTCTTTGCCGGGGTTGTCGGTGGCGCGGCCTTGGATTCGGACGGAGTTCTGACGGCGCGCACGGCGCTTTGACAGCCTGAGGAGAGGCTCGTCATATTTTTCTGCAAGCATTGCAACGATGCCATTCCTCCTGGCGGAACGCTCGCACAATGGGCTTCATAGTCCGAGCGGCATTCGGCTCGGATCGCCCTTCGCTGAGCATCGGTCGGTGCTTGCGAACAAGCGGGCGCGGCAATAGCGATGCTCACGGTGATTAAAAAGTGCCGCCTCGCGGCTCAACGCGCCGATCATTGGCATCCATCCCTGTCGCTCTCTCCGCAAGCCGTCGTTTTAGCCGACGTTAAATTATGAATACTCTGGTCTCGAATGTTGGCGGCGGATCATTGTCGTTTTTCGCTGCCGCAAGTCGATTGCCTGGCGAATGAATTGCGGCAGCCCGAAGCTTCTCACACCTTGATCATGCGCTTGCCGCGGTTTTCGCCGGCGAGCAGCCCGATCAACGCCTTCGGCGTATTCTCGAGGCCATCGATCACGTCTTCCTGCACCTTGAGCGTGCCGGAGGCGACCCACGATTGCAGGTCTCGCAGCGCCTCGTTGCGGCGTTCCATGTAGTCGGTGACGATGAAGCCCTGCATGGTGAGGCGTTTGACGACGATCAGGCCGGGCACGCCGCGTGGTCCGCTGGCGGACGGTATACCATCATATTGCGAGATGGCGCCGCAGCAGGCGATGCGGCCGCGGTTGTTCATCTGCGCAAGGCACGCCTCGAGAATCTCGCCGCCGACATTGTCGAAATACACATCGATGCCGTTGGGCGCCGCGGCCCTCAGTGCCTTGAAGACCGCGCCGTCTTTGTAGTCGACCGCGGCATCGAAGCCGAGTTCGGAGGTGAGCCAGTGGCACTTGTCCTTGCCGCCGGCGATGCCGATGACACGGCAGCCCTTGATCCTGGCGATCTGGCCGACGATCGAACCGACCGAGCCTGCGGCCGCTGAAACCACCACGGTCTCGCCGACCTTGGGCTTGCCGACGTCGAGCAGCCCGAAATAGGCGGTGAGGCCCGCGATGCCGTAGACGCTGAGCAGGTAAGTCATCGGCTCGATCTTCGGCATCTTGGCGAGATGCTTCGCCGGCACAGCCGCGTAGTCTTGCCAGCCGGTATCGCCAAACACGATGTCGCCGGCCGCAAGCTCCGGAGCCTTGGATGAAACGACCTCGGCGATGCCGCCGCCCGCCATCACCGTGTTGGCTTCGACCGCCGCGCGATAAGTAGCCCCGTGCATCCATGCCCTGTTGGCCGCATCGAGCGAGATGTAACGCACCCGCAGCAAGGCTTCGCCATCGCGCACCTCAGGGACGGTGCCTTCCCTCATCTTGAAGTGCTCGCTGCCGAGTTTTCCGGTCGGCTTCTCTACCAGCAGGATCTGACGATTGACGGTGGCGTTCACGGCTTTCTCTCCCTGTGGCTGTTCTTGATGCAGTCGCCGCGCAAGAAATGCGCAACTAGTGGTCCGATTCTAACATTCGCATCCCTTCTCAGCAGGCACTTCTGCGAATGTTAGAATCGTAGGACCACTAGCAAATATTAGGTTCTAGTGGAGTTTGGATCTGACATTCGCTCTCCGAGTTTGCGGCTACTACGTGGGTAGCGAATGTCAGATCCGCTCCACTAGCCGATTGTGCGTTGCATAAGAGGCTAGTCGCATCGCCCGCGTTCCACAACGGTAACATCGCGCCTACGGGAAGCGTGTTGCGCCGGCTCTGAAATCTGCCACACTCGCGCGGCTGGGGAACTTACGGGGGTAAAGGCATGTCCAACAGGTTCACGCAATACATTCTCGTCGCGATGGTGCTTGGCATCGTGATGGGAACGCTGGTCTTCAACTATCTGCCGGACTCGCGTGCCGATATCGCTTCGAGCGTCAACCTGATTGCCATGCTGTTCCTGCGCTTGATCAAGATGATCATCGCGCCGCTGGTGTTTGCGACGCTAGTCGGCGGTATCGCCCATATGGGCAGCGGCGCCAAGCTCGGGCGTATCTTCGCCAAGACCATGGGATGGTTCGTCAGCGCTTCCTTCGTGTCGCTGCTGCTTGGCCTCGTGATGGTGAACCTTTTGCAGCCGGGCGCCAATTTCCCCGGCACGCTGCCGGACAAGGCGCAGTCGACCGGATTGCCGGTGTCGGCTTTCTCGATCGAAAAATTTCTGACCCACCTGATCCCGACCTCGATCGCGGACGCGATGGCGCAGAACGAGATCCTCCAGATCGTGGTGTTTGCGGTATTCTTCTCGGTCGCGCTCGGCGCCATGCCCGAGCGTTCCAAGCAGATTCTCTCCGTGATCGATGATCTCGGCCACATCATGCTCAAGGTGACCGGCTATGTCATGCTGTTCGCACCGATCGCGGTGTGGGCGGCGATTATGGCGACCGTCTCCAAGAACGGACTTGCCGTCTTGTGGAAGCTTGTCGTGTTCATGGGCGGGTTCTACTTCTCGCTCCTGCTCCTGTGGGGCATCCTGGTCATCGTCGGCTTCATCGTCATCGGGCCAAGATACAGCCATCTATTGCGGCTGATCCGTGAGCCGCTGATGATTGCCTTCTCGACTGCAAGCTCGGAGGCCGCCTATCCGAAGACGCTGGAGGGTCTCAACCGCTTCGGCGCTTCGCCGCGGATCTCGAGCTTCGTGCTGCCGCTCGGCTATTCATTCAACCTCGACGGCACGATGATGTACTGCACCTTCGCCAGTATCTTCATCGCGCAGACCTACAAGATCGAAATGTCGCTCGGCACCCAGTTGGCGATGCTGGCGACGCTGATGATCACCTCAAAGGGCGTCGCGGGCGTTCCCCGCGCTTCGCTGGTGGTGATCGCTTCGACGCTCAGCCAGTTCGGCATTCCCGAGGCAGGCCTGTTGATGATCATGGGCATCGATACGTTCCTCGACATGGGACGCAGCGCCACCAATGTGATCGGCAACTCGCTTGCGACCTCCGTGGTGGCGAAGTGGGAAGGCGAGCTCGCCCCCGAACATGTGCTCGGTCCTGACGATGTGGTGCCGCCGGATATGATCCCCGGCGAGATTCCCGCGATGGCCGGCCATTGACGGGAGAAGGCGATGCGCCAACGGTTGAGAAGATCGATCGGGGCCTGCGGGCTGTGGCTCGCAGGGTGCCTGTTGACGACGGCCGCAGGCGCCCAGACCGGCGGCGAAGGGCTTAGCCCGGCGCTCGCCGCCATCAAGAGCCGGCACGCCGTGCATCTCGGCTATCGCGAAAGCTCGCCGCCGTTCTCCTTCCTCGACCAGGCCAACCGGCCGATCGGTTATAGCTTGGAGCTATGCCAAGCGGTCGTGGACGAGATCGGCGTCGAGGTCGACGATCCCGGTCTCAAGATCGAATATGTGAAGGTCACCTCCGACGACCGCATTCCGGCGGTCGTGCAGGGCAAGATCGATCTGGAATGCGGATCGACCACGGCCAATGCCGAGCGTTCGAAACAGGTGGCGTTCTCGCCGCTGATGTTCGTGGCCGGCACCAAGTTGATGGTGGCGAAGGACTCCGCGATCTCGGCGCCGAAAGACCTGCAGAGCAAGACCGTTGTCGTCACCAAGGGCACAACCAACGAACAAGCCATGCATGCGTTGGACAAGAAGTTAAATCTCGGCCTGAACATCGTGACGGCGTCCGACCACGAGCAGTCCTATCAGATGCTGGTGGACCGCAAGGCGGACGCTTTCGCCACCGACGACATCCTGCTCTACGGCCTGATCGCGCGGCACAAGTCGCAGGACAAATTCCACGTCGTCGGCGATTATCTGTCCTACGATCCCTACGGCATCATGTTCCGCAGGGGAGAGCCGCAATTGAAGGAGGTCGTGGAGCGCGCGTTCCGCAAGCTCGGTACGAACCACGACCTCGTTCCGCTCTACAACAAGTGGTTCGTTTCCCGCCTGCCGACCGGCGAGCGGCTGAATGTCGCGATTTCGCCGCAGCTCGAGGATGCCTTCAAGGCGCTCGACGACAGCGAGGGTGTGAACGATTGACGTTTCGGCGGTGGAGTGCGCCCGTCAGGGCCCGTCTGAAGACCTACTTGATGTGAAGTAGCGACTTGGTCGCGTTGATCGCGCTGTCGACGGTCGCCTTGGTTTGGCCCGCGAGCGTCTTGGCTTCGTAGGTCGCGCCGGAGGAAAAACCGGTCTTCGATTTCAGTCCCATCGCGACCTCGGTTTGGCGGAGAAGATTGCCAAAGACCGACGATGATGCGCCCTGGACCTGGTTCAGGTTGCTCACCTGGCTTCCAGCGAACGGCGGCGCTGAAGATGAGATCGATGATGTGCTGCCCATGAGGCTCTCCCGGGAGGTGCCACCATCGACTGGTTATGGTTAACGAATCGTTACCGGCGGAAGAGCACTTCCAGTCTTCAGAAGAAGACGAGTTTTTTCGCATCCAGCCCGCGTGCTACCGCGGCGAACTCGATCGCGGTGAACAGTCCGCCGGCCACATAGATTCGTCGGTTGAGCGATTTGGCTAGCGCCTCGCTCGCGCCAAACGCCTGCTCGATGGTAGCGGCGATCTCAATCCGCGCGTTCGGATTGAGCTTACGCATGGTCGAGGCAAGCGCGGCCGCGTCGCCGCCCTTGTGATGCGCTGTTGTGCAGACGATGATGTCGAACGCCGGCGCCAACGCGCCTGCGATCTCGTCCGCCTTCTTGTCGAAGGAAACTCCGATGACGAGAATCCAGTCCCGGTCACCGTAGATATGCTTGAGCGCGGCGAGCGACTGCCTGATCCCGTCAGGGGTGTGGCCGACGTCAATGATCGTGAGGGGAGCCTGAGCGATAGTTTCGAGACGGCCGGGCCAGCGCGTCTCGCCGAGCCCGGTTCGCACGGCGGCCTCATTGCGCGAAGCGGCGTCGCCAGGCCGAGAGCGCTCCAGCCAGCGCAGAAACAAGGCGGTCGCAATCGCGGCATTGTTAAGCTGGAAGCCGCCTCGCAAGGTGACATCCAGTACGTGGAAGCGATGATCGCGAAACGTGAAGTCGAAGCTTTGGCCGGCCGCCGCGATGGATTCATTGCCAATCCCGACTTCATCGCGGACGAACAGGCTTTCGACATCCCGGTTGCGGTTATACTCGATAATGTGTGGCCGCAAGTGACGGCAGTTTTCGCCATAGACGATGGTGCCGCCGGAGGCGCAGGCGTCGCTTTTGTCGGACACGATCAGTTCCAGCGAACGGCCGAGCAATTCGACATGTTCGTAGTCGACCGAGGCGACCGCGGTGATGCGGCTACCGAGCAAACGTACCGGGTCGTAGCGGCCGCCAATGCCGGCCTCGAACACCATGAATTCGCAATCGGCCTGCTGGAAATACAGACACGCCAATGCGAACATGGCCTCAAAGGCGCCGAACTGTTCGCCGCGTTTCCTCGAAACGGTGTCGATTGCGGTCTTGATCCGCGGTGTAAGCTCTCTCAATGGTTTATCGGCAATCGGCACGCCGTCGATCTGAAACCGCTCATTGAAGCAGAATAAGTGTGGCGAGGTGAACAGCCCGGTGCGCAGGCCATAAGCGCGGCCGATCGAGGCACAAAACGCCGCCGTCGAGCCTTTGCCGTTCGATCCGGCGATCGCGACCGATCGTTCCTGCAAGCGGGCGCGGTCGATTGCGAGCGCGTCGAGCAACTCGGCCATCCGCGCGAGGCAAATGCCCTCGCCATATTTTGGCAGGTCAAACATCTAGCGGTCCGATTCCAGCATTCGCATCCCTTACCGGCAGGCACTTTTGCTAATCGGGGTCGGCGGGGTGCGGAACGTCAAATCGGCTCCACCAGTAGCCCGACTGCCGAAAATGTGTGACGCCAGATTTTCAGGATCAAATCCGGTCGCTGCAATTCCTCCAATAACCGGATCGAGGGGTTGGAGTTGACTTCGATGATCGCCGTGCTTTCCGGATTTCCGCCAAGGTCGACGAACAGGTCCACGGCGGCGGCGCGCAGGCCGAGCGCGCGGACGGCCTCTCGCGCCATCGTCAGCGCGGTCGCATCGGGCGATGCAAACGCCATGTGGCCACCGGCGGTCAAATTCGTCCGGCCTGGAATTTCCCAGCGTTCGCTGGCTGCCAAAATACGATCGAGTTCGGTGCGGGAGAACGTCGTGGGATCGATCGCAGAAAGGCCACGGTTTCTCAGTGAGGCATTGTGGGCGACAAGGAGTTCGCGCAGGCTCCGCTTGCCATCCGCTTCAAGCGATGGCGGGAATTTGCGCGCGGAATAAACAACGTTGTCGTCGAGCAGAAAGATCCGGTATTCGACGCCGCTGACGACGGGCTGCATCAAGATCGCATCGTAGTGCGGCTCAACGGTGTCGAGATATCGGCCGAGCGCGGCCTCGTCGCCGATCGCTTGTGCAAAATCGCCGCGCGATCCCGTTAGCGGCTTGAGGAATGCGTTTCCGTTCAGCTTCCTGAAATAATCGAAAGCGTCCACGCGCTCATGCCCCGCGGGGCGAAGCGCGCGATGGCGAGTGCTCAGGAAGAAATAGTTGCCGCCGAGATTGGCAACGCCAGCCTCTTCCAGGATGCGACTGGCGAAATACTTGTCGGACGCCAGCGTTGCCGAGGTTGCGTTGTTTTGCGGATACCACGAGCAGCGACCGGCGCCGAAGTAAACCGCCTTGGTCGGCGAGGCGATGCGGAAAGCAAGGCCGGTGCCGCCGTCGATATCGTCAAAGCCAAGTCCGAATTCGGCGCTGGCATAGGCGGCGTATACCGCTTGATCCGGATAGGTGGCGGGCTTTCCCGCGCGAAATTCCTGCAAGTTCCGCATGCAATATCGGGCGATCTGGCATTCCGGCATTTTCGAAGAATATCTCTAACGAATTTTTCCCATGTGGGGCGGCAATTAATCACCCAAACAGCGCGGGTTTTCAGCACGTTAATTGCGTTTAAAACCCCGCGCAGAGAAGTTTTGGCCGAAAGCCATTTGGGCTGCCCGGCCCTGCAGTTTTCGACTGCTTATCCTGCACTGCAACATATTGACACCAGCCCAAATTGGGTTACTTCAACGGGTGTAATTCCTCAATTGGCACAGAGGCTTCCACGCATCGGAGCGGGTAGGTCGCTGTCGGCCGTTTTGCAATACGTGATCGGAAAACAGACCCCATGAGCGCGTTTCATCGAGAGAAGGTTCTTTCTGTCCGGCATTGGACCGATACGCTTTTCAGCTTCCGGGCCACCCGCGACACCGGCTTCCGGTTTCAGAACGGGCAATTCGCGATGATCGGGCTCGAAGTCGACGGGCGTCCGCTGCTGCGCGCCTATTCGATGGCGAGCGCCAACCACGAAGAGCAGCTCGAATTCTTTTCGATCAAGGTGGCCGACGGCCCGCTGACGTCGCGGCTGCAGAAGATCAAGGAAGGCGACACCATCCTGGTCGGCCGCAAGGCGACCGGCACGCTGATTGCCGACAACCTGTTTCCCGGCAAACGATTGCTGTTGCTGTCGACCGGCACCGGGCTCGCGCCGTTCGCGAGCCTGATCAAGGACCCGGACGTCTATGACAAGTTCGAGCAGATCGTCCTCGTGCACGGATGCCGTCAGGTGTCGGAACTCGCTTACGGTGAGGAACTGGTAGCAAACTTGCAGGGCGACGAATTATTCGGTCCGCTGCTTGCCGAAAAGCTCGTCTACTATCCGACGGTTACCCGCGAACCGTTCCGCAACCGCGGCCGCATCACCGATCTGATCACCTCGGAACAGCTGTTCAACGACATCGGCCAGGAGCCGCTGAATATCGAAGGCGACCGCATCATGATGTGCGGCAGCCCCGCGATGCTGGAAGAGTTGCGCCAGATGTTCGTGGCCCGCGATTTCGTCGAGGGCAATCACAGCGAGCCCGGTCACTTCGTGATCGAAAAGGCTTTTGTGGAGCGCTAAGAGTTCGCTGCGCTCTCAGTCGACTATAAAAAGCTTGGCGCCGGTCCTCGTCGAAGAGCGGTGCGCGGCGTCGCCGAAATCCGACACCTGGTAGCTCATGCCGGGCAGAAGGCGGAATGTGCGGCCGTCGCGCAATTCGGTGTCGAGCTCACGAAAAGCATGTGGCCGCGGTCACACCGTGCCCACTTTATGAAGTTCGCATCCAGCCCCCGCAATTCTGTTTGGCGAACTTCGGAAAGCTAATGGGCGCTGGCAAATATGAAATTCTAGCACCCGCTTGTCGATTTGAAGTCCCTCTTAAACGTCAGCCGCTTGCGCTGTAGGGACTTCAAATCGGCGGTACTAGTGATCGGCGAGATATCCCGGCGTGTACTCGACCATCCGGACGCGCAGATCGCCGATGTCCAGCGTGCGCCAGGGCGCGTGGCCGCTTTCGCCCGCATGCGTAGCGGCGGTAACCTGGCTTCAATCGGTGACGGTGAAAGGCAGCGCCGGAATTTTCATGCGATAACATCCTGTGCACGATATCGATTGGCGTGCGATTGTCACGGGCTTCCGGTTCATCATCACGGCCTGCTGTCGGGCATTCCCGGCGCAAACACCCACTCTTGATAGTGCGGTCTGCGGGGCCTTTGCTATAAGCTTTCAGAAAAGGCGTGGGTCTCAAGCGGCGATGCGTCACGGCAGGGGGGAAATGGGTGCTGTCCGCGTCAACTCAGGACGATAGGGTGAAGACCGCGTTCGTCTTCGCAGGCGGCGGCAGTTTCGGTGCGATTCAGGTGGGCATGATGCACGCGCTTGCCGCGAATGGCGTGGCCGCCGATATGGCGGTCGGCTCGAGCGTAGGCGCCATCAACGGCGCCTATTTCGCCGGAGCCCCTACCCTGAAAGGCGTTCTTGAGCTCGAAACCATCTGGCGCGGCCTGACGCGCCACGACGTATTTCCGGTGACCTTGCGGACCATGTTCGGATTTCTCTGGCGCCGGGATTTTCTGATCTCGCATGATGGCATCCGCAAGCTGCTCGAGGATCATCTGCCTTATCGCAACTTGCAGGATGCACAGCTTCCGGTTCATATCGTCACCACCGATATCGTCACCGGCGAAAGCGTCGTGCTTTCCGAAGGGTCGGCAATAGAGGCGATCGTGGCCTCTACGTCCATACCGGGCGCATTTGCGCCTGTACCGTACAGGGGCCGCTACCTTGCGGACGGCGCAATCTCAGCCAACACGCCGATCAAGGTCGCAGTCGAAAAGGGTGCGCGCCGTCTCATTATCCTGCCGACTGGTTTTGCCTGCTCCGCCGACGCGCCCCCAGTGGGGGCGATTGCCAGTGCGCTCCACGCGTTGACGCTTCTGATCGCCCGGCAAGTGGTGGATGATCTGGAAAACCTCTCGCCTGACATCGACTACTTCGTGGTCCCGCCTTTGTGCCCACTGAGGGGATCGCCTTACGATTTTTCTCTCGCCTCAGAGCATATCGAGCGGTCGATCCAAAGTACGGAAGAATGGCTCGCCAACCTTGGCCTGGAGAAAAAGCACATACCCGGAGAATTACGGACGCACGGCCATTGAGCCTCGGCTCTTTGGCTGCGGCCCACCATCCATCGCCTTCGGATACGTCCACGTTGCAGTGCGGGATCGAACCGGCCCGTCCGGCCCGGCCACCTGGACGGATTGATCATCCTGCCGATGATTGGGTAGCCTTGGTGAAAGGCAAATCACCTGGCACGATTTGTCATATACATGACTGTCGCTGCCGATAGTGTGAAGGCTGGCAAATCGGCCTGAGAGGACCCATGGAAACACTGATGCTGCCGTTTTCGCCGCGTTTCATCGTCCTGACGATATGCGCCGTGGTGACAGCGTTGCTGCTTGGTATCGGCATCGTCGACCACAAGACGTTCGACCTGATCGTCATTCCATTGCTGATTTTTGCCGCGCTCACCTTGCTTGGCATTCGCGACCTGACGCAAAAGAGCCACGCGGTCTTGCGTAACTATCCGATCTCGGCACATTTGCGTTTTCTGCTCGAAGAAATCCGCCCCGAGATGCGGCAGTACTTCTTCGAGAGCGAAAAGGACGGCATGCCGTTCTCCCGCGATACTCGCGCGGTGATTTATCAGCGCGCCAAGATGGTGCTAGACAAGCGGCCGTTCGGCACCCAGGAGGACGTCTATCGCGATGGCTACGAATGGATTCACCATTCGGTGGCGCCAAAGGTTCGTGCCGACCAGAAATTCCGCGTGACCATCGGCGGCCCGGATTGCACCAAGCCGTATTCGGCGTCGGTCTTCAACATTTCGGCCATGAGCTTCGGTGCGCTCAGCCCCAACGCGGTGCGCGCGCTCAACGCGGGTGCCAAGAAAGGCAGCTTCGCCCACGATACCGGCGAAGGCGGCTTCAGTCCCTATCATCGCGAGAACGGCGGCGACATCATCTGGGAAATCGGCTCGGGCTATTTCGGCTGCCGCAACCGCGACGGCAGCTTCAACGCGGACGAGTTCGCCCGTGTCGCGGCCGACGACCAGATCAAGATGGTCGAGCTCAAGATCAGCCAGGGCGCCAAGCCGGGCCATGGCGGGGTGTTGCCAGCGGCAAAAGTCTCCGAGGAGATTTCGCGGATCCGAGGCGTTGCCATGAACGAGGACTGCATCTCGCCGGCAACGCACCGGGCGTTCTCGACGCCGCTGCAGATGATGGCCTTTATCGGCGAGATGCGCCGGCTGTCCGGTGGCAAGCCGGCCGGCTTCAAGCTTTGCATCGGCCACCCCTGGGA
>NZ_JBAVCF010000666.1:0-4738 GCF_049586575.1 Bradyrhizobium sp.
GCCGCCGCGGCCAAATCCCCATAGCGTTCGCGGCACCGCACCGCACCCCCCACCGCGATTTCGTGCCTTGGCGCTTTTTGGTCGCCGGTCGCATCAGCACGTGGATAGCCCAGTCATGCCGGCGACCAAAAACCTGCACAGGAGCGGACATAGACTGGTGTCTCGGCGGCTTCCGAGAGGAGCTATGATGTTGTGTCCGCGAGCTGCCGGCAACATCGCGAGCGCAGTCGATGAAGCGCTCCGCGGTCGGGAGTCAGCGCGCCCGATTTTCAGCCTCACGATTCCGGTTGTCAGTGGACGTATTGGCAGATCGATCGGCAGCCGCTTCAGACCAAGCCTCTTCCCGCTAAGCTGCAGAGTTGACCCTGACAGGACGCCGACAGATCGGCCAGTCGCCAAAGCTGCAGTTGCAAGTTGAACCAAGTTCGGCCCCACCGTGTGCGCATGTGGCTCAGGTCCCGCCGTCACGCACGAAACTTGAGTCGGGCGGAATACTCCAGCGCGCCCGCACAAATCCGGAAGAGAAAGTTTACGCCGTCGATGCCACTCGCTTGCGACGGCCGCGGAGGGAGCTCCGCTTATCCTCGATCGCCGAGATACAGCCGCCCACTGCAATAGTCGACCGGTGCCATTAGCGAACCATTGAAACTCGACTGCCCTCGGAGCGCGTGTCATGTGCTGCCCGCTCGCCACGGCGCGCCAGCAAAGCGTTCCATTAAGAAATCAAGAAACGCCTTGACGCGCGGTGTTCGTTGTCGGCGCCGCTGGAAAATTGCCCAGAGAGGGAAGGTGTCGGGTTGCTGAAAATTTTCCATCAGAGGAACGAGCCGCCCACTCCGGACCGCCTCGGCGACGATGATGTCGCCAAAACGGATGATTCCCGTCCCACTTACAGCGAGCTTTAGAAGCATATGGGCGCTATCGGCGACGACGGGGCCCCGGACCTCTATCTTCACGGCTTCCCCCTTAATGTTGAAGGACCAGAACCGTGAGTTCGGAATATGACTGAGCGTCAGGCAGGCGTGGCGGGCAAGATCATGTGGGTGAAGGGGCGCGCCGTGCTTTGCCAAATAAGCAGGGCTGGCGCACACGACCTGCGTCAAGTCTGCAATCTTGCGTGCTGCAAATGCAGGATCGGCTAGCGGCCCTACTTGTAGCGCGACATCGATATTGTCCTCGACCAGATCGACAGTCCGGTTTGTGACCAGGAAGTCGAAGCTGACGCGCGGGTAGCGCGCCAAGAATTCGGGTAAGACAGCCGAAAGGCGATCGACTGCGAACGACGGAAACGCATGGACCCGCAGGTGACCTTCCGCCGCGCGGCGGGTCGCGGAGATTTCGGCTTCCGCTGCCTCGATAGCGTCCAGAATTTTGCGCGAGCGATCGAGGAACACCTCGCCCTCCGCCGTGAGAGCGAGCCGCCTCGTGGTCCGATCGAGAAGCCGGACACCGAGGCGAGATTCGAGCCGCGTCACCAGCTTCGAAACGGCGGAAGGCGAGAGCCCAAGGTCGTCGGCCGCGGCCGCGAAGCTCCCGCGGTCGACCGCTCGCGCAAACACCGTCATTTCGTTCGCTGAATTCGCCATTCAAGAAAAAACTTCACGAGTTATCGGGCATAATCGCTCATTATCCCTGCGCCGTAAACCGGCATGATGCTCATGCAAAACAGGAGCGATGTGATGAAGCGGCATTCCGCGATCGTGACGCTGGCCGCCTCGGCATTGGCCATCGGCGTCTTCAGCAAAGCTGCCGCACAAGCGGCTCAAGACGTCGTAGGAACGTGGGAATGGGTCTCGGTCGAAAATACTGCCTCCGACGGAGCTATCACGCACCCATTCGGTCCGAAGCCGGGTGGATATCTGATGTTCGATCGAAGCGGGCGCTTCTTTTGGCTGATCACCCGCCCCAACCGCCTGAAGTTCGCGAGCGGGCGGCGAGATCAGGGCACAGCCGATGAGAACAAGGCAACCGTCCAAGGGAGTCTTGCCTATGCTGGCACGTATGCGATCGAAGACAGAATCCTAATCATGAAAATCGAAGCCAGCACCTATCCGAACGAGGAAGGAGCCGAGCAGGAGCGGGCCTTCACGTTGAGCGGGGACGATCTGTCATGGAGAAATCCGACAGTGTCGACTGGGGCCTCCGGCGTCGCCAGGCTCAGACGGCTCAAGTGATGTTGAATGTGGAGCCCTAGACATGAATACAACGCGTCGAGACCTGTTGGGCCTCGTGGGGGTATTCGGATTGTTGGCGTCGATAGGTGCCGCTCGCGCTCAACCCTTTCCCACACGGCCTGTTCACTGGATTGTTCCCTTTCCGGCAGGCGGGCCGAGCGACATCCTGGCACGCCTGATCGGCCACACTCTGACTGAGCAGCTGCGCCAGCCCTTCGTCATCGAGAACCGTGTTGGGGCCGGCGGAAATATCGGCACACAGGCAGTGGCGACGGCACCCGCTGACGGTCACACCTTGCTGCTCGTGGCCGCGCCGAATGCGATCAACACTGCGCTGTACGAACATTCCGGATTCAATTTCGTTCGCGATATTGCGCCGGTCGCCAGCATCGCCCGCGGTCCGCTGATCATGCTGGTGGCGCCATCGTTTCCTGCCGACACGGTCGAGCAATTCATCGATCTTGCGAAGGCCAGCCCCGGAAAGTTCAATATGGCATCCGCCGGCAACGGTACGCCACCTCACGTGGCGGGCGAACTCTTCAAAACCATGACCGGCATCGAGATGCTGCACGTCCCGTATCGCGGCGTCGCGCCCGCGGTCACGGATTTGCTCGGCGGCCAGGTGCATGTGTTGTTCGACCCCATGCCGTCATCCATTGGATATGTTCGAGCCGGCAAACTTCGGGCGCTGGCGGTCACGACGGCCCAGCGTTCGGAGTTGCTACCCGATACGCCCTCGCTCGCCGAGTTCGTTCCTGGATATGAGGCCAGCACTTGGTTTGGTATCGGCGCACCCAGCGCGACGCCAGCCGACATTGTCGCCAAGCTCAATGCGGCGACCAACGCCGCCATTGCGGAGCCTGCCATGAAGGCGCGTTTGGCTGATCTTGGCGCCAGCATCTTCGTCAGTTCGCCTTCTGAGTTTAAGGCATTCATTGCCGCCGAGATCGAGAAGTGGACGCAAGTCGTGAAGGCAGCTGGCATCAAGCCAGCTTGAGGTGAAGCGACGCGATCGTCCCGTTGGTACGTCACTTCCGCAGCCAGGACGTGCTCCTATTCGCCGCGGCCAACGTCGCGACGGTGGCTTAGCGGTTTTCTTGCCCGGTGATTGATTGTGGCTCAGCCGGCCGAAAATTCCGCGTTGCTCCGACGACAATGGCGCCTCGGTCACGGTGCGCGATGGTACAACAGCATTTCCGCCGCAACCATGCATCCGCGCACTCCGCCTAGGAATTGGGCCGCTTAGGGTCATTCGCGACCGCTTGATGACGACAGCTGAATGTCCGCTTTGCCTCCGATCGCGACCAAACCGCGCGCGCCGAAAAGGTCAGGGCTGGCGCAGCGTGTGGTAACTGCAAACGTGGGCACAATCCGAGGCGCGATTTCTTCTACGCCTCTAGCGCTGGACAATCTTACGCGCTGCGCGCCTCCTGGATCGCCTGCCAGACCCTGGCCGGCGTCGCCGGCATTTCGATGTGGCGCACGCCCAAGTCCCACAGCGCATCGACAACGGCGTTGATGACCACGGCGAGCGCCGGCACGGTGCCGCCTTCGCCGGCCGGGCGGATGCCGAGCGGGTGCGTGGTCGAGGGCACTTCTGAGAGTTCGGTGGTGTAGGGCAGGAGATCCGAGGCGCGTGGCATGGCGTAATCCATGAACGAGCCGGCAAGCATCTGGCCGCTTTCGGGGTCGTAGTGCGCGTGCTCCATCAGCGCCTGGCCGACGCCCTGGGCGATGCCGCCGTGGACCTGGCCATGGATGATGAGCGGATTGATCGCGCGGCCGACATCATCGACCGCCGCATAGTTGACGAGCTTGACGGCGCCGGTCTCCGGATCGACTTCGACCTCGACCACCTGACAACCATAAGGAAAGCTCGCCTCGGCGACGGTCTTGTCGCATTCGGCCGCGAGCGGACCCTGAAGATCGGGCGGCAGATCGCGTCGCTCGGTCGCGGCGCGCGCCACGTCGAACAGGCCGATCGAATGGTTGGTACCTTTCACCGTAAAGCGGCCGGCCTTGAACTCGATGTCGGCAGCGCTCGTCTCCAGAAGATGCTCGGCGATCTTCGTCGCCTTCTCGATCACGTCGTCTGAGGATTTCTTGATCACGATGGAGCCGAGCCGCATGCCGCGGCCGGAATGGGCGCCGCCGCCGACAGTGACACGGTCGGTGTCGCCGGCAATCACGCGCACGGCCTCGATCGGCACGCCGAGCCATTCGGTCACGAGCTGCGCGAAGCTTGTCTCATGTCCCTGGCCCTGCGAGGTGACGCCGATGACGAGCTCGACGATCCCGTCGGGCTTGACGAGAATCTCCGCCTTCTCGCGCGGCACGCCGGTGGAAATATCGACGTAATTGGCGACGCCGATGCCGCGGCACTTGCCGCGCTTTTTCGCCTCGGCGCGGCGGCGCTTGAAGCCGTCCCAGTCGCCGAGCTTGAGCGCCGTGGTCATGGCGGCGCCGTAGTCGCCGCTGTCGTACTCCATGCCGAACGGATTCTTGTACGGCAGCTCCTTGGGCTTGACGAGATTGCGCCGGCGCAGCGCCACGCGGTCGATGCC
>NZ_JBAVCF010000667.1:0-5643 GCF_049586575.1 Bradyrhizobium sp.
GCTATCCTTTATCAGTCATGGACCGGCCATCGGCAAGGGAACGAATGGCGCGCACGCGAGAGCGGCGCCGGCGGAGTATCGCGATCGCCAAAGTGCGTCTCGGTCCGGTCGAGCGAAAGAAGTTGATTGCGCTTGGCTATCTCGGGGCCGACGTCGCCGGGGACGAAGGTCCAGCGTTCGATTTGGCGGCCGAGGCTTACTTGTCGGACAAGCTGGCCGAGGAATCCGTTGCAGCGCTCTGATCGTCGCCAGGCAACTTTCGCGCTCTCGGCTGCAGGAACCGCTGTCCCGACTTATGGGTGCGCGACGACGGTGTTCTTCAGCGCGTGGGACGTTAGTCCAGAGTGAGCTGAGGCGACACGTTTTTCCCTGGTTGCGCTGCAACGGGCCCGCTGTTGCTTTGTACCACAGGTCCCGATTGTACGATCAGGCGTCCAAAGATTCGGGACTCTCTCCGTTTAGGGGTCGGCTGCTGCAGGCCGCCCGAGTCGCGGCTCTCTTCGTTGCGCGGGGCTCAGACGCGCCCGAGCACGGCCGTATTTGGCTGCAGGACGATGACGACGGTAAGGATTACGGACCGATCCTGCTACCCGAGAAGGCAAGCAAACTTTGTCGTGAAGGCTGGACAATTTCGGGTGCCCTGAGCAAGAGCGGCAATCGCTGTGTATCGGCTGCCCATAGCGCCTATGCGTCGTACTCCCTACTCCACATAAAAGCCGCATCCAATACTGCCCCGCTCCGGCGAGGCTTTTTGTTGGACTTCTCATAGTGCGCTCCGATTTTCTGCTAAAATCTTCCCTCGCTTGACAGATCAAAATTCAATTGGTGAAAGGGCGCTTACATGCACATCAGGTTTTCAATTGAGAGGTATGGGAAACTCCTGGCCAGCAGGATCTTTGATGTGACAGACGTACACTCTTTCCAATCTGCGTGTGCCGAGATTTGGGGACTGGTGCCGGTAACACACCTAGCAGATCATCCAAAGAACGATAAATTTCTATCAACCCTTAAAACACTATTGGGCGCCAGCAGGAGGTTGGATAACGCAGACTAAGTCCAATCGTCTTGATCTGCAGGGCTTAGCCGCTGTGGGCGCACACCCTCGGTGAACCGCAATGCGGGAACCGCGCCGATTCGGCGTTTCGTTTTGCAATTTGCAGCCGCCATGAAGGGCAGAGAGATTTAATTGGGACCCATGCGCGCGAGGATTCGACCGGCCTCCGCCGAGCCCAACGCCCTCGCCCGTTGGTACAGGGTGCGCGCCATGCCGCGGTCGCCGAGCCCGCCGACGACGTTGTGAGCCGCGAGGTAGGTAGGATCGTAGGTGTTGGCGAGCGCCAAAGCGGCATCGGGCATACCGGCATCGGCCAGGCGGCGGAAGGCGACCCGTGCCGCCGAGATATCGCCGGTCGCCAGGGAGTCGCGACCCCGCTGCATCAGCATCGCAGCGTCGCTGGGATCGATCGGCCTAACAGCCGGAGTGTTAGGCAGCGTGGGATTGATGCCAAGGCCCGCCGGCGCCTCATTGCCGGCTGAGGCCAGAGCCGGCTGTGGTGTCTGCCGGGGTGTTTTCGATATCCACTTGAGCTGCATGGCCCGGCTGTCAAGCAGCCGCTTGTCGGGATCCAGCAGTTTGACAGTCGTGTTCATCACGCCGACAAAATCTTTCGGCGCATACAGATAAAGCCCAGTGAGCTTGTCGGGCGGCAACTGCCAGCCGGACGGACCTGCCGACGTTCCAGCTGATAGCGTCGTGCCCTGAGCCAGCCCGTCCAGCAGCAGGGATTCGTTGCCCAGGGCGTGCTCGACATTGACCGCAAGGGAGACGGGCTCGTTCGCGAACGCTTGTTGGTCTTCGACAACCAATCGCGAGGGTATTTGGGCCTTGGCCTCTGTCTGCTGAGACGGGACCTCCGCGATGCGGTTGTTCGAGCCTTCCAGGCGCGGTGCGCCCGGCCGGGATGGATAGAACCGAGTCACCCCGTAAGCCACGATCGCCGCAACGACGATAGCGAATGACATTCGCAGGATCTGGCCAAGCCGGCCGCTCTCTGGGGGCGGTGGCGGCGGTACAATCTCCATTTCAAGTCCTGGAGGACGCGGTCGCGCATTTCGGAACAGTGTGCCGTCCGACCGCCGCGCGCCTGATGGGGGCCAGTCATCGGTCTCATCGGGCCTCCGCGTTACCGACGATGGAGGCGGAGCGGGCGGATCGGATTCCACATGGCTAGGCGATACATGCTCAAGCTCGATGACCGCGCGGATCGCGTCATCAAGCCAATCCAGTGCGTCTTTCTCGGTCCCGGCTTCCTTCGCACGGCTCGAGTCCGCCTCTGGTGTCTGATTACGCTCGGTCTGTTCTGCGTCTGCCTGCGCCGCCTCGGACTGCGCCAACATCTCCGCAATCTCAGCGGGACTTTGGGATAATGCGCGGTCTCGTAGGCGCGGCGGTGCATATGCCGAGAGCCCCTTCAGTCTGCTGTTTGGTGGGAACGGCGTACTCATACTGGTCTCCTCGCCTCGCGGTCGAATCCATACCGCCGGTGTTCCGAATCTCCCCTTTTCCTGCTCGCCTCATTTGCCTGGTTAGTTTGGACAGCCTTTTGGATCGCGCGGCTTATCGCGCCGGATGTTCTCGCGTTGTCGCTCCAAACCGCGTCAATCGACCGTTACGCCGCTTTCCTTAATCGGCGTCGCCCATTTCTTGATCTGGCTGGCGACGTAATGTTGGAGATAGCTGGAGCTGGTGCGGTCGGCGGCAACAAGGTCCGTGCCGATCGTTTCCATGCGCGCACGCAGCGCCGGGGTGTTCATCGCCGCGACGGTCGCATCCCGCAGGTGATGGATGATGGCCTCCGACGTTCCCCTCGGAAAGAACAGGCCGATCCAGTTGTTGGCGTCGACAGCGAAACCCTGCTCTGTCGCGGTCGGCACGTCGGCCAGCACCGCGGAGCGTCGCACCGTCAACATGGCGATGGGTTTCACGTTCCCGCCCTTGATTGGCGAAAGCTCGGTAGACACCGCGTCACACAAATAATCGATGCGGCCGGCCATCAGGTCTTGCAGCGCCGGCGCCGAGCCGCGATAGGGGACATGTTGAACTTTGATGCCAAGCTTCGAGTTCAACAGCACACAGCCAAGATGGGTCGCCGAGCCGGCTCCTCCCGAGCCGAAGGACAGCTTTGCAGCATTCGCCTTGGCATAAGCGGCAAACTCTTTGAGCGACCTGGCCGGAAAATTCTTCCGCACCACTAGCACAAGCGGTTGTTCGGCGACGAGGACAACGGACGCGAAATCCTTGGTCGCGCTGTAAAGCGGCTTTTTGTAGAGCGTCTGGCTGTAAGCCTGCGTGCCGACGGTCCCAAGCAGCACTTCGTAGCCGTCAGGTTTTGCGCGCGCGACCCGTTCGGCGCCCGTCATTCCGCCTGCGCCACCGACGTTGACCACGATCACCTGCTCTTTAAGTATGTCGCCCAGACGTGCGGCCAGGATACGACCGACGACGTCCGTCGGACCGCCGGCAGCGAACGGCACCACCATAGTTATCGGCCGCGTCGGCCAATTGCTCGCACGCGCGACCCCGACCGCCGCCAAAACGGCGGCCACAACTGCGATAGTCCTATTCCTCAACATGAATCTTCCATCCTCCTGCTTGAATTCCCCGCCTGGATTTGGCGCAAAGTCTTCCGCAAGCGAGACGGGTCTGCGCGCACTCGCCATGTCGCAACGCCGATGTAGGCCGCGCGGCCGGCGCAAATGTCGAATCTACTAACCGTGCGCTTTGCCAATTCTCAGCTTGTTATGAGGAAAACCATAAACTAGATCGGGTGAGGCATGACCAATTTCACCCAAACCCGGCGAGCGCGAGCACTGATCTTGCACTTCACACTTGTTAGCACTTCAGCGACCCAAATTTTCCGCTCGCTAACAGTCGCCCAAATAGTGTCACCATCTCACCAACAGTGTGACTGTACTTTGTGGCAAAATCACGTTCTGCCGCCGTCATTACATAACCACCCTAAAAATCAACGCATTTCACAAAACAAACAACCAAGTGCTGCTAAGTTTCACCAATAACCCATAAATTAACATCATCTATTGCTAGAATTGATTGGGATGCAAATGGAATGATCCGGTGCGGCGTCGCAGGCTGGCCACAATTCCTGCGCACAATTGCGACGTGGCTGTGAGAAGAACGTCAAATACGAGGGTTAGGCTAAACACAGTTGCCAGCGTGCTTCTGAAGTGCGCGCCGTGCCATGACGGACTGACCTGCAAAACTCGGCAAACGGGCCACGTGCCCGACGTCACGAGGGAAATCATGCGTAATCGCTATGTTGCTGCGTGCTTGGTCGCGTTGGCAATCGGTTTCTTCAGTTCTCAACTTGCAGCTCAACAGGTGCCGAGCTCTTTGTCGCAAGGCGGTACCGAAAGCGCGTTGCGCGAAAAGAAGAACGACTCAACCGTCGGCCTCGTCGGCGGTCTTTTCACCGGCACCTACATGCGCCTTGCCGCCGAAATCGCGTCAGCTCTTGACGACGGCGACAAGCTCCGCGTTCTGCCGATTGTGTCCTTCGGCGCGGGGTCAAATCTTGACGATCTCTTGTACCTTCGTGGAGTGGACTTGGCGATCACGCAGTCCGATGTGTTCGAGTATTTTCGCACGGTCCGCAAAACGCCGCACCTGGAACGCCGCGTCCAATACATCATCCGGCTGCCGATCTCAGAGCTTCACATTCTGGCGCGCGACAACGTCCACAGCCTGGAGGATTTGCGCGGCAAGAAGGTCAATTTCGGTCCAGCCGGAACGGGCGCGAGTCTGACCGGTACCATCGTGTTCCAGCGGCTCGGAATCAACGTGCAGCAGGTGATGATCGATCAGTCGAGCGCTCTGGAGAAATTGAAATCAGGCGAGATCGACGCCATCGCGCGGGTGATACCGAAGCCGGTCGATTTCTTCTCAAAGATTCCGCCGCATTCCGGGCTGCATCTGGTGAACATCCCATTCACCAAGCTGTTCGAGGACTATTACACGCTCGGCGAATTCACCAAGAAAGAATATCCGAATCTGGTCGACGGCAAGGATAGCATCGACACCATTGCGGTTCCGGCGGTGCTGGCTGTCTACAACTGGCCGAAGGACAGCGATCACTACAACAGAGTTCAGCGCTTCGTGCAGTATCTGTTTAGTCGCTGGGACACGTTTCAGCACCCGCCGTACCATCCGAAATGGCGGGACGTGAACTTGGCGGCGACCGTCCCCGGATGGACCCGCTTCAGCGCCGCCCAAGATATGTTGCAACAGGTCGAGGCGCAGCAGCAGCAGAAGCAGAAAACCGAATTCCAGACATTCTTGAACAAACAGCCGGCCCTACCCGCCAATGCCGCCGATCGCGAAGCTCTGTTTCAAGAATTTCTGCAGTGGCAGGCCTCGACCACGCACTAGCGCCCGAAGGAAGCGGTGCTTACCAGGCCGCGATTGCATTGAAAGCGATGGAAGATGAGGCGATTCACCGACGTCTCGCTGCGCTGCGGCTCTTCTTCCCCTGCCCGGAACCCAGTTAGTGCAGCAAAATGACTGATGCTGCGCTGACATGCTGGGATCAACCACATTAGCTGTGGGATGCGGAATAAGGTTAATCC
>NZ_JBAVCF010000668.1:0-8197 GCF_049586575.1 Bradyrhizobium sp.
GAAATCCAACCAACGGCCACACGATGTACCAGCTTTGGTTTTCTTCGCGTAGAACCCAATTCCAAGCCGAGGCCCAAGCGATAGTTGGAATCAGCATTGAGATCGGACCAATCCGAAATATCGTTCGCATAAAAACTCTTCTCACGTGCAGCGTTAGACTGAGAACACTACTCTAAGGACACCACTTATGACCACGCCCCTTGCTGCAAAAATCGCCCGCGAATACGGCACGCCGGTTGCCGTCATCGACATGGATCGCGTCGAGCGCAACATCGCGCGCGTGCAAAAAGCTTGCGACGCCGCCGGTGTCGCCAACCGCCCGCATATCAAGACACACAAGAGCCCGATGCTGGCGAAGCTTCAGGTCGCAGCCGGCGCCAAAGGCATTACCTGCCAGAAACTCGGGGAGGCCGTGGTGATGGCGGACGCCGGCATCGACGACATCCTGATCAGCTATAATCTGCTCGGCGAAGAGAAGATGGCGCGCCTCGGCGCGTTGCAGGCCAAGGCCCATATGACGGTCGCGGCCGACAACCCGACGGTAGTTTCATCGCTGACGCAGGCAGCAGCCCACTCCGGCCGTTCGCTTTCGGTCGTGGTCGAATGCGACACCGGGCGCAAGCGCGCCGGCGTGGAGACGCCGGCCGAGGCGATCGCGCTCGCACGCACAATCGCTGCTTCCAAGGGACTGACGTTCGCTGGCTTCATGCTCTATCCCACCGAAACCGGCTGGGCCGAGGCGCAGAAATTCCATGACGAGGCGCTGGCCGGCGTGCGTGCGCACGGGCTCGATGCCACGATGGTCTCGACCGGCGGCTCGCCGAACCTGAAGAATCTCGGCAAGCTCAAGGGCGCGACCGAACATCGGCCCGGCACCTACATCTATAATGACCGCATGCAGGTCGGCGCGGGCGTCGCGACCTGGGACGATTGCGCGCTCAACATCTACTCCACCGTCGTCAGCCGCGCCGGTCCCGATCGCGGCATTCTCGATGCCGGATCCAAAACGCTGACCTCGGATACCGGCAGCGGGCTCGACGGCCATGGGCTGATCCTCGAACATCCCGAGGCCCGAATCGCGAAATTCGCCGAGGAACATGGCTTTCTCGATCTCACCCGCAGCAACACCCGGCCCGAGGTCGGCGATATCGTCCGGATCGTGCCCAATCACGTCTGCGTCGTCGTCAACATGATGGACGAAGTGGTAATGGTGCGCGGCGACGAGATCCTTGGCACGCTGAAGGTCGAGGCGCGGGGCAAACTGCGTTAGGCGAATGGCGAGTAGCCAACAGCGAATAGAACATCCATTCGCTACTCCCCATTCGCCACTCGCCCCTCAAGCCACTTCAACGCTCCCTTGCCCGCCGCTGCGCCCGTGGCAAAACAAGCCTGCAACAGGTAGCCGCCGGTCGGCGCTTCCCAATCGAGCATTTCGCCCGCCGCAAACACGCCAGGCAGACGGCGGAGCATGAAGTCGCCATCGAATTCGTCGAACGGGATGCCGCCCGCGCTTGAGATCGCCCGCGCAATCGAGGCGATGCCGGTGAGATGAACCGGCACCGCGTTGACCAACGCGGCAAGGGCTTCCGGTGACATCGACGTCAGCGCGACACCGGAGGTCTTGGCAGTTTCCTGCAACAGCCCGATCGCAACCGGCGACAATTGCGCCGCCTTGCGCAGCCAGTTTGTGAATGTCTGTTTTTCGCGCGGCATCGACAGACGTGTAATGAGATCGCTTGTGTCGACATCGGGCCGCAAGGCGACGCGCAGCGTAGCTCCTCCCGACGCGAGGACCGCTTCGCGCAACTCAGCCGATAGCGCATAGACCGCACCGCCTTCCAGACCGTCGCGGGTAATAACCGACTCGCCGCGAACGCTGCGCCCACCAAAAGATAGCGCCACGCCCTTGAGCGGCTGGCCCTCGAAGCGATCGCGAAAAATATCCGACCACGCAACCTTGAAGCCGCAATTGGCCGGTTTGAGCGGCGTGACCTTCACGCCTTTGGCTTTGAGGGCTTCCACCCATCCGCCATCCGATCCCAGCCGCGGCCAGCTTGCGCCGCCGAGCGCAAGCACGGTTGTGCGAGCCGCGACGGTCTCTTCTCCTTCTGGGGTCTGGAACAGCAACCGCCCCTTGTCGTCCCAACCGGTCCAGCGGTGACGCAAAGCGAATTTTACGCCCGACGTATCGAGCCGTCGCAGCCATGCCCGCAGCAGCGGCGATGCCTTCAAGGACTTCGGAAAAATCCGGCCACTGGAGCCGATGAATGTCGGCTGCCCCAGTTCCTCGCACCATTCCCGCAAGCGATCTGGCGGAAAGGCTTCGATGACGGCGGCTAATTTCGGCGCGGCTTGCCCATAGCGGGTCAGAAACGCCTCAGGCGGCTCGCTATGGGTCAGGTTAAGTCCGCCACGGCCCGCCATCAGGAGCTTGCGCCCTGCCGACGGCATCGCGTCATAGACCATGACGTCGGCACCACCTTGCGCGAGTGTTTCAGCCGCCATCAGCCCCGCCGGACCGGCGCCGATGACGACGGCGTTCATGGCGAAAGCTTAATCCCTGCCCGCGCCGCGGCCTGTCCGACATATTTGTTGGTCTGCTGAAACGCGTTTTCCAATGCCTTTGCCGTCGACATGTCGCCGATCTCGGCGAAATGCGCCGCGATCGCTTCGGGCGTCCACTCGCCTTGCGGAAGATTGATGCCTTCGGTCTCCACGACCTTGATCACCGCGAACGAGCCGGCGCCGGCGCCCATGATGGTACGGGTCGGCGCATCCTCGGCCAGCATATAAAGCACCGCTGGCGTAATCGCTTCCGGCTTCATCAACGCGAGCGCCTGCGGCGGCAGCAATTCCTCGGTCATCCGCGTCGCGGCCGTCGGCGAAATCGTGTTGACGCGGATATTGTTCTTGCGGCCCTCCTCCGCCAGCACGTTCATCAACCCGACCATGCCGGCTTTCGCCGCGCCGTAATTGGCCTGGCCGAAATTGCCGAACAGGCCGGACGATGAAGTCGTGACGACGATGCGGCCATAGTTGCGCTCACGCATGCCGTTCCACACCGCCTTGCAGCAATAGAAGGTGCCAGTGAGATGCACATCCAGCACCTTGGCGAAGTCAGCCACTTCCATCTTGGCAAAGGATTTGTCGCGCAGGATGCCGGCATTGGCGCACAACAGATCGACGCTGCCCCACTTCCTGGTGGCGCGATCGACCATCGCCTGCACCTGCTCGAAATTGGAAACGTCGGCGCCATCCGCCATTGCCACGCCGCCGGCCTTTCGAATCTCTTCGACCACGGCTTCCGCCGGCGTCAGAGAACCGCCCGTGCCATCCCGCCCGCCGCCGAAATCGTTGACCACGACCTTGGCGCCACGGCTCGCGAGCCCCAGCGCGTGCGCGCGGCCAAGACCATTCCCCGCGCCGGTGACGATGGCGACGCGTCCGTCAAACCTGATTGTCATTGATGCATTTCCCGGGATTCAAGCAAAATAGATCAGGCCGATCCAGTCGGCCACCAGAGCAGGCTTTTCCTCGCCCTCGATTTCGACAGTGACGCTGGTGCGAGACTGCAATTCCTTCGGCTTGCGCAACTTTGCTTCCATCAACGTGAATCTTCCGCGCACGCGCGAGCCGGATCGTACCGGCGAGACAAAGCGCAGCTTGTCGAAGCCGTAATTGACGCCCATGGTCGTGCCTTCGATTACCGGCATCACCTCATAGGACATGATGCTCAATAAAGACATGGTCAGAAATCCGTGAGCAACCGTGGTCCCGAATGCTGTTTCGCGCTTGGCGCGCTCGGGGTCGATGTGGATGAATTGATGATCCTCGATCACGTCGGCATAGACGTTGATCCGGCCCTGATCGACCAGATGCCAGGACGACACGCCGACCTCCCGCCCGACCATGCCCTGGTAGGCTTCCAGCGAAACCGGTGGCTTCTTCCAGACTTCGTTCATTCCATCTTCTCTGAGTGCTAGAGCTCCGATTCCGAGGTTCGCAAACACCTGCAGCAACCTCTTACGCGAACTTCGGAATCAAAGGAGCTATAGTATCCTATCTGATGCTGGTGCGGTTTTGAATTTGAAGTTCCTATGACGAACTCGCCGAGATCCTAATAGGACCTTCAAATTCACCGCACTAGTCCGAGCGCACCTTTTGCAATTCCGGAAAGTCTTCTTCGCGGAATTCGTCCCCGCGCAGCGGATCGCTGCGATTGTTATCGTGTTCGAGGCGGCGCAAATGCACGCGCCGGATTTTCCCGGAAATCGTTTTCGGCAATTCGCCCACGAGTTCAATTCGCCGGATTCGCTTGAACGGCGCAAGCCGCGAGTGGAGGTGAACGAAGATTGATCGCGCCGTATCGCCGGAACGCTCCGTGCCCGGCACCAGCAGGACGTAGGCCTTCGGGATCGCGAGCCTGATCGGATCGGGGCACGGCACGACCGCGGCTTCCGCGACCCACTCGTGTTCGAGCAGGACGCTTTCGAGCTCGAACGGGCTGATGCGATAGTCGGACGACTTGAACACGTCGTCGGAACGGCCGACGAAGGTGAAATAGCCGTCCTCGTCGACGAACACCACGTCGCCAGTACGGTAGACGGCGCCATCAGCGCCCGAAACCGCGCCATCCTCGCCCTGATACCCCTGCATCAACCCCGCCGGGCGGTCGGCGCCGAGCCGCAGCGTGATTTCACCTTCCTGCGTCGCATGGCCATCGTTGTCGGTGACTTCGACGCGGTAGCCGGGCAGCGGCCGCCCCATCGATCCAACCTTTACTTTCTGGCCCGGCGAATTACCGGCAAGCGCCGTGGTCTCTGTCTGACCGTAGCCGTCGCGGATCGTCAGACCCCAGGCCGCACGCACCTGGTCGATCACCTCGGGATTGAGCGGCTCTCCCGCGCCGCAGACTTCGCGCAGCGACATCTTGAAGTCGGCAAGCTTCTCCTGAATGAACAGCCGCCACACCGTCGGCGGCGCACATAGTGTTGTGACGCCACAGCGCGCGATGGTGGCAAGCAGGCCCTTGGCGTCGAAGCGCGGCTGATTGACCACGAACACCGTCGCTCCTGCATTCCACGGCGCAAAGAAGCAACTCCAGGCGTGCTTGGCCCAGCCCGGCGATGAAATGTTCAGATGAATATCGCCCGGCTTAAGTCCAAGCCAGTACATGGTCGAGAGACCGCCGACGGGATAGCTGCGCTGGCTGTGCCGCACCAGTTTCGGCTTCGCGGTCGTGCCTGAGGTGAAATAGAGCAACATTGGATCGTCGGATTGGGTCGCGCCGTCCGGCGTGAAGTTTTGCGGAAAATCAGCGGTCTGTTCGTATGGAAGCCAGCCTTCCTGCGGCGAAGTGGCATTGGCGACGATGCGCACCAGCTTCTCGGTCCCGAGGCCAGCGAACTTGCCGATCTGGTCCTGGGTCGCCACCACGGCCCGGGCGCGGCCGCGATCGAGGCGGTCACGCAGTTCGTCGGGGGTCAGCAAGGTCGTGGCCGGGATCACCACCACGCCGAGCTTTATCGCCGCCAGCATCGTTTCCCAGAGCGGGACGACGTTGCCGAGCAGCAATAACAAATGGTCGCCGCGCTTCAATCCCTGCGCCCGCAGGAAGTTCGCCACCTGATTGGAACGCCGGGACATATCCGCGAATGTCGGTTTGACCTCCCGGCCGCTGCCGGCATCGACGATCCACAGCGCAGGACGGTCCCGGCTTTGCGGATCACGCGCCAAATCCGCATCGAACCAGTCCAGCGCCCAGTTGAACGAAACGGCGTCGGGCCAGCGGAAGCCGGCGACGGCCTTGTCGTAGTCCGTCCGGTATTTCAGAAGAAATGCGCGCGCTTCCTGAAATGTCGTCATGGGACGGCTCTATGTAGCTGCCAATTTGCGGACGTGCCGGATGATCCCCGAAAAATCGACGCCGCCGTTACCGGCGGCATCAAACGCCTTGTAGATCTCCTGCGCATGCTTTCCGAGCGGCGTGGACGCGCCTGCTGCCCTGGCCGCATCCTGCGCCAACGTCAGGTCTTTCACCATCAAGGCCGAGGCGAAACCCGGCTTGTAGTCGTTATTGGCCGGCGAGGTCGGGACTGGCCCCGGCACCGGGCAATAAGACGTCAGCGACCAGCATTGCCCTGACGAGGTCGAGGCAACGTCGAACAGCGCCTGATGCGATAACCCCAGCTTTTCGGCGAGAGCAAACGCTTCGCCCACCGCGATCATGGAAACACCGAGGATCATGTTGTTGCAGATCTTGGCCGCCTGCCCCGCGCCCGCACCGCCGCAATGCACGATCCTCTTTCCCATCTTTTCCAAGACTGGTTTGGCCGATGCGAAGGCCTTGTCGTCGCCGCCGCACATGAAGGTCAGCGTCGCCCCCTTCGCGCCGCCAGTGCCGCCGGAAACCGGCGCATCGATCGAACCTATGTTGTGCTTCGACGCCAGTGCATGGGCCTGCTTGGCGCTTTCGACATCGATTGTCGAGCAATCGATGATGAGAGCGCCCTTGGCCATCGCCGGCACCACCTCGTTCCACACCCCGAGCACATGGTTGCCCGCCGGCAGCATGGTGATGACGACCTCGGCGCCCTTCACGGCTGCCACCGAACTTTCGGCGATGCGAGCGCCATCCGCCTTGGCTTGGTCGCGCGAGGCTGCGACAAGATCGAACGCGATCACGCCATGACCGGCCTTGACGAGATTCGCCGCCATCGGGCCGCCCATATTGCCGAGACCGATGAATGCAATACTGGACATCTCTTGTCTCCTCAGTTTCGGTTTGTGTTATTTGTGTTCTGGAACAGCAGCTCGTCGGCACCGATCTCCCGAAAATACGGCGCCAGCATTTCCGGCGTCACGTCTTCAATTCGCTTCGGCGACCATCGGGGATTGCGATCCTTGTCGATCACGGCCGCGCGCACGCCTTCGCGAAAATCATCGCTGCGAAAGACTTCCAGCGCCGCGCGATATTCGCGCACCAGACACTCCTCCAGCGAGGCGGCGTTGCGCGCCAGCCGCAACAACCTCAAGGTCACAACCATGCCGCGCGGCGATTTTTCATTCAGTGCCTTGAGCGTCGATTGCGCGAGTTCCGAACCGTCGCGTTCGAGCGCTCCGAAAATATCTTCCATCCGGTCATGCGCAAACCAGCGGTCGATCGATGCCTGCTGGGCCGCAACGGGACCCGCGCTTTCGCCGGTCGCAAAACCCGCAATGAGCGTGTCGACGTCAGCCGACGTTGCGCCCGGCCGGACCGCCGTCAAGGCCTCGCGCAGCGCGGGCAACTTTCCAGACGGCACGACGGCATCGGCAAAGCGCGCAAAAATCGCGTCCGGCCCGTTCATGGTTTGCCCGGTCAGCCCGAAATAAGCGCCGATCTCGCCGGGCGAACGCGTCAGCAGCCAGGTGCCGCCGACATCGGGAAAGAATCCGAGTCCCACCTCGGGCATCGCGAGCCTGGTCTTCTCTGTGACGACGCGATGGCGCGCATGAGCCGACAGCCCAACGCCACCGCCCATCACCAGGCCATCCATAAAGGCGACATAGGGCTTGGGATATTTCGCGATCCGCGCGTTCATGAGGTATTCCTGACGCCAGAACACCTTGCCGAGATCGCCGCCGGCCTTTGAGCTTTCATAAAGCCCGCGAATATCGCCGCCCGCGCACAAGCCGCGTTCGCCGGCGCCTTCCAACGCCACCACGGCCACGGCCGGATCGGCTTGAAAGCGATCGAGCGCCGCGTCGATGCCGAGCGACATTTCATAGGTCATCGCGTTGAGCGCCTTCGGCCGGTTCAACCGGATGATCCCGGCCGCGCCTTCGCGGCGCACGATCAGGTCGCCGTTGGATTCCATCACCGCCGCAGACGCCGTCATGGCGCGCCCATCGCTTTCTTTCCCTCTCCCCTTGCGGGAGAGGGTGACGTTTCCGCGAGCCAGCGGTCACGCTCAACGTCTCGCGCAGACCCGGCGTGCTGACCACCATCCACTTCTACAATCAACCGGGTTTCGAAGCTCAGAAAATCAGCCACGTAAGGCCCAATTGGGACCTGGCGCCGAAACTGGAATGACTGAGACCGACGGTCTTTTAAGGCAAACCAGAACTTTCTCTCGGCATTAGTCATTTGCGACCGCAATTTGCGCGCCGTCTTCGTGAGCGACCGAGCCCCCTCACCCGCCTCGCGCCTTTGGCG
>NZ_JBAVCF010000669.1:0-1933 GCF_049586575.1 Bradyrhizobium sp.
TGATCGAATTCGCCGCTTGTGGCGCAGGGACTTCGGATCGGCGGTACTAGCCGCCAACGCCATCTCAATAACGCCAGCGCGACGGTGGGCGGCGCGGCTGCCGCGTCATCAACAGCGCCAGCGCAAAGCCGATGCCGCCTGCGATCAACAACGAGCCGAGCGGGTTGTCTTGCACGCCTTTCGCAATCGCTTGCGTGCCGTCGCGGAAACTATCGCCGCTTTTTTCATACGAATCCTTGGCATAGCCGATCGCCGCATCCTTGGCATCGCGGGCGGCGTCCTTCGCCTGGCCATAGAGGTTTTGCGCCGTGCCTGACGCCTCGCGAAAGCGTCCTTCGGCCTGGGTCCTTGCATCGCCGGCCACACCGCCGACTGCGCCTTCGACCTTGCCCGCGAAATCCTTTGCCGATCCGGCAATTCGATCCTTGTCCATCGCATGCTCCCTTGTGAGGTTCTGCAAACTAATAGACGGGACCGGTTTCTGTTCCGGACGGCTTCGCCGCTACTTTGTCGCGGCAACTTTCCGTGGAGATCTTTGCGCTCTGGCACCCAAATGCCAGCCAGATACCCGGTTCGCGACGGCAGATTTGGCCACTGAAACTCAAGCCGGTTTGCAGCCGTAACTTGAGGCGATGGCGGTACTCCTCCTCTGCATGTTTCCTGTCGCCGTCAGCGGCCCCGGACTCGTTTACCCGGGCCGGGGCCGTTCTGTCACACTTGAGGCCGCAACCCGGGACAGTGTAGGTTGCCCCTTATGTTTGGGGATTACTCGATCAAGGAAATACTGGCCTGGGGCGGCGGGCTGTTGCTGGCCGCCGCGCTTGTCATTCTCGGGGTGATCTTTTCGGTTGATCGGCTTGTCGACCCTCCCAGTCTGGAGGACCCCCTGACCAGGCAGGGCGGCCTCAAACCAGCTCAGGATGTTCGGCAGAAGTGATGGGGCAAGCCGGCGAGAAAACTGAAACGAGCCGCCAACCCAGGCGGCGTATCAAAGATCATCGATGGATTTAAGTATCTTCCTGTTTCTGCTCGCCGCGACGACACTGGAAACCATTGGGGACGCCATCGTTCGAGTTGGCATCGCGCAGACCGCCTGGCTGCCGCGCGGTGCGTTATTCGTTGCCGGGGCGGCCTTTCTTTTTGGCTATGGCTTCTCGCTCAATCTCGCACCGGTCGAGTTCGGCCGCGTCGTCGGGCTCTACATCGCCACCCTTTTTGTGGTGTGGCAAATCGTCAACCTGGTGGTATTCGGCAGTCCTCCGGGAATGCAGGTTTGGTTCGGCGGCGCGCTGATCGTCGCAGGCGGACTTATCGTCACCTTCTGGAGGTGAGAAGGAGCTGCGGCTGCCGGATGCTTATTCCGGCCCTGACGGCCGCTAACCAAACACGCGCTGTCGGGAATCAGGACAGCGTTTTAGACGGTATTCGTCCGGGTACCTGATTCTGTACCAATCAACGGCCGGGGGGAGCAAATACGGACCTCAATGAAAGAGGCCACCCGCCTGGGCGGCGGTCTATTTATCGTCGCGTTTTACAGCTTTGCCAGTTTTGAGATTGATGAAATGGAGACCATCGCAGGCGAGGCAGGTCACCGATTCATAATCGTGATCCGGCAGTGGGCCTTCAAACCGATGCTGCACATTCTTTTTGGTCACCGGACAGGTGAAAATCACGTTTGTTGCCATAAGCTAACGGTAGCACGGTAGGCCAATCAGGTCGCTTCCGGTTCGATACGTAGGCTTATTCTGCCGCGTTCGATTTGGGGTTTCTGGCGCGCCACTCGGCCAGCTTGGCTTCTTCTTCCGAGAGCAGCTTGCGCATGGTCGCGATCTTTCTGGCGTCCGTTTCGGTAGCCCGCAGTTCTTTGTAATGGGCGATATTCGCCTGAAAGATGAAATCCAGCGTGGCTCGCTCCCCTTCGCTGTGCTTGAGC
>NZ_JBAVCF010000670.1:0-4181 GCF_049586575.1 Bradyrhizobium sp.
TGGGTGACCTTGTAGCCCGAAAGCGCCGCGACAGCCTGCAACGCCCCGATCTGATAGGCGACGAGGTTTTCAATTTCGGAAGCGCGCATGCCGTAGAACGGCCGTCGGCCAAAGCCGTGGATGTCACGGTAGCCGGGATGCGCGCCGACGCTGACGCCACGCGCTTTCGCCAATTCCACCGTCTTGTGCATGGTATCGTAATCGCCGCCGTGAAAGCCGCAGGCGACATTCACGGAGGTCGCAACATCGATCATTGCGGCGTCATTGCCCATTTGCCACACGCCGAAGGACTCGCCGAGATCACTGTTCAGGTCGACCGTTTTCATGCTGTTATCCGCTTGTTGGTTGGTCTTTAAAGTTATTGCTGCAAAGTTATTCCCGCGTCAGCGCATCGGCGGGGACTTGCCATGTTCGGGCGTCCACCGCACTGACGGCGACACCGGCGACATTGGCATCTTGCAGCGCTTCGATATTGAGATCAAAGCTGTCGATCGAGCCGAGGCGGCCGGGCAGGGTACATAACAGCTCGGCAAATTTGCGCGCCTCGGCTTGCGCCTCTTCCATGCTGACGGCCTTGAATCGGAAGGCCGTCCCAGCCGGAATTTGTGCAAACCGCCCGAAGTCGGCTGATATCACGGTTGCGATCTTGGGGTAGCCGCCGCTGGTTCCGCGATCGGACATCAGCACAATCGGCTGGCCGTTGCCGGGGACCTGGATGCTGCCGTTGACGGTGCCGTCGGAAACGATGTTGTGCCCGTGCAGGTGTTTGATGACGGGCCCTTCGAGCCGATAGCCCATACGGTCGCTGGTTGCCGATATCTTCCATTCGCTGTCGAGAAACAGACTTATCGTATCGTCGCCAAATTCGTCGTTCTGAGGGCCCAGCACAACGCGGATCGCTCCGGTTACCGGGGCCGGCAGATCGATCCGGCGTTCAGGCGCAGCACTTGCCGCCGTGACGCTTAATTCGTCGCCGGCCTGCAAAGGACGCGGGAACGGGCTACCCAGACCAACGCGCGCATTCACCGAAAAACTTCCGAACATCGGCTCGCCGCGAAAGCCGCCTTCGATCGCGAGATAGCTGAAGGCGCCCCCTCGCGCCATGCCCAGCTTCAACGTCTCGCCATCGGCGATGGTCGCGGAAGTATCCGGGGCCATGGTGCGTCCGGCAACCTCGGCGCTGCGCGGAGCTCCCGAAAGTGCAACACGGACCGCACCGCCATGCGCCTTGAACGCCGCACCATACGGACCGATTTCGATCGCCGGCGCAAACAGCCTGTTTCCAGCCAGACAATTGGCGGCGGCGAGCGCGAACCGGTCCATCGCGCCGCTCGGCGTCAGGCCAAAGCGCTGAGCGCCGAAACGTCCGCCGTCCTGTACCGAGCTTGCCGGACCAATCGAGGAAATGACAAGCCTGGTGCCGCCCATTTGAAGTTCCTGCGTCACAGGCGGCTAGCTCCATTCGGGAACTTCAAATGGAAAAGCGGCACCAGAGCCAATAAGTTTGCCGGTGCCCATGACCTTCCAAAGTTCGTGAAAGGTAGGCGCTGAGGCGTTAGCACGAACTTCGGGAAGTGGGCACTGGTCATGCGGCGATCAACTCAGCGATAATTTCGCCATGCTCGGCGGCGCGTTCCTGCTCCACATACGTCTTGGCGTCGATCCGATAGAACTTCACGCGATCGCCCGGCTCAAGCAGGAAGATCGGGTCGCGATGCAATTGATAGGTTCTGACCGGCGTGCAGCCCAACAGGTGCCATCCGCTTGGACCGGCAATGCATTGGATGCCGGCCTGCACGCCGCCGATCGAGATCGTCCCTGCGGGCGTCAACAGGCGCGGATTGCGGCGGCGCGGCATATACAGCGATTCCTGCAAGCCGCTCAGATAGGACCAGCCCGGCGTGAATCCGAGCATGGCGACGCGGTAATCGCCGGCGATATGCCGCGCCACAACGTCGTCGGGCGTCGTATCAAGCGTCCTGGCGACATCCTCGAGATCAATTCCGTACTCGCCGCCATAGGCAACGGGAATTCGCCAGCGCCGGCCTTTCTCTGACGAGGGCACCGGCCGCTGTGCCAATTCGATCAGCCGCTTGCCCAATGTCTCAAAGCCGACCTGCACGGGATCGTAGTGGACGAGGAGGGATCGATAGGTGGGCACCGTTTCCGTCACACCGGCAATCGGCTCATCGGCGAGCGTGCGGTCGAGCGCAAGCACCCGCCGGTTGGCATCGTCGTCAATCCTGCGGCTGAATTCGACGGTGATCGCGCTGTCCCCACTCGGCAGAAGGCGGGGAGGAGAAAGTGGCGCAGCCATAGCTTGACCCAGTCCGAAAGTTCGTCGGTCGATGCCTCGGCCCTCGCATATTTCGGGCCGCGGCGAAAGTCTGCGCAAGCCTATCATCGAAGCTTTGCAAGCGCGACCCACCAACGAAAAAAATGCCTTTTACTTCAATAAACTAATGCGACAACCTACGATAACATGTGATGATCGCCGGACAGCAATGCCCGAGAGCCCTTGACGCGGTGCCAGTGGTCCAATTCTAACATTCGCATCCCTTCTCAGCGGGCGCTTCTGCGAATGTTAGAATCTAGGGACCATTTGCAAATATAAGCTTCTGCTGGAGTTTCGGATTTGACATTCACTTGACGAACTCGCAGCCAGATGGGAAGCGAATGTCAAATCCCCTCTACCAGTGCCTCGCAAGATGCGCGTCAATTCATCCGACCGGAGTACATGTTTCAATGTCGCTATCCCCCGAAGCCGTCAAAACCCTTTCGCACATCACGACAGCCACCATCACCACTGTCCTGCTCAAGAAGGGCTTGCGCAATGTCTGGCTGCGGGGGACGAAGCCGTTGCGGCCGGGGCAAAAGCGGCTGGTCGGGCCGGCCTTCACACTGCGCTTTGTGCCTGCCCGTGAAGACCTTGCAACGCCGGAATCCTGGTCATCGCCGATTTCAACCCGTACGGCGATTGAAGCGATGCCGGATGGCTGCATCGCCGTGGTGGATGCCATGGGCGTGACCGATGCCGGCATCTTCGGCGACATCCTCTGCGCGCGCATGGTGAAGCGCGGGGTTGCCGCGCTGATTACCGACGGCGTGGTTCGCGACGTGGAGGGGGTGCTCGGTACTGGCCTGCCGGTCTGGTGCGATGGTTATGCGGCTCCGCCTTCGGTCGCCGGACTGACCTTTGTCGGCTGGGGTGAACCGATCGGTTGCGGCGGCGTTGCCGTTTTCCCGGATGACGTGATCGTCGCCGACCAGGATGGAGCCGTCGTTATTCCCAAGGCCTTCCTCGATCATGTTCTGGCCGAGGGCGCCGAGCAGGAGCGCATGGAGGGCTGGATCGTCAATGAGGTCAACAATGGCGCGGTACTGCCCGGTCTTTATCCCATGAATGCAGAAACCAAGGCGCGCTACGCAGCTTCAAAGAAATAAGAACAAGCAAGGAGGATAACTCATGGATATCCATCTCGCCGGTTCACGGCCGACCCGCCGCGGACCGAAGGAATCTTTCACCGGCACGGTCTGGCAGGATCCGATTGTTGAAGCGCCTGCGCCGGCGCGGATCCGGGCCAGTCGGGTGTCCTTCGAACCGGGCGCGCGAACCAATTGGCACACCCATCCGCTCGGGCAAACGCTCTACGTCATTTCGGGCGTCGGACGCTTCCAGACCAAAGGCGGTCCGGTCCGCGAACTTCGGCCAGGTGACGTGGTCTGGATTCCGCCGGGCGAGAAGCATTGGCACGGCGGATCGCCGACCAATGCCATGACCCACGTTGCCATGCAGGAATCGCTCGACGGCAGTCACGTCACCTGGATGGAGCCGGTCACCGACGAGGAATATCAGGCGAAAGTGGGCTAATCCGCGTTCGATACGTGCGGCCTACTGGAACCAGCTTGCATAGATCTTTGCAAAGCGGCCGTCCTTGCGCGCCTGCTCGATCCAGTTGTCGACGAAGGCCTTCAGCGCTGCATCCCGTTGCAGCCAATACGCCTTCTGCGCGTGATCGAAAGGCTGGTCGGGGTGGATCGCGCAAAGCACGCCGGGATGCAGCTTTTGCTGATAGCGCGTCTCCGACGCATCCGTAATCATGAGGTCGGCGTTGCCCCTGGCAATCTCGTCGAAGATGCTGACGTTATCGGCGTAAATCCTGATCTCAGCTCTTTTGATG
>NZ_JBAVCF010000671.1:0-3245 GCF_049586575.1 Bradyrhizobium sp.
GCTCGTCTTGCGACACCGCCGCGTCCACCGCACCCCGCACCAACGTTTCGTGACGATCGCGAAGCGCCCCTCTCGATGGGCACGGGACGGCCGGGCTTCTAACGGTGATTTGCCCGACGTCACAAGCGAAAACGTCTGCGGCGAATTAACGCGACGGGCAAATCAGGTGATGTTGCAAAGTTCATTGCGGCGGAATGTCAATACCGCCGTGTTCTACATTTGATCGTCATTCCGGGGCGCGATGTAACGAACCCGGAATCCATGGCGCCGCATCGGACAGCCGCTATGCGGCTTCCGGAATGACGAAAGGGGTGATTACCCCTGCCTGAGAATTTTCTTCGTGCGCTCTTCTGGCCAGCGTTCGCCAAGCGGGCGGACACGAACCCGCGTGCCATCGTCGGTGTTGATGAGTGCGTGGGAAGCAATGTCGTCGTTGATTTCGAACAGCCTGAGCTCAGTTGTCGGCAACCAGGTCAGCGTCTGATCGATATCGCCGGGAAAGATCTGCCAGGCCGATCCATCGTGCATTTTGACGATGTGACTCTCGGAATGTTCGAGGATCTTCATAGGCACCTTTCATCAGGCCGCGGAATCGGATGTCGCGGAGTTCGCTGCCCCGTGGCTGTTGCCGGTGTGGACGAGCGGAATGCGCGCGGGCGCAACTTCGCCGTCGAGCCAGTCCTGTTCGTCGGCCAGCGCTCGCCACGCAGCCTCCATCCGCTTGTAGCGATGGAAGGCCGGTTCGTTGGCTGCGGCCTCGGCAAGATGCGCGCAGTTCTCGGCATTTTCACGGAAGATTTCGGATTGCTTCATGATGTCCTTCCCTGTTGGAAGGATACGTAAGCCAGAGATGCGCGATTGCAACGAAGTTCCAATGAATGATCGGCAAAGATCGATCACATCATGTTTTTCACAGGATCTCGACCAAGCGTTCGATTCAGCCGTGGTTCATTTTTGAAAGGTGACGCCCGCAAAATCCTTAATGACGATGCAACCGCACAACGCCGCACGCAGACCAACAAGTCGTACGGGATTGGCCGGTTCCGGCCGGCACGGCAAAAAACAAGACCAAAACAAGACAGAGACTTCTCTGCCGATTGAGCGTAGAGGCGTTGAAATCGTGGCGCCGGCCGCTCTTGGGCGATGGGCGTGAATAGCGGAACTGCATATCCGAGGGAGAATATCGATGGTTTCGCTAGACCACTACACTCAAGAACTGAACGCCCAGCTTGGGCGTGCGGCCTCCCGAGGCATGCCGCATATTCTCATCAATGTGCGCGATCTGTATTCGTCGCTTGGCGATTTTCCAGACTCGAACGATAGACTAATGTCATGTCGTTTGGTGATGCGAAACGAAATGAAAGCGGGCGACATAATGATAGTGGCGGAGGACCACCTCGTGGGCATGACGGTGCGCTACGTGCTGCCACGAACGGTACATTGATCGTATGGCCCCCAGGGCTGGCCGCGACTCCTAACCCTGCGTCCTTGGCGCTACCCAAGCCTCAGACACGATGCTCTCGATGACGTGCTGCGGGACCCTCTTACATTGAGAGCAAGCAAACGTCCGCGGGTCCCGGCTCCACATGCTCGGCTCAATCACCCTCCACCTCATGGGAGAACCGCAAGCGGTGCAGTTGGGACCCTGGTTTTGTTTATCGAGCATGTGTTCTCCCCTGAGTCGGTTCTCAGTTCTGCGCGCTGAGTTCGCCGGCGAGCCAGCCAACCGCATTCGATTTGAGGGGGTCCGATGCAATAACCCTTATCTCGACCTGGTCACACCTGGGACATTCGAACAGGTGCTGGAACCCGATTGGCCCCGCCGAAACGCGTTCAAGGATCATCCGCATTTCGCAACGAGAAAAGCGCGGGCGCTCAATATCGGTCAGGAATTGCCGGGGTAAAGCCATGGCATTTCCTCGAATGGGGCGGGCCGGAGCATTACCGAACAGTGATGGAGGAAACATGCTCCCTTAGGTTTCGGGAGGCTGTTCCATCCAGCTCACATTCCTAAAGTTAATATTGGCGCTAATTACGCTCTTTGAGCACGGGCTTCTCGTGCAAGACCGCGCTAAGCAGCGAATTGTTGACCTCGATATGGCCGTTGTAACTGATGAGCCCCAGCTTCCGAAACTTGTTCATGAAATGACTGACCCGGGATCGGGTGGTGCCGACCATCTCGGCCAGTGTTTCCTGGCTGATATTCGGGCTGATCCGCTGGGGATCGCCTTCCTTGCCGAAATTCGCGAGCAGCAAAAGCAGCCGTGCAAGTCGCCGCTCGCTCGAATTGAACAACTGGTCGATCAGGTCCTCCTCGATCCGGCTGTTACGGGTCAGAAGATAGGACATGAACAGCTCCGAGAATTTGGGCTGATCATGAATCGCTGATATCATCGCGACCTTGGTGATGGAGGTGATCACGCAATCTTCCATCGCCGTTGTCGTCGATATGCGCATCTTATGGCCGTTCAGACAGCCTTCGCCGAAGAAATGTCCAGGCTCAAGGATCGCGACGACGGCCTCCTTGCCCTGCTCGGACAGGACAGTGAGTTTGACCTTGCCTTTTTGAATGTAAAACACCGCTTCCGCGACGTCGCCTTGTTCAAAAACTTTCTGGTTTTTGCGAAATTCGAGAATCGCTTTCCCGTCACCGACCTTGGCGAGAAAGACTTTCGCGTCAAACATGTCCTTCGGCGGCTTGCTCATAATAGGCCTCCTCTGGCCCAAACAACGGTCGTCAAATCGCGGGCTGCTTAAGCGGCGAGTGGTCCGATTCTAACATTTGCATCCCGGTGAGGTATGCACTTTTGCAAATGTTTCAAAGGACCACTGGCAAATATAGGTTTCTAATGGAGTTTTGGATTTGACATTCGCTTTACACATAACATGCCCGGCTACGGGGTAGCGAATGTCAAATCCACTCCACGAGGCCTCGCGGTTTGGGAATTATTATAAGGAAAATTTTTCTGGCGTCAGCGGTCCGACGTATGGCTATCGAGCCATGTTTTGTTCCTGAAGAGCCTGCGAAGCGATAGCGCAATTTGCCGGTGCTGATTGCGTTCGCCTCCCGGCCGGAATATGCGGGCGTATCGCAACACATTGCGCCGCATCTCGATAAAGTAGGCCATCTCGCGGCGGCTGTCGGGTTCGCCCTCTGGCGCTCTGTCAGGAGAAGGCATGATGCCCACTTTGGGTGCGGTAACGGGCACCATGGCTCGATTTCGCTTTGAGCGCGTGGTCAATTT
>NZ_JBAVCF010000672.1:0-6423 GCF_049586575.1 Bradyrhizobium sp.
ATATCTCAAGGACCACGGCATGGTCGATATGGTCGTGCATCGCCACGAACTGCGCGCAACCTTGGCGCGGCTTTGCCGTCTGTTGACCAGATCGCCGGCGCTCGATACCGCAACGAAACCCGCGGCACAGGTCACGATGCCAGCCACGATCCCCTCGGCCGCGGAGATGGCGCCGGCTGTGCCTCCCGCGTGAACGTGAACGATCCTCCTTCCAAGCCGCCAAAGCTCGGCGAGCTGATCGCCCGGCTGTCTACCTTGCATCCGGCGCGCATCGATCTTGGTCTGGAGCGCATGCAGCGCCTGCTGCAACGGCTCGATCATCCCGAACGCAAGCTGCCGCCGGTCATCCACGTCGCCGGCACCAACGGCAAGGGCTCGACGATCGCCTATTTGCGTGCGATTCTGGAGGCCGCAGGATATCGCGTCCACGTCTTCACCTCGCCCTATCTGGTGAGGCTCAATGAGTGCTATCGGCTCGGTCGCCACGGTGGCGGCCTCCTCGTTGACGACGAGGAATTGGCCGCCACGCTTGAGCGTTGCGAAACCGCCAATGCCGGCGAGCCGATCACTCTTTTCGAGATCGAAACCGCCGCGGCGTTTGACTTGTTCGCACGGCATCCCGCTGATGCGGTGCTGCTCGAGGTTGGCCTGGGCGGGAGGCTGGATTCGACCAATGTGATCGAGACGCCGATTGCCAGCGTGATCTCGCCCGTCAGCATCGATCACAGCGAATTTCTGGGGACCTCGCTGCAATCGATCGCAACCGAGAAGGCCGGAATCATCAAGCGCGGCGTGCCGGTGATTTCCGCCGAACAGGCACCCGATGCGATGACCGTGATCGAACAGCAGGCGCGGCGGATGCGAGCACCGCTGCATGTCGCGGGCGAGGGGTGGCATATCGGAGTCGAGCATGGTCGCCTGGTCTATCAGGACGATCGCGGCTTGATGGATCTGGCGGCGCCACGACTTTTCGGCCGCCATCAATTCGATAATGCCGGTCTTGCCATTGCGGCGCTACGCGCGACTGATGCTTTCAGAATCGAGACATCTGCGTACGAGGCCGGCATCGTCAACGCCGAATGGCCGGCGCGGATGCAGCGGCTGGGATCGGGTCCGCTGGTCGATCAGGGGCCGGCCGGCGGCGAAATCTGGCTCGATGGCGGTCACAATGCCGAAGGCGGCCGCGTTGCGGCGGCCGCGCTAGGTGACCTGGAGGAACGGGTTTCGCGGCCGCTGGTCGTCATTGCCGGCATGATGGCGAACAAGGATGCCGCGAGCTTTCTGGCGAATTTCGCCGGCCTCACCCGTCACGTCATCGCGGTCACCATACCGGGTCGCGAAGGAACGATGCCGCTCGATCGCCTGATGGACGCCGCGCGTGCGCTTGGCATGCGCGTGGAAAGTGCGGCCAGCGTCGAGGCTGCGCTGCGCACGATCGCAAAGCTCGCCTATGAAGTGCCACCGCGGGTTCTGATCACGGGATCGCTCTATCTCGCCGGCCACGTGCTGTCGGCCAACGGCACGCCGCCAACATAGCTGCCACCGCCAACGCAAACGGCCGGCTTGCGCCGGCCGTCAGAAGTAATCTCGTTGTCGAAGAAAGTTAAACCGCAGCGGTGATCCACTGCTGGAGTTTTGCCTTCGGCGCAGCGCCGACCTGACGGGAAGCCATCTCGCCGCCCTTGAAGATCATCAGCGTCGGGATCGACATCACGCCGTATTTCGATGCGGTCTTCGGGCTCTCGTCGACGTTCAGCTTGACGATCTTGACCTTGTCGCCCATCGCGCCGGCGATCTCGTCCAACGCGGGAGCAATCATGCGGCACGGGCCGCACCATTCGGCCCAGAAATCGACCACGACCGGGCCTTGCGCCTTGAGCACTTCGGCCTCGAAATCGGTATCGGAAACCTTGCCAACGGCCATTGTATTACCTCGTTCAGTTCGGGACGGTGCGGCGCCTAAAAAGGAATCGCAGCCTTGATCATGCAATCCAAACTATGAACGCGTCGTGGCCGGGTCAAGCTTTGATGTCCCAGCCGTGATGGATGCCAGTTCGGCGTCCAGTGCGGGAGCCAAAATCTCCATTAATTCAGGTATTTCGGTCCAAAGCAGTGCCGCCCGGATGGCGCGTTGGGGATAAAGTTTCTGCAGTAGCGCACGATAAAGCGCCAGCTGCCGAACATAGGCCGCGGGTGCCTCGCTCGCCAAACCCGGCGGGCTCAGGTTGGTCTTGAAATCGACGATGAGCGCTTCCGTTTCGGTCACCACCAGACGATCGATCTGCCCGGAGACCAGCACCGATGCGCCGCCCAGCCGCTCAAGCCGGCCCACGATCGGAACCTCGGCACGGCTGCCGTCAGCGAATACGGCCGCGAACGGTTGATCGGAGACCAAGCCAAGCACTTTTGTCGTGAGTGTATCGCGGTCGCCATCCGTCCAGTCGCCGGCATTGCGGCGGAGAAAATTCAGCGCCGCATCGCGCCGCCGCTCGGCCGCGACGTCGGGCAGGGATTGCAGCAAACGGTGCACCAGCGTGCCGCGTCGCAAAGCCTGCGTTCGCTGCCCCACCGATTCGCCGGATCTGACGCGCCGCGCTTCGCTTGGGTCGGACGGACGCAGCAGGTCCGAGGTCGTCGTCGGTGCCGGCAGCGATGTTCGTAGCCAAGCGGGTAAAACGAGTTGCGCGCCGGTTGCTTCCGGAACGGCGCCGCCTGCCTGAGTGCTGTCTTCCGGCCGCATGTAGCGTTTGATCTTGCCGTCGTCGGTTTCGACGATCTCTTCGTGCAGACCGGAGGCTGCGAGGCCCTTGTCGACCAGATCGTACCAGGAGTGCTTGCGGACGCTGTTCATGTTGCCGGGCTTGATGCCCGCGACGATCAGCCGGTCGGCAGTGCGCGTCATCGCCACATAAAGCAGCCGGCGATACTCGTCCTCGGTATCATTAAGCATGGCGGTTCTCGCCGCCGCGACGGCTGAGGGATCGTCGGCCTTCTTGCCGGCCCAGACCGTGACCTCTCCGCCATTGCCGCGTGGCACCTGGATCAGCCGCAACCGCTGCGTATCCGATGGCGACGACGTGGTGTCGACCATGATGACGACCGACGCTTCCAGCCCCTTGGCGCCATGCACAGTCATGACGCGGACTTCATCGCGCGAGATTTCCATGTCGCGCTTCACCTCGGTGTCGGCCGAGCGCAGCCAGGCCATGAATCCCTGCAACGAAGCGGGTGCCTTGCGCTCGTAATTCAGCGCGAGTTCGAGGAATTCGTCGAGCGCATCGTTGGCTTCGCTGCCGAGCCGCCGCAGGATGCGTTGCCTGCCGCCGTCGCCGCCGAGCAGCCAGGCGTAGAACGCAAACGGCGTTTGCGTAAAGCGGCGCTCGCATTCTTGCAGCCGCCCTAGCGCCTCCTGAAACGACGCCTTTGTCGCGGCCTGTTTTGACAACGCCTCTCGCAGCGATCCCTTGCGATCCCAGGCGAGCTTAAACAGGTCGTCTTCATCAAGTCCGAACAGCGGGCTTTTCAGCGCGACCGCGAGTGCAAGATCGTCCAGCGGCAACAGCAGTGCATCGGCGAGATTCATCAGGTCGATGATGGCGATGTGTTCGGTCAGTTTCAGCCGGTCGGCGCCGGCGACCGGGACACTCGCATGCTTCAGCGCCTGAATAACCGCGTCGAAAATATTGCCGCGGCGACGGACCAGCACCAGCACATCGCCATAACGCAACGGCCTTCGCTCGCCTTTGGGGCCAGTCATGGTGCCGCTTGTGACCAGCCGCTTGATCTCGGCTTGAATACGTCTTGAAAGCTTCACCTCGGGGCTCGCTACCGAAACGCCGTCGAACGGCGCGCGCCAGCCTTCGATGTCCTCACGGTCGTCGGCCTGCGCCAGCGGCCATAGCTCGATCAGGCTGGGGCCGGCGTCGTCGAGCGCCTCGTGCGTCGGCATGCCGTCTTGATCGGTGGTAATGCTGCGATAGACGTCGGGCGACTGGAAGGCGCTTTCCACCGCCCGCAGCACGCCAGCGCCCGAGCGGAACGAATAGGTGAAGGAGATCGACTCGAAGTCGAGTTCGGCGGCTTTGAAGCGTGAACCGAAGCGTGCCCGCCGCTCGGCGAATTCGAGCGGCGCTGCGCCCTGGAACGAGAAGATCGATTGCTTTTCGTCGCCGACCGCAAACATGGTGCGCGTGACGCCATCGCGCGCGCCGTGGCCTGCGGCAAATTCGGAAATAATGTGTTCGACGATGTCCCATTGCCGCGGGCTGGTGTCTTGCGCCTCGTCGATCAGGATGTGATCGACGCCGCGATCGAGTTTGTAATGCACCCAGCCCGCCGACACCTTGCTCAGCATGGCAAGCGTCTTGTCGATCAGATCGTCATAATCGAGCAGGCCCCGCTCTTGCTTTTCGCGCCGGTAGTTCGCCGCCGCCGCCATTGCAATATGCAGCAAGGCCTCGGTGCGGTCGCGAGTAATGACGGCGCGGCGTTTTTCGATCAGGGGCGCGAGGCGCAAAATCTCCGCGTCGAACAAGCGGGCGACCGAGGGATTGTCGCGGACGAATGCCCTGGTCAGGACGGCCGCGCGCGGCGATTTGTTGTCGGTGAGAAAGATGCAGAGATATTCATCGACCTGTGTGCTGCCAGTAAAGCCCAGGGAAGCGCGCAATTGCTCGCCCTGGTTCTGGTCCGACTTGCTGCCGCCGTCGAGTGCACCGGCAATCTCACGCCAGCGGACGCGGGGGAGATAAGGGCCGTCGACGATATCGCGCTCGACGTCGTCGAGGCTGTCGTTGGTGCTTACGCCAAGCACGGCCGACATTTCTGCGGCGGCGATCTCCGCGCTGCCGGCAGTATCGGTCCAGGCCATGAAATGGTCGCGGCTCAGGCAGGCCTCGCGAACGACATCCTTGAAAGTCACGTCGGCGGCGTTCGCCATCGCGGTCTGAAGCGCGCGGCCGAGGACGCTGTCAGGCGCGTTCGAGGCTTCCAGAAATACCCTGAGGTTGGCGCGCTCCATCATGTCGGCCTGGTCGCGCTCGTCGAGCACGGCGAAGCGCGCCGGCACGTTGGCCTCGAACGGGAATTGCTGCAAAAGCCGTGTACACAGTGCGTGAATGGTTTGTACCTTCAGCCCGCCCGGCGTTTCCAGCGCCTTCGCAAACAGTTCGCGCGCGAGCTTTCGCAGCTTCGCGTTGGGATTGGGAACGCCGGTGTCGCGGATCGCGTTGTCGAGTTCGGCATCGTCGAGCGTCACCCAGTGACCAAGCGTGGCGAACACGCGCTCCGCCATGTTGGCGGCCGCTGCCTTGGTGAAGGTGATGCAGAGGATCTTTTCCGGCGCGACGCCAGTGAGCAGCAACCGAATCACGCGCTGCACCAGCACGTGGGTTTTGCCGGAGCCGGCGTTTGCCGAGACGAACGACGACGCGGTCGGGTTCGATGCGCTGGCCTGCTTGTCGCGGACCGCGGGAGGAATGGGGCGTATTGCTTTCACCATTCCGGAAGCCCCAACCCGCCGGCCGCCGACCATTCCTTGATCCGCGCGAGATCGTCATAGCTGCCATAGCGGTTGGTCCACATCGGCAGGTTCAACGAACGGTAAGGTTCGGTCTCGCTCTCGAATTTTCGGATCAGCGCCTCGAGCTGTGCCCGCGCGTAATCGGCCGCCTCGTCGGGCGTCTGCGGCGTCTCGTTCTTGATTCTCAGTTTCAGCGCCGTGTGTTCGCCCGGCGGATTGTTGCCGCTGATGCGCACATAGGCGAGTTCGCTGACGGATGAGCCCGCATCGATGCCCTCGAATCCGCCCTCGCGCAGGATCGCGGCCTCCAGCGTCAGTTGCGGCGACAATCCCATCCGCACCTGTTTGCCGGTGGGCGGCTGACCCGTCTTGTAATCGAGGATGACGAAGCGGCCGTCGGTATGGCGCTCGATACGGTCCGCGCGCGCGGAGAGATAAAAGGTGCGCCCATTGTCGAGATGGATCGGGATTTCGCCTTTGATCTCGGCGTCGATCGCCGCAATGCCGCCGCGCCGCGCCGTTTCCCATTCGGAAAACCACCGGATGATGCGCTGAAAGCGCGGCCACCATAGCGCGCGCGCCTCGGGGCGCTCCATCAGCGGCGCGAAATATTTTCGACCGATCTCGCGCAGCACACGGACGGGATCGGCAGGCAAATCCCTGGCGAAGTTCTTGGTGAAATCACCGAGCGCATCGTGAATCGCCGAGCCGCGATCGGCCGCCGACAGCGGCATGTCGACCGGATCGAGCGCCTCCAGCTTGAGGATATGCTTGGCATAGATCGTGTAGGGATCGCGCAACCAGTCCTCGATCGCAGTGACGGACAATTTCAGTGGTCGTGTGGCGAGAGGCGGCCTTGGCTCTGGCTGGCCAACCGGCTTCACCTCGTCGGCTGCGTCAAG
>NZ_JBAVCF010000673.1:0-18061 GCF_049586575.1 Bradyrhizobium sp.
GTGACGAAAATCGGCGTCGCCAGGTAATAGGTGACGACATCGGCGAGCGGCAGATAGACAGTTGCAAGAAAGAACGCGGCGATCTCGAAGGTCGACAGTACGAGGCGCAGAAACTGCAGCCGGGGCCGCTCAATTCGCCGGAATTCATGGCGCTGCCACCATATCGACGGCGCCAGGAGGGCGAGCGCCGCGCAAGCACGCAGCAGCATCAATTGCCCGACCGAATAGGTCGCGACGATATATTTGCCGAGCGTGTCGCCGAACGCGAACATGCAGACCGAGACCAGCATCAGCGCGATACCGGCCAGCCGCGCGGAACGATCATCAAGCGTTGTGGAGATTTTGGCGAGCAAACTCATTCGGGACCGCAGTATCCTACTATAAACTTCGTGATGGTCCGGCGCCACGCGGCCAATCAGGGGAGCAGATATGACCGATTTCGACCCCGCCAAACATCGCATGGTGCAACAGCAGCGCTGGTTCGAGGATTTTTCGCTTGGCGAGCGCTTCGTCATTCCGAGCCGCACCATGACGTCAGCCGTCTTCGCGGCCTTCCAGACTGCCAGCGGCGACACCCACCCCGTGCATTACGATGTCGAATATTGCCGCGCACGTGGCATGCCGAACCTGCTCGCCCACGGTTTTCAGACCCTGATCCATACCGCGCCTGGAGCCGGAATGTTTCCCTTCATGGTCGAGGAATCGTTGGTCGGTTTCCTCGAACAGTCGAGCCGGTTCGTGAAGCCGGTCTATGCCGGTGACACGATCTATCCGGCGCTGGAGGTGACGGAACTGACCGCGGGACGTACCACCGGCGTCGTCACCTTGCGCTCGACCGTATTCAATCAGCGGCGCGAGATGGTACTGGAAGGATGGCAGAAATTCCTCATTCGGCGGCGGCCGACATGACTGCAACGCGCCAGATAACCCACATTTACCAAGCTTTGTGGTTGCTGCTGCGCCGTGCCTGCCCTACCTATGCGCCATGAAATTCCTCGACGAAGCCAAGGTCTATATTCGCTCCGGCGACGGCGGTAACGGCTGCGTGGCGTTCCGCCGCGAAAAGTATGTCGAGTTCGGCGGTCCCTCCGGCGGCAATGGCGGCCGCGGCGGCGACGTCGTTGTCGAAGTCGTCGATGGGCTCAACACCCTGATCGACTACCGCTACCAGCAGCACTTCAAGGCACAGAAGGGCACCAATGGCATGGGCAAGGATCGCCATGGCGCTAACGGCAAGTCCATCGTCCTCAAGGTGCCGGTCGGTACGCAAATCTTCGACGAAGACAGAACGACGTTGATCCACGATTTCACGGAGCTCGGCGAGAAGTTCGTGCTGGCTGAAGGCGGCAATGGCGGCTTCGGCAATGCGCACTTCAAGTCCTCCACCAATCGCGCGCCGCGCAACGCCAATCCCGGCGAGGTCGGCGAGGAACGCTGGATCTGGCTGCGGTTGAAACTGATCGCGGACGCGGGCCTGGTCGGCCTCCCCAATGCCGGCAAGTCGACCTTCCTTTCCAAGGTCAGCGCCGCGAAGCCGAAAATCGCCGACTATCCCTTCACCACGCTGCATCCGCAGCTCGGCGTCGTGAACGCCGATGGCCGCGAATTTGTGCTGGCCGATATTCCCGGACTGATCGAGGGCGCTCATGAGGGCGCCGGCCTCGGCGATCGCTTCCTTGGTCACGTCGAGCGCTGCCGCGTGCTGCTGCATCTGGTGGACGCCACCAGTGAGCACGCCGGCAAGGCCTACAAGACCGTGCGCAACGAGCTCGAGGCTTATGAAGGCCAGCTCGCCGAGAAGATCGAGATCGTGGCGCTGAACAAGATCGACGCCGTCTCGCCGGACGAGTTGAAGAAGCAGAAGGATCGCCTGAAACGGGCCGCCAGGAAAACGCCGCTCTTGATTTCCGCCGCGACCGGCGAAGGCGTACCTGCCGCTCTACGCGCACTAGCGGAGGTGATCGGCGAAGCGCCGGTCTCAGGCAAGGCTAAAAGCGGCGCGCAGGCGGAGCCGTGGGCAACTCAAACCAGCTAGCTTGCCATATACTGTACCACCCTCGTCGTTGAAGCCTGCAAAGTCTCAAAGCCATGGCCCGCCCAAGCCTAGAAAACTTCCGCCGCATCGTCGTCAAGGTCGGCTCCTCGCTGCTCATTGATTCCAATGCCGGCGAGGTGCGGACGCCCTGGCTCTCGGCCCTCGCGGGCGACCTTGCCAAACTGCATGGCGAAGGACGCGAGGTGCTGGTCGTCTCGTCCGGTTCGATTGCACTGGGACGCAGCCGTCTGAAGCTGGCGCGCGGACCGCTCAAGCTCGAGGAGAGCCAGGCTGCCGCCGCCGTGGGGCAGATTGCGCTGGCGCGTATCTGGTCAGAAGTGCTGGGCGCTCACAACATCGGCTCAGGACAGATCCTGGTGACCTTGCAGGACACCGAAGAGCGACGTCGCTATCTCAACGCGCGATCGACCATCGCCAAGCTTCTCGAATGGCGCGCGGTTCCGATCATCAACGAAAACGATACGGTCGCCACCAATGAAATCCGCTACGGCGACAACGATAGGCTTGCCGCGCGCGTCGCCACGATGGCGAGCGCCGATCTTCTGATCCTGCTCTCCGATATCGACGGCCTCTATGATGCGCCGCCCGGCGCCAATCCCGACGCCAAGCTGATCCCGGTCGTGGAGTCCGTCACGTCCGAAATCGAGGCAATGGCGGGCGCTGCCGAATCCGAATTGTCGCGCGGCGGCATGCGCACCAAGATCGAGGCAGCCAAGATCGCGACCACAGCCGGCACGCATATGCTGATCGCCTCGGGCAAGATCGAGCACCCGCTACAAGCCATCGCCGACGGCGGCCGTTGCACCTGGTTTTTGACGCCGGCCAACCCGGTCACCGCACGGAAGCGATGGATTGCGGGTTCGCTCGAACCGAAGGGCACCCTGACCATCGATGCCGGTGCGGTGAACGCGCTACGCGCCGGCAAAAGTCTGCTGCCGGCCGGCGTGATCCGCATCGATGGCCAATTCGCCCGCGGCGATGCCGTGGTGGTGCGCGGTCCCGATACCCATGAGATCGGCCGCGGCCTTGTCGCCTACGACGCCGACGATGCCGAGAAGATCAAGGGCCGTTCGTCGGGCGACGTGATGACGATCCTCGGCATCTCCGGCCGCGCCGAGATGATCCACCGCGACGATCTCGTCATCGGCCCCAGCGGGGCACACGCGGCAGGCTAGGCCAATGGCCGACTGGTGCGGCGAAAGCGATCTGCCATGCCGGTTCCGCGCCTCGCCAAGCTGTCGTTTTCCGTGCTAGAACATGGCCTTAATTGCAGGCTAATTTCCATGACCGCGCCCCTCAAAGCTATCGACGGCAACGCCGATTTACCCGAACTGATGAACGCTCTTGCCGGGCGGGCGCGCGAGGCCGCGCAGGTGCTCGCGCTCGCCTCGGCTGAGCAGAAGAACAAGGCGCTCGACGCCATCGAGCGTGCCATCCGCACGAACGCGGCCGCGATCCTGGCTGCGAATGCCGAAGACGTCACTGAAGCTCGCGCGGGCGGCGCCACCGCAGCCTTCATCGACCGTCTGACGTTGACCCAAAGCCGCATCGACGCCATGGCCGACGGGGTTGCGACCGTGCGCGCGATCGAGGATCCGATTGGCGTCGTAACCGAGCGCTGGCAGCGCCCCAACGGCATGACCATCGAACGCGTTCGTGTGCCGCTCGGGGTCATCGCGGTCATCTTCGAAAGCCGCCCCAATGTCGCGGCAGATGCGGGCGTGCTCTGCCTGAAATCGGGTAACGCCGTGATCCTGCGCGGCGGCTCCGACAGTTTCCGCTCCTGCCGGGCGATCCATGATTGCCTGGTGCAGGGCTTGCGCGAGGCCGGTCTTCCCGAGGCGGCCGTCACGCTCGTGCCGACGCGCGATCGTGCCGCGGTCGGACTGTTGTTGACGGGACTTGGCGGCGCCGTCGACGTTATCGTGCCGCGCGGCGGCAAGGGCCTCGTCAGTAGGGTCGAGGCGGAAGCGCGCGTGCCGGTGTTCGCGCATCTCGAAGGCGTCAACCACGTCTATGTCGATCACGCCGCCAAACTGGAGATGGCGAAATCGATTGTGCTGAACGCCAAGATGCGGCGGCCCGGGGTCTGCGGCGCGGCCGAGACCTTGCTGGTCGATCGCAAGGGGGCGCCTACATTGCTCAAGCCGCTGGTCGAGATGCTGCTCGACGCAGGCTGCGAGGTGCGCGGCGACGATAGCGTCCAGCGAACCGATGCCCGGGTGAAGCCGGCTTCCGACGAAGACTGGGATACGGAATACGAGGCTCCTATCATTGCAGCCAAAGTCGTCGGCGGTCTCGACGAGGCGATCTCTCATATTCACGATCACGGATCGCACCACACCGACGCGATCGTGACCGAAGACCAAGCCGCGGCCGGCAAATTCCTCAACGAGGTCGATTCCGCCATCGTGTTGCACAACGCCTCGACCCAGTTCGCCGATGGCGGCGAGTTCGGCTTCGGGGCGGAGATCGGAATTGCGACCGGCAGGTTCCACGCCCGCGGTCCCGTGGGTGCAGAGCAATTGACCAGCTTCAAATATCGCGTTCATGGTACCGGACAGACCCGGCCGTGAGGCAAGCGCTACGTGTGAGGCCAATGCGTAGGGACGAACACGTGCGGTGGCGCCGGTGAATAAAGTTGTGCCCGCGCCGTTGTCCGTTGCCTCCGTCCTTCCGCCCTATGTCAACGGCATGCGCATCGGGCTGCTCGGCGGCTCCTTCGATCCGCCGCATTTGGCCCACCGCGCCATCAGCCTTTTTGCGATCAAGCGCTTAAAGCTTGACCGGGTGTGGTGGCTGGTGACGCCGGGCAATCCGCTCAAGACCGACCGAACGCCGCATGATCTCGCCGAGCGCATGGAGGCCGCGCGGAACGTCGCGCACGATCCGCGCATCGACATCAGCTGTCTCGAATCCGTCATCGGAACGCGCTACACTGCGGAGACGATTAGATATTTGTGCCGCCGCGCGTCCGGCCTGCACTTTGTCTGGATCATGGGGGCGGACAATCTTGCGCAATTTCACCGCTGGCATGATTGGCGGCGTATCGCATCCGAGGTGCCGATCGCTGTGATCGATCGTCCGCCGCAGAGCCTTCGCGCGCTCGCTTCGCCTGCTGCTCAGGCCCTGACACGCTACCGTCTGCCCGAAAATCAGGCCGCAAGCCTCGCCAACCAGCACACGCCTGCCTGGGTTTTTCTCACCGGCATGAAGCTTCACCTGTCATCGACGGGCCTGCGGAACCAGGATGGAAGCTGGAGGACGGATTGAGGCCGTGGCGCGGCAGCGCCAGCATGAAATTACCGGCAACCCCGCAATTTTTCCGAAGTTCGTGTCGGAATGGCCGCAGGCAAACTTTCGAGCTTCGGAAACGCCGTACTGGGGCTACTGGATATTGAAACCGTTAACCCCACATGCATAGAATAGTGGCGGGCTTCCGAAGGATTCGGTGTCCGCGATACAGTGAAAGGAATGGTCCCTGGCCACGTCTGTATTGTCCAAGTCTGTTTTACCCAAGGCAACCAAACCCGCGCGTAAAACATCGACCCGAGCTGCGGCCTTGAAGGCGCAACCAGACGCCGACAAGACGCTGAATATGATCCTCTCCCGCCTCGACGATATGAAGGCGGAAGACACGGTCACCATCGACCTTCGCGGCAAATCTGCATTTACCGACTATATGGTCGTCACCACCGGCCGGGTGAACCGGCACGTCGGTGCGATCGCGGAAAATGTTGCCAAAGGTCTTAAAGAGAGTGGAGTCACCAGTCCTCATGTCGAAGGCTTGCCCAATTGCGATTGGGTGCTGATCGATTCGGGGGACGTGATCGTCCACATCTTCAGACCCGAGGTCCGCGAATTCTACAATCTTGAACGGTTGTGGACGCAAGGTCGGGCGGCGGCGAAGGCGATCTAGCCTTTGGCTCGGTAGAGAGGTTTGGAGTCCGGTATTTTTCCTGGGCCGCGTCCCGGAGGATGGCGGATGTCAACTTGGCGCCGTAGGCTCGGGGCGGAGCCGCTGTGTGACGCCAGGGTTTCGATTCCGAAGTTCGCCGCACTGACCCAAACCCGCGGAAGCTGGGCCTGATCATGCGCCTCCTCGTCATTGCCGTCGGGCGGCTTAAGCAGGGGCCGGAACGAGAGCTTGCCGAACGCTATCGCGAGCGGTTCGACGACATCGGCCGCAAGCTCGGTTTTCGCGGCCTCGAAATTCAAGAATTGGCCGAGAGCCGCGCGCGGGACACGAATTCCCGCATTGCCGAGGAGGCCGCGGCGATTACCGCGGCAATCCCGCCGAAATCGGTGCTGATCGCGCTCGACGAACGTGGCGACAATCTCGACAGCGGCACGTTTGCCCACCATCTAGGCCGCTGGCGCGACGACCATGTCGCCAACACTATTTTTGCAATCGGTGGCGCGGACGGACTTTCGCCCGAATTGCGGCGCATGGCACGATTGAGGATGGCATTCGGTTCTGCGACCTGGCCGCACCAGATGGTGCGGGTCATGCTTCTTGAGCAGGTCTACCGCGCCGCGACCATCCTGGCGGGACACCCCTACCACCGCGCGTAAAAGGCGAGCGATGCTCGCATAAGGCACGACGGGATTGATGCAATCGTCGCGGAACATTTCTCGCCGTCAGGACGCCTCTCGCGGCGACGTGCTCTCCTTTGCCCGCCTTTCGCTCGTGTTGCTTTCCGCAAGTTTCGTCTCCGTCAGCGTCTCTGCGTCGGCTCAGGTCGCCGGAGCGGCACCGCAGGCAGCCACGGTGGCCTTGCCTGATGCCATCAAGCAGCGCGAGCAGGAGCTGGAAACGACGCGCGCGCAGCAAAAGAGCTCGGCCGAACTTCAGCAGCAACTCAAGGCTGAGGTCGCGGCGATCGGCCAGGACCGCAGCAAGCTCAACGCACAGCTGATCGACGTGGCGGCCCAGGTTCGCGCCGTCGAAACCAGAATCGGCGAGGCGGAAGCGCGGCTTCGTCCGCTCGACGAACGTGAAAAGCAAATCAGAAGCTCGCTCGATTCGCGCCGCTCCGAAGTAGTCGAGGTGCTGGCGGCGCTGCAGCGCGCCGGACGGCGGACACCGCCGGCCCTGCTGGTCAGGCCCGAAGACGCGTTGCAATCGCTTCGAACTGCCATACTGCTCGGCTCTGTCGTGCCCGAATTGCGTGCCCGCGCCCAAGCCCTCGCCAAGGACCTCGCTGAACTCGTCGCACTCCGCAAGGCTATCGGTTCCGAGCGTGACCGGCTTTCGGCTGACCGCGACAAGTTAGGGGACGACCAGACCCGGCTCGCGGCCCTGGTGGATGAGCGCCAGCGCAAGCAAAGCGGTGTCGAAAAGGACCTGGAGGCGGAAAGCGCGCGCGCAATCACCCTCTCCAAACAGGTCGACAGCCTTCAGGGCCTGATCAGCAAGATGGAACAGGACGTGAAGAGCGCGGCGAAAGCGGCCGCCGTCGCCAGCCAGCAGGGAACTCCCAGCACGGCCGACGGGAAGCCCAATTTGGGCGGGCTGAAAAACCCGTCCCGGTTGAGCCCGGCGATCGCGTTCGCCTCGGCCAAGGGGTTGCTCGCTTTGCCGGTCAACGGCGTCAAATTACGTGACTTTGGCGGTTCCGACGGTGCCGGCGGCGTCGAAAAAGGCATTTCCTTGGCAACCCGGGCCGGTGCGCAGGTCACAACCCCGTGTGATGGCTGGGTCGTTTACGCTGGTCCCTTTCGCAGCTACGGACAACTCTTGATCCTCAACGCCGGGGGCGGGTATCATGTCCTCATCGCCGGGATGGGGCGCATTTCGGTTAACATCGGCCAGTTTGTACTTACGGGGGAGCCGGTCGCAACCATGGGAACGACATCCCAGGTTGCTTCGATACTGGCAGCGAACGCCAGCCAGCCCGTGCTCTATATCGAGTTCCGTAAGGACGGCACTCCCATTGATCCAGGCCCATGGTGGGCCGCAAATGAAGGCGAAAAGGTTCGCGGATGATGCGCAAGACTTCTGTTATTCTCCTCAGCGCCGCCACTGGCGCGGCATTGACGCTCTTCGCGACGCAGCCGCGCGCGGTGATGATGGGATCGAGCGCCCGTGCGTCGACCTCCGACACCTATCGCCAGCTCAATCTGTTCGGCGATGTGTTCGAGCGGGTCCGTAGCGACTACGTCGAAAAGCCTGACGACAGCAAGCTCATCGAATCGGCGATCAGCGGAATGCTGAGTGGCCTCGATCCGCATTCCAGCTACATGGATGCCAAGAGCTTCCGCGACATGCAGGTGCAGACCCGCGGCGAATTTGGCGGCCTCGGCATCGAGGTCACTATGGAAGACGGTCTGATCAAGGTGGTGTCGCCGATCGACGATACGCCCGCTTCCAAGGCCGGTATCCTCGCCAACGACATCATCACCATGCTCGACGACGAGCAGGTGCAGGGCCTGACGCTCAACCAGGCGGTCGAGAAGATGCGCGGCCCGGTCAACACCAAGATCCGGCTCAAGATCGTCCGCAAGGGCCAGGACAATCCGATCGACGTCACGCTGGTGCGCGACAATATCCGCGTCCGCTCGGTCCGCGCGCGCGTGGAAGACGACGATATCGCCTATATCCGCATCACCACCTTCAACGAGCAGACCACCGAAGGGTTGAAGAAGGAAATTGGCAACTTGCAGAATCAGATCGGCGACAAGCTGAAGGGCTATGTCATCGACCTGCGCAACAACCCCGGCGGCCTGCTGGAAGAAGCGGTGACGGTTTCCGACGCGTTCCTCGAACGCGGTGAAATCGTCTCGACACGCGGACGCAACGCCGAAGAAACCCAGCGCCGCTCGGCCCGTCCGGGCGATCTGACCAAGGGCAAACCGGTGATCGTCCTGATCAACGGCGGATCGGCATCCGCCTCCGAGATCGTCGCTGGCGCGCTGCAGGACCACAAGCGCGCGACGCTGGTCGGCACCCGTTCGTTCGGCAAGGGCTCGGTCCAGACCATCATCCCGCTTGGCGCCGGCAACGGTGCCCTGCGACTCACCACGGCGCGCTATTACACGCCGTCCGGCAAATCGATCCAGGCCAAGGGCATCGTTCCCGACATCGAGGTATTGCAGGACGTGCCGGATGAATTGAAATCACGCACCGACACCAAGGGCGAAGCTTCGCTGCGCGGTCACTTGAAGAATGACGGCGACGAGAAGACCGGTTCGCAGTCTTACGTCCCGCCGGACGCCAAGAATGACAAGGCGCTGAAGATGGCGGACGACCTGCTGCACGGCGTGAAGGTCAATGCCAGCGCGCCGGCGTCCGACAACAAGGCCACGGACAAGGCCTCGGTCGAGAAGCCGTCCAACAAGGAAGCCAACTGACCGAAATTGAAGCGTTGATTCGAAAGGGCGGCCGCAACGGCCGCCCTTTTGTTTGCCGTGCCGTGATTTTGCAGGAGCGGGACCTCGATGCCGCCGCCGTCGAGGGCGCGGTTCCACCCTGCCTTTGCCTTGTGCCGACGTGGTATCTTCATCCCGATTGATTCGGGGAGTTCGATGGCAGAGGCCACCGACGAGCTGAGCGCTCCGCTAGGACGGGATGGTGAGCGCGGCAAGCGCCGCTTTCGGCTGCCTTTCACGCCAATCCAGGCGTTGTCGGTGGTGCTCGGTCTGTTTCTGGCCACGTTTGCCGGTTTTGCCCTCTTCAACGATGACCCGCTCGGCGGCGAGCCGTTGACACGAATCGCGATCGCCCCTTCACCGGGCAGCGACAAGGCTGGCGCGAAGACCAGCGAAATGTCTGCCGAGAAGCCGGCAATGGCCGGGCACCGCGCCGAAGCACCCTCGAACACGGCCCATGCCGGCGCAGGCGCCGAACAACGGACCGTCACCATCATCGACGGCTCCAGTGGCGCACGCCAGGACATAAAGATCGCTGGCGAGCCTTCCGAGAAAGATACCGCCGCGCCGGGCGTGATGCCCGGCATTGACCCGCGGTTACTTGAGAAATCGCGCTACGGCATGATCCCGACGGCCGCCGACGGGCTGAGGCCCTTCACCGCCTATGCCGGCGAGGCGGACCGCGCCAAGGCGGCGAAGATGCCGATTGTGGCCATCGTGGTGGGTGGCCTAGGTGTCGGCGCCGCGAAAACCGTCGAAGCCATATTGAGGTTGCCGGCCGCGGTCACGCTGGCATTCACCCCTTACGGATCGGACCCCGCCAAGCTTGTCGAACGGGCCCGCGCGCAGCATCACGAGATCCTGCTGCAAATTCCGATGGAACCCTACGACTATCCCGACAACGATCCGGGACCGCAGACGCTGCTCACGGCGCTGGCGCCCGAGCAGAATATCGACCGCCTGTACTGGCACCTCAGCCGATTCCAGGGCTATGCCGGAATCGCCAATTTCATGGGCGCACGCTTTGTGGCGACCGATACCGCGATGGCGCCGATCGTCAAAGAAGCCGCCAAGCGCGGCCTTGGCTACTTCGACGACGGATCGGCGCGCAGCGTCGCCCCCTCGCTGATGGCGGCCCAGGCTGTGCCTTTCGCCAAGGCTGACGTCACCATCGATGGGGTGCCGACTGCTGCAGAGATCGACCGCGCGCTAGCGAAACTCGAGGGATTGGCGAAAGAGCGGGGGCTCGCGGTCGGCGTCGCCTCGGCGTTGCCGATTTCGATCGAGCGGATCAGCGCCTGGACCAAAACGCTTGACAGCCATGGCCTCCTGCTCGTGCCATTGACAACGGCGATGATGAAATCAAAATCGAGCTAATGGAGTGGATTTGACATTCGCTACCCATCTGGCCGCGGGTTCGTCAAGCGAATGTCAAATCCAAAACTCGACTAGAAACCTATATTTGCTACTGGTCCTTTTGATTCTAACATTCGCAAAAGTGGCTGCTGAGACGGGATGCGAATGTTAGAATCGGACCACTAGCGACCCCCCTCGCCGTGCGACCCCCGCAGGAGACCTGGACGGAATGGCGCGTTACGAAGATCTGCCCTATCGAACTTGCGTCGGCATGATGCTGATCAACGCAGCCGGGCTCGTCTTCATCGGTCGCCGCGCCGGCGGCGTCGAACATGTCGACGAATCCCATGTCTGGCAAATGCCGCAAGGCGGCGTCGATCCCGGCGAGGATACCTGGGACGCCGCCAAGCGTGAACTCTACGAGGAAACCAGTGTCCGCTCGGTCGAGAAGCTCGCCGAAGTCGGCGACTGGCTGATTTATGATATTCCGCGCACCGTTGCCGGCCGGGCCTGGAAGGGCCGTTACCGGGGCCAGCGGCAGAAATGGTACGCCGTGCGCTTCACCGGGGAAGATCGCGAGATCAATGTCGCGAGCCCCGGCGGCGGACACAAGGCCGAGTTCGTCAGTTGGCGTTGGGAGCCGATGAAAAATCTCCCGGATCTGATCGTTCCGTTCAAGCGCCCAGTCTACGAGCGGGTGGTCAAGGAATTTTCCAACCTCGCGAGCGGTTGAGTTCACTCCACGTGAGCTGACGATCGGCGCCAACAACGCGAGCGTTCTCCGCCATGACAAAGCCCTACCGTCCCAATGTCGGCATTGCGCTGTTCAATGCCGGCGGTCAGGTCTTGATCGGCCGGCGATTCAAGGACGACGGTCCGGAGATCATTCTCCCCGGCATGGAGTGGCAAATGCCGCAGGGCGGAATCGATGCCGAGGAAAATCCGCATCAGGCGGTGATGCGCGAACTCTGGGAGGAGACCGGAGTCAAAAGCGCCGATTATCTCGGCGAGACCGATTGGCTGACTTACGAATTCCCGCTCTATACCGGGCCCCAATCGCACGGGCTCGCGCGGTTTCGCGGCCAGCGGCAAAAATGGTTCGCGCTGCGTTTTTCCGGCTCGGAGCGGGAAATCGATCCTCTGATCTCACGCAACGGCCAACCGCCGGAATTCGATCAATGGCGATGGGAGCGCCTCGACCGCGTCGCCGATCTCGTGGTGCCGTTCCGGCGCGGCGTCTACCAGGCCGTAGCGAAGCAATTTTCAGGATTTTCCGCGATCTCGCCGGATTAATTCGCGGCAACGGCCGAACGGATACGCGGCTTAGTGCAGCGCCGTCGTACTGAGCTCGTGCTGGATGCTCTTGTAGTGATCGAGCCTCTCGATCGCACGATCAAGCTCGGAGCCTTCCTTCTCAGCAAGCTTGGCCTCCATTTCGGAGATCGTCTCGGCGAACTCGGCGCGATCCAGTTCGTCGAGCGACGTCGCGACGTCGGCGAGCACCGTGAGACCCTTCTCGGAGACTTCCGCAAGTCCGCCGAGCACGATGATCTTCTCCTTCGACCCGCCCGATATCACCGTCAGGATGCCCGGCCGGATCGCGGCCACGACCGGCGCATGTCCGGCCAGCACGCCGAAATCGCCCTCGACCCCGGGAACGTCGACCTGGTCGACCTCGCCGGAGAAGGCCATTTTTTCGGGCGAGACGAGATCAAAGTGGAAGGTGGCCATGTGAACCCTGCGCGTAGCGAATAGTGAATGGCGAAATTAAAGGGAGCAGCGGCGAACTATTCGCTACTCCCCTTCGTCATTCGCCCTCAGGCCGCCTCGGCGGCCAGCTTCTTGCCCTTTTCGACCGCCTCTTCGATGGTGCCGACCATGTAGAAGGCAGCTTCCGGCAGATGATCGTACTTGCCTTCGCACAAGTCGCGGAAACCCTTGATGGTGTCGGCGAGGTCGACGAACTTGCCCGGCGAACCGGTGAAGACTTCGGCGACGTGGAACGGCTGCGACAGGAAACGCTCGACCTTGCGGGCGCGCGCGACCGTGATCTTGTCCTCTTCGGACAGCTCGTCCATGCCGAGAATGGCGATGATGTCCTGTAGCGACTTATATTTCTGCAGCACCTGCTGCACCATCCGCGCGGTGGTGTAGTGCTGTTCGCCGACGACCAGCGGCGACAACATACGCGAGGTCGAGTCGAGCGGATCCACCGCCGGGTAGATGCCTTTTTCCGAGATCGCCCGGTTCAGCACCGTGGTCGCGTCCAAATGGGCGAACGAGGTCGCGGGCGCGGGGTCGGTCAAATCGTCGGCCGGCACGTAGATCGCCTGCACCGAAGTAATCGATCCCTTGTGCGTCGTGGTGATGCGTTCCTGCAGCGCGCCCATGTCGGTCGCGAGCGTCGGCTGATAGCCCACCGCCGAAGGAATGCGCCCGAGCAGCGCCGACACTTCGGAACCCGCCTGGGTAAAGCGGAAGATGTTGTCGACGAAGAACAGCACGTCCTGGCCCTGGTCGCGGAAATGCTCGGCCACGGTCAGGCCGGTAAGGCCGACGCGAGCACGCGCGCCCGGCGGTTCGTTCATCTGGCCGAACACCAGCGCGCATTTCGATTTAACGCTTGGATCGGGATGGTGTGGGTCCGCGTTGACCTTCGATTCGATGAACTCGTGATAGAGGTCATTGCCTTCGCGGGTCCGCTCGCCGACGCCGGCGAACACCGAGTAACCACCATGCGCCTTCGCGACGTTGTTGATCAGTTCCTGGATCAGCACGGTCTTGCCGACGCCGGCGCCGCCGAACAGGCCGATCTTGCCGCCCTTGGCGTAGGGCGCGAGCAAATCCACCACCTTGATGCCGGTGACGAGGATTTCAGCTTCGGTAGACTGATCGGTGTAGAGCGGCGCTTCCTGGTGGATGGCGCGCAAACCCTCCGATTCAACCGGGCCCGCCTCATCGATCGGCTCGCCGATGACGTTGATGATGCGTCCCAACGTTCCGGCGCCGACCGGCACCATGATCGGATTGCCGGTGTCGGTGACTTCCTGGCCGCGTACCAGACCCTCGGTGGTGTCCATCGCGATCGTGCGCACCGTGGACTCGCCGAGATGCTGCGCGACCTCGAGAACCAGGCGATTACCGCCGTTCTTGGTTTCGATCGCGTTCAGAATCGCGGGCAGATGTCCTTCGAACTGCACGTCGACGACGGCGCCGATGACCTGCGTGATGCGTCCGGTCTGGTTGGCAGGTGAAGCCATAAAACTATCTCCTTCGAATTCGTATCTCTGGACAACCGTCAGTCCAATCGTGCGTGTCGCCGTTACATCGCCTCGGCGCCGGAGATGATTTCAATCAGCTCCTTGGTGATCATGGCTTGACGGGTTCGGTTGTAAATCAAGGTCTGCTTGCGGATCATGTCGCCGGCGTTGCGGGTGGCGTTGTCCATCGCGCTCATCTGGGCGCCGTAGAACGAGGCGTTGTTTTCCAGCAGCGCGCGGAAGACCTGTACCGCGATGTTGCGCGGCAGGAGTCGCGGCAGGATCTCGTCTTCTTCCGGCTCGTATTCGTAGGAAACCGCCGGGGCCGCATTGGCCGCGGGCGCTTCGACGACGAGCGGAATGATCTGCTGTGCGGTCGGGATCTGGGCGATCACCGAGCGGAAGCGCGAATAGAACAGCGTGCAGACGTCGAATTCGCCATTGTTGAAGCGCGCGATGACCTTCTTGGCGACATCTTCAGCGTTGACGAAGCCAAGCTGGCGAACCGAGCGCAGCTCGACACTTTCCACGATCTGCTTTTCGAAGGTGCGACGGAGTTGCTCCAGTCCCTTGCGGCCGACGCAGAAGAACTTCACCTCTTTACCCTGGGCAGCCAGTTTCAGCGCATGTTCGCGCGCGAGCCGCACGATCGACGAGTTGAAGGCGCCCGAAAGGCCGCGTTCGCCGGTGCATACCAGCAGCAGATGCACCTGATCCTTGCCCGTTCCGGCCAGAAGCGCCGGCGCGCCAGGCGAATTTGCAGCAGCCGCGGCAATGTCGGAGATCACCGCATCCATTTTCTCGGCATAAGGCCGCGCGGCTTCGGCGGCGCTCTGTGCCCGGCGCAGCTTGGAGGCTGCGACCATCTGCATCGCCTTGGTGATCTTCTGCGTCGCCTTGGTCGAGGCGATGCGGACCCGCATGTCCTTTAGTGAAGCCATTTAAGTCTAATCCACAGACCTCGGTTGCGCGCACCTCCCCGATGCGGGGGAGGCGAAGAAATCAAGCAAGCGTCTTGATGAAACCCTCGACCACGCTCTTCAGCTTGGCCGCGGTATCGTCGCTGAGATCGCGGCTGTCACGAATGGTGTTGAGGATCTCGACGTTCTTGCCGCGCAGCACCGACAGCAGCCCGTCCTCGAACGCCCTCACCTTGTTGAGCGGAAGCGCGTCGAGATAGCCGTTGGTGCCGGCCCAGATCACGCAGACCTGCTCTTCCATCTTCAGCGGCGAGAACTGCGGCTGCTTGAGGAGTTCTGTCAGGCGCGAGCCGCGATTGAGCAGGCGCTGGGTCGAGGCGTCGAGGTCGCTTCCGAACTGCGCGAATGCCGCCATTTCGCGGTACTGCGCGAGCTCACCCTTGATCTTGCCGGCGACCTTCTTCATCGCCTTGGTCTGCGCCGAAGATCCGACGCGCGAGACCGACAGACCGACGTTCACCGCGGGACGGATGCCCTGAAAGAACAGGTCGGTTTCGAGGAATATCTGGCCGTCGGTGATCGAAATGACGTTGGTCGGAATATAGGCCGAGACGTCATTGGCCTGGGTTTCGATGACCGGCAGCGCCGTCAGCGATCCCGAACCCTGATCCTTGTTGAGCTTGGCGGCGCGCTCGAGCAGGCGCGAATGCAGATAGAACACGTCGCCGGGATAGGCTTCGCGGCCCGGCGGGCGGCGCAGCAACAGCGACATCTGGCGGTAGGCGACGGCCTGCTTGGACAAGTCGTCGTAGATGATGACCGCGTGCATGCCGTTGTCGCGGAAATACTCACCCATGGTGCAGCCGGTGAACGGCGCGATGTACTGCATCGGCGCTGGATCGGACGCAGTGGCCGCGACCACGATCGAATATTCCAGCGCGCCCTGTTCTTCGAGCACCTTCACGAACTGCGCGACGGTGGAGCGCTTCTGCCCAATCGCGACGTAGACGCAATAGAGCTTGATGTTCTCGTCCGGCTGCGCGTTGAGCGGCTTCTGGTTCAGAATGGTATCGAGCGCGATCGCGGTCTTGCCGGTCTGACGATCGCCGATGATCAGCTCACGCTGGCCGCGGCCGATCGGAATCAGCGCATCGATCGCCTTCAACCCGGTCGCCATCGGCTCGTTGACCGACTTGCGCGGAATGATGCCGGGCGCCTTGACGTCGACGCGCATGCGCTTGTCGGCCTTGATCGGGCCCTTGCCGTCGATCGGATTGCCGAGCGCATCGACCACGCGGCCGAGCAAGCCCTTGCCGACCGGCGTATCGACGATGGCGCGGGTGCGCTTGACAGTCTGGCCTTCCTTGATTTCGCGGTCGGCGCCGAAAATCACGATACCGACGTTGTCGGTTTCAAGGTTCAGCGCCATGCCGCGCGTACCGTTTTCGAACTCGACCATCTCGCCGGCCTGGACGTTGTCGAGGCCGAAGACGCGGGCAATGCCGTCGCCGACGGACAACACCTGTCCGACTTCGGAGACCTCGGCCTCCTGGCCAAAATTCTTGATCTGGTCCTTGAGGATCGCGGAAATTTCCGCGGCGCGGATGTCCATCAGCCTGCCTCTTTCATCGCGTGCTTGATCGAATTGAGTTTGGTGCGAAGCGAACTATCGACCATGCGGCTGCCGAGTTTGACAACGAGGCCACCGATGATCGACGGATCGACATTCACGTTGAGAGAAACGTCCTTGCCCGTCACCGACTTCAGCGCGGTCTTGAGGGCATCGAGATTCTTGTCGCTGAGCTGTTCGGCCACCGTGACGTCAGCGGTCGCCTCGCCCTTGAACTTCGCCACCAACGCGCGGAAGGCGCGGATCACCTGATCCACGGCGAACAGCCGCCGATTGGCGGTAAGAACTTTGAGGAAATTGCCGGAAATGCCGGAAATCCCAGCCCTGTCGAGCACCGCCGATAGCGCCTTCACCTGCGTATCGGACGAAAAAACCGGGCTGCGAACGAGACGCTTCAGATCGGCGCTGTCCGCCAGCATCGCATCGAATCTGTCGAGGTCCGCCTTGACCGCGTCGATTGACTTCTCATCGCGCGCCAATTCGAACAGGGCCGTTGCATAACGACCGGACACTCCCGAAACGGACGGATTTTCAGCCACGAACGCGCTCTTTTTTGCTGTCAAACTCGCAAGGGAAAAACCGTCGCCAAAATGCGGCGCCTAGCGATCCAAGCCCTTGAAGTTCAAGCGGGACTTCGATTTTCGACCGGCACAGGCAGCGCCGGGGCCGTTAAAATCGCGGCTTTGCTAACATAGCAAGAGTGCAGGTGCAATATGACGGCGACTGCTGGCGATGCCTTGCCGCAGGTTGCTCAGCGTTCAAATTTGCCCAGCATTTTGTCGCGGCGGGTCGCCAATATGCGACGGTCGGCAGAGCCCCCGCCAGCTTCACCCGGTCGGCTGACCTGACGCCTCGAACCGCGTCCTCGTATTGTTGCATAGCAGCATGCGGTGACCGGGAATGAGGGGCGGGACCTGCCCAGCCATCCCACGGTTGCAATACTTGGGAAAGTTCGGGCCTTGGTGCTGAAGACTTCGATGATCAATAATAATATGTATTGAATTGGTTAACGGTTAGTTAATTTAGAGTATTACGGAATATCGATGGATTAGCGTTCCATGTAACAAGATGTTTCACGCAGAGACAAACCTGATCTACTGCCCATTTTATGCCTCATTGCGAAACCAAACGGCGGTCCATCAACTTGGAGCGGGGGTTCCACTTGCCGCAGATGTGGCATTACTAATTGAGGGACTAATATAATGCTGAAACTCAACAGGCAGGCGCTGGGAAAAGTAACCCAGTCGCGTACGGCGCTCATCCTTTTTGCCGCAGCTGCTTTGACCGGGGGTACCGCCTCTGAGGCCTCGGCGCGGCCCTACCGGCACCACCATCATTATTCCCATCATGCCGCCCACGCCGTCGGCTCGCCCTGGCGGGACGCCAACGCGTCGCTGGCCACGCCGTCGTTCGGCTCGGGGCGGACCTTCTCGGGAATGGCCTCCTTCTACGGCAATGAGTCCGGCAG
>NZ_JBAVCF010000674.1:0-10013 GCF_049586575.1 Bradyrhizobium sp.
CACCAGCATCGCCTTCGTCTATCAGATCTGCGCGTTCCTGCCGGCGATCGGCTTGCTTGCGGTGTTCCTGCCGAAGATGCCGCAAGCAGCGGGTAGGAATAGCGAATAGTCAGCGACCTTCTATTCGCCATTCGCTACTCGTCATTCCCTTTCATGCATCGTTAGCACTTGTGGCGGTCATCGCCTTCTTTGTGGCGATGGAACCTGCGGCGACGATTTTGTTCGCGAAATATCAACCTTAAAAATTAGGGTTAAGCGGCGCTTAAGCATTTGGTGCCATCGTCCCCGTGAGTTTTCGATGTGGGGCCGTCTGCCTCACAGGCAAAAGGACGAAGCCAATGCGTAGTGTAAAGTTTTTCGTTGTCGCCGGAGCGGCAACTTTGTTGTCGTCGATGGCTTCGGCCGCCGACCTCGCCATCGCGCCGCCACCGCTGCCCTATGCCCCTCCGATGGCCGACTTCGGCGGCTGGTACCTGCGCGGCGATATCGGCATGACCAATCAGCAGTTGGGCAGCCTGCACAGCAATCTGATCGATGCGGAAAACGCAAATTTCCCGGGGTCCCTGCAGAATCACGGCTTCGGCTTCGACAGCTCGACTTCCTTCGATATCGGTGTCGGCTATCAGTTCAACAGCTGGTTCCGCGCCGATATAACCGGAGAATGGCGCGGGAAGGCTAACTTCCACGGCTCGCAAAGCAATCCTGCGGGCTCTGCTTTTGCCTTGGCTAACAACCAGGTTGGCGTGGATAACTACACCGCCAGCAAGTCAGAAGCCGTCTTCATGGCCAATGCCTATGTCGATCTCGGCACTTGGTGGTGTGTGACGCCCTTTATTGGTGCGGGGATTGGCACTTCGTATAACCAGATCAGCGGCTTCCGTGATGATGGGTTCACTTTCACGAGTGGAGCGTTGAGCAACAGTACCTTCTATGGCGATGATGCCGGCAAATGGAATCTCGCTTGGGCGGTTTATGCCGGCCTTTCCTACCAAGTCACACAGAACGTCGCCATCGAACTGGCTTATCGCTACATCAGCCTCGGCAATGGTACGACCGGCGCGACTCGGTCGTTTGACGGCTTGACGGTCGCCGATCCATTCGTCCTGAAAAACATCACCTCGAATGACGTAAAGATCGGCGTGCGTTGGAATCTCTGGAGCCCGCCGGTCTATGCACCGCCGCTGGTAACCAAGGGTTGATGAAGCGGGCTGATCTTAATCTCTCTTAACGGCGCGGGATGTTCCCGCGCCGTTTTGTTTTGCGCGAACCCCCGCAAGACAACGATTGATTAAGGTTAACGAGCGATGATCGCGCTGTGTTTCGAAAGCGGGATGGGAGTGGTTGATGCGTAGAGTCCTGGTGGCGGTGGCCATATTCGCGATCTCGGCGAGCGCGCAAGCCGCCGACATGCCCGATTTCCTTCGCGGCTCGCTGGGCGGTTATTCGCCGACCGTGAACTGGCAGGGTTTCTATGTCGGTGGGCAATATGGCTACGGATCTTCCGACGAGCATTTTAGCGGCTCGAACGGCAGCATGCTGAGCTCCCTGATCGCCAATAATGTCATTCAGGAGATGGGGGTTGCGCAGTGGAATCTTCAGCTCGGAGGCGTCTCCACGCGCTCGTCCGGATACGGGGCTTTCACGGGATATAACTGGCAATGGGATGACGTTGTCGCCGGCCTCGAAGCGTCCTATCTGCACGGCTCGTTCGGCGGGTCAACGAGTGCCACCGCGGGGCCTCTCATCGGCGGACCGTTGTCCGATAGTTTCTTTCACGCCGTCAGCGTTACATCGTCGGATTCGATTGCGATTTCCGATATGGCGACGTTCCGTGCGCGTGCAGGCTATGCTTATGGAAGCTTCCTGCCATATTTGTTCGGCGGGTTGGCGCTTGGAAATGCCGACATCTCGCAGGCGGTCAATGTCCACGACCAATATGGACCTACGTTCGCAAACGCGGCGGCATCATGTTCAAGCGCGACGCCGCCCCTGGTCTGCTCCTCGCTGCACGCCGACAACACGCTCCACAACCATTTGATCTATGGCTACACGGCAGGCCTTGGCGTCGATATCAAGCTGGTCGGCGGCCTGTTCATGCGCGCCGAGTGGGAATATGTCCGCTTCGTCGACCTGATCGAGGTCAACATAAACACGGTGCGCGCCGGTCTCGGTTACAAGTTCTGACGCGGCCGTCCTGACGCCGTCAGGAATATTGACATCATCGGTTGCGCCTGTTGCTCTGTCCTCATCAAGGGACGGGCAGCGGACCATGAAGATTTACGGCGACACCAATTCCGGCAATTGCCTCAAGGTGAAATGGGTCTGTGACCGCCTGCGCCTGCCGTATAACTGGGTCGCGATCGACATCCTCAAGCAGGAGAGCCGGACCCCGCAATTCCTCAAACTCAACAGCGCGGGGCAGGTGCCCGTCGTCGATTTCGAAGACGGCCGTACGCTCGCGCAATCCAACGCCATCATTCGTTATCTCGCCCGCGGCAGCGATCTCATTCCCTCCGACGACTTTGCCGCCGCCAAAATGGATGAATGGCTGTTCTGGGAACAGTTCAGCCATGAGCCCTATATCGCCGGCTGCCGATACCAGCTGGTTTATCTGGGCCGGCCGGCATCGGATCTCGACCCCGACAAGGTCAAACGCGGTTATGCGGCGCTGGCGCGAATGGAAGGCGAACTCGCGGCGAGCCGGTTCTTCGTCGGCGATGCGCTGACGCTCGCCGATGTCGCGCTGCTGGCCTATACGCGGCTTGCGCATCAAGGCGGCTTTCACCTCGAGGGATATGCCTCAGTGCGGCGCTGGATCGGCGAGGCTGAAAAAGCCCTGGGCCTGCCACCGGTGCCGCCCATTTGAAGCTCCTGCACGGCAAGCGGCAAATTCTGTCCAGGAACTTCAAATGGAAAGTGGGTCGTACGATGAGCGCGCCGGAATCGTGCTTTTGTTTTGCCGCAGTTTTGACCGCAGCATGAAGCGGACCTTGCGAACATTGCGAAACGAATTTCGACGTTCGTTGCTATTAACGTCCGATAAACTAATTCGGCCATCAGGAATTTTGCACAGGAACGATCCGTGGCAGTTGACGTCTGTCCGGCGCACGCAAACTTCGGGGACGTCACATGAAAAGTTACTCGATCGTCCGGATCGGCGACGACTATGTCGTGCGCGCCGATGACAAGAACATTCTGAAAGTCGCAAGCCGCCGGCGCGCGGCTCAGCTCGTCACCGACGCAGCCGAGCTGTTGAACGCGCAGCCGGAGCCTGTGGACGATGCGGAACATCCGGTGGTGGATTCAGTGCCGCCTATTTGAAGTTCCTGCGAAGCTTCTTGACGATTCCGGTCGATTCCCTTATTCACGACGGCGGGACACCTCCCCCCAACGGGAGGCTTGCTATCTGGAAGGGTAGATCATGACTGTAGCGAAGCCCGCTTCGCGGCCTCACGTGCCGCATTTTTCTTCCGGCCCATGCGCCAAGCGCCCCGGCTGGACCCCGCAAAATCTGAAAGACGCCGCCCTCGGCCGTTCGCATCGTGCGAAGATAGGCAAGGAAAAGCTGAAGCGCGCGATTGACTTGACGCGCGAAGTGCTTGGCGTGCCCGCCGACTACCGGATCGGCATCGTTCCGGCTTCCGATACCGGCGCGGTCGAAATGGCGCTGTGGTCGCTGCTCGGCGCGCGGCCCGTCACGGCGATCTCCTGGGAATCGTTCGGCGAAACCTGGACCGGCGACGTCATCAATCAATTGAAGCTCAAGGACGTGACCAAGCTCGCCGCGACTTACGGCGAGATTCCCGATCTCTCGAAGGTCGATCCCGCGTCCGATATCGTCTTCACCTGGAACGGCACGACGTCAGGCGTTCGCGTTCCCAATGCCGATTGGATCAGCGCCAGGCGCGAGGGCCTTGCGATCTGCGACGCCACCTCCGCGGCATTTGCGCAGCCGCTCGATTGGCCCAAGCTCGATGTCGTGACCTTCTCCTGGCAGAAGGCGCTGGGCGGCGAGGCCGGCCACGGAATGCTGGTGCTGTCACCGCGCGCGGTCGAACGGCTCGAGACCTACAAGCCGGCGTGGCCGTTGCCGAAGATCTTCCGCATGACCAAGGGCGGCAAGCTCAACGAAGGCATCTTTGTCGGCGAAACCATCAACACGCCGTCGATGCTATGCGTCGAGGATTATCTGGACGCTTTGAATTGGGCCAAGTCGGTCGGCGGCCTCAAGGCGCTGATGGCGCGCGCGGACGCCAACCTCAAGGTGCTCGCCGACTGGCAGGCCAAGACGCCGTGGATCGATTTTCTCGCCAAAACGCCTGATATCCGGTCCAACACCTCGGTGTGCATGAAGGTGACCGATCCCGCGATCGCTTCGCTGGCCTCGGATGCGCAGATCGACTTTATCAAGAAGATGGTGGGTCTCGTGGAGAAGGAAGGCGCAGGCTTCGACTTCGCCGGCCATCGCGATGCGCCCGCAGGCTTGCGCATCTGGTGCGGCGCCACGATCGAGACAAGCGACGTGGCACTGTTGACCCAGTGGATCGACTGGGCCTTTGCCGAAACGAGGGCGCAGCTTCCGAAGGCGGCGTAGTTCCCTTGCATCTGTCGTCCCGGCCATGCGAAGCGCGAGCCGGGACCATAACCACCGTCACGGAGTATGGATCCCGGCTCTTCGCGCCAAGTGCGCTTCGGCCGGGAAGACACTCTCGATACTCGAAGGATCACACCGATGACAAAGCCCAAAGTACTCATTTCCGACGCGCTGTCGCCGGCCGCGGTGCAGATCTTCAAGGATCGCGGCATCGAGGTCGACTTCCAGCCCAACCTCGGCAAGGACAAGGAAAAGCTCGCCGCTGTTATCGGCGACTATGACGGTCTCGCCATCCGCTCCGCCACCAAGGCGACCGCGAAGATCATCGAGAAGGCCACGCGGCTGAAGGTGATCGGGCGCGCCGGTATCGGCGTCGACAATGTCGAAATCCCTGCCGCGACCGCCAAGGGCATCATCGTGATGAACACGCCGTTCGGCAATTCGATCACGACCGCCGAACACGCCATCACGCTGATGCTGGCATTGGCGCGCGAAATTCCCCAGGCCGACGCTTCGACGCAAGCCGGCAAATGGGAAAAGAACCGCTTCATGGGCGTCGAAATCACCGGCAAGACTCTTGGCGTGGTCGGCTGCGGAAATATTGGATCGATCGTTGCCGATCGCGCGCTCGGCTTGCGGATGAAAGTGATTGCGTTCGATCCGTTCCTGTCGCCGGAACGCGCCAAGGACATTGGCGTCGAGAAGGTCGAGCTGGACGAATTGTTCAAGCGCGCCGATTTCATCACACTGCATACGCCGCTTACGGACAAGACCCGCAACATCATCGACGCGGTCGCGTTCTCGAAAATGAAGCAGGGCGTGCGGATCGTCAATTGCGCCCGCGGCGGGCTGGTCGACGAACAGGCGCTGGTGAATGCGCTGAATTCCAAAAAGGTCGCCGGTGCAGCCTTCGACGTGTTCGTCGAGGAGCCGGCAACGTCGAACGTGCTGTTCGGCCACCCCAACGTGATCTGCACCCCGCATCTCGGCGCCGCCACCACCGAAGCGCAGGAGAATGTCGCGCTCCAGGTTGCCGAGCAGATGTCCGACTATCTGCTCCATGGCGCCATCTCGAATGCGGTCAACTTCCCCTCGATCACGGCTGAAGAAGCGCCCAGGCTCAGGCCGTTTATCGAACTCGCCGAAAAACTGGGCTCGTTCGCCGGTCAACTCACCGAGACCGGTATCGCCAAGGTGCAGATCACTTATGAGGGACATGTCGCCGAGATGAAGATCAAGGCGCTGACCTCGGCGGTGCTCTCCGGCCTGCTGCGCCCGATGCTCGGCACCATCAACGTCGTCTCGGCGCCTGTCGTGGCCAAGGAGCGGGGCATCGCGGTCGATGAAATTGTCCGCACCGCACAGAGCGACTACGAAAGCCTGATCACCGTCACCGTGATCACCGAGCGGCAGGAGCGATCGGTATCGGGCACGGTCTATGCCGACGGCAAGCCGCGGTTGGTCGACATCAAGGGCATCCGCGTCGATGCCGAGTTCGGCAAGTCGATGATCTACGTCACCAACGAAGACAAGCCCGGATTCATCGGACATTTTGCCGGGTTGCTTGGCGACGCCAAGATCAATATCGCGACCTTCCATCTCGGCCGCAACAAGCAGGGTGGCGACGCTATCGCGCTCGTCGAGATCGACGGTGCGGTGCCAACCGATGTGCTGGCCAAGGTACAGTCGCTCCCACAGGTAAAGCAGGCGAAGGCGTTGGCGTTCTAGCCCGTCGATACCTTGCGCGAGGCGATCACGACGCCCGCGAACACCATGATGTATCCGGCCAGGTGAAAAAGCCGCGGTTGTTCACCGAGCAGAACGATCGCCATGACCGAGCCGAATACCGGCACCAGGTGGAAGAACGGCGCGGCGCGGTTCGGTCCGATCGCCGCGATGCCGCGATTGAAGAACAGATAGGCGAGCGTCGAGGGGAAAATCACGACGTAAACCAGCGTGATCAGAGTAATCGCGTCGAATTTCAGCGTGACGCCATTCGCATATTCCCAGATCGAGAGCGGCAACAGGAGCAGCGCGCCGCATGCCGTAGTGAAGCAGATCAATGAAAGTTGATGCGTCACCGGCCGGCGCAGCATCAGCGCCGAGTACAGGCCGAAAGCGATCAGGGCACCGGTCATCATGAGGTCGCCGATATTGAAGTGGATGGCGGCGAGTGCTGCGAAATCGCCGCGAAGGATGATGGTAAGAACGCCGAGAAGCGAGAGCGCGATTCCGGCGAGTTGCGCCCAGGTCAGCTTGACTCCGAACAGAATGAGCGCCCATAGCGCGATAAACAAAGGCCCGGATGACTGGATCAGCAGCGCGTTGAGGGCTTCCGTAAATTGCAGCCCCCAATAGGACAGCGCGTTATTGATGGCGAAACCCGTTGCCGACAACGCGATCATGAGCGGTAACCGTCCGCGCAGCACCGGCCAGTCCCGCTTGAGGTGCGGCCACGCGAACGGAAGCAGCATCAGGCATGCGCCGATCCACCGGATGCAGGACAGCGTCATCGGCGGCACGTGGCCGGCGACATAGCGGCCGAGCACGATATTGCCGGCCCAGAACAGCGAGGCCAGACTTAGCAGCAGATAGGGTTGATGGTTGAACCAACGGACGGGATCAAAAGATGTTGGCGGCCGGGCTGCGCTCATTTCGTGGCTGCGGACGGCTTTCTTGATGCCACGAAGACTCCGGTCAGCACCAAAGCAAAGCCGATGAAATGGAAGACCTGCGGACGCTCGCCGAGAAAGACGATCGCCATCACCGATCCGAATAAGGGAACGACGTGGAAGAACGGCGCTGCGCGGTTGGCGCCGATCAGGTGCACGCCTCTGTTGTAGCAAAGATAGGCAATGCTTGAGGGAAAGACCGCGACATACATTACCGACAGTAGATTGCTGGTGTTCAGTCCCATGACGGGACGCCACAGCAACTCCGCGATCAGCGCCGGGATGAGAACGACGAAACCACATCCGAACGTAAAGGCGAGAAACGACAGATCGTGAATGGCGGGCCGGCGCGATGACATCACCGTATAAAGTCCGAAGATCAGCAGGGCGACGGTGAAGATGAGATCGCCCTTGTTGAAGTCGATCGCCGCGATCGCCTTCAGGTCGCCGTGCAGCAGGATCACCAGCACGCCGGTCAGCGACACCATTACCCCGATCGCTTGCGCCAGCGTCAAGCGGACCCCGAGCAGGACCAGCGACCAGCCCGCCACAAACAGCGGCCCCGCGGATTGCAGGAGCAGCGTGTTGAGCGCGGTGGTATGTTCCAGCGCCCAGTATTGCATGCTGCTGAACAGGGAAACGCCGGTTAGGGAGATGATGACCATCGTGGCCAAGCTGGCGCGGATCACGTTCCAGTCGCGCTTCAGATACTTCCACGCCATCGGAAGGGTGATCAGGAAGGCGAGCCACCAGCGCAGGAAAGTCAGCGTCACCGGCGGGATGTGGCCTGAGGCCAACCGGCCAACGATGGCATTCCCGGCCCAGCAAAAAGTCGCGATCGAGAGCAGGACGTAGGGCTGGTTGAAAAGCCAGCCGCCCCGGCCCTGGTGGGGCACGGCATCAGAGAGCTGATCGGAAGCGGACATACGGCTTTGGGCCCAAGGAAGCAGGGATCGCGATGCCGCAGCCGGCCCGCCGCGATATGCCGGCCCGGAAGATGATGGTCCGGCAATTTCACAGACACGGATTTTGAGTTCGCTTCAATGGCGGCCGATGCATCGCGACCATGCGCCCGCGGCCATGAGGAGGGCGCGATGCCGCCGGACGCTTCCAGGGCTCCGGCTGGCGGAATGGCCCCTGGCCGCGGTCCGGGACGGATTTTCGGGGGGTTATCAATGGCTTGATTGGCTATCCAGGCCGGTCTGGAACGCCTTCTTGCTTGCGTCGGTAGCCCGCTTCCTTTATCGGGTGTGTGCCTCGCATGCGACCGGACCTGGTGTGCCCTGGCGAATGTCAAATCCGCCACACTAGGACCGGTTTTTTCGAACAGATCACGCTTGAGCACAGAGTTGCAGAGGGAATAGCTGCGTATGGGGAATGTGGTCGTCGTCGGCGCCCAATGGGGTGACGAAGGGAAAGGCAAGATCGTCGACTGGTTGTCGGAGCAAGCCGATATCGTCGTGCGTTTCCAGGGCGGCCATAATGCTGGCCATACGCTTGTTATCAATGGCGAGACCTACAAGCTGGCGCTGTTGCCTTCCGGCGTGCTGCGGCCCTCGAAGCTCGCGGTGATCGGTAACGGCGTGGTGTTCGATCCGCAGGCCTTCCTCGATGAGGTGACCAAGCTGAAGGGGCAGGGCGTTGCGGTCAGCCCGGAGAATCTGCGCGTCGCCGAGAACGTCACGCTGATCCTGCCCTTGCATCGCGAACTCGACGCGCTCCGGGAATCGTCGAATGCGAGTACCGCTATCGGCACCACGCGCCGCGGCATCGGCCCGGCCTACGAGGACAAGGTTGGGCGTCGCGCGATCCGCCTGATGGACCTCGCCGACCTCGATACGCTGCCGCACAAGATCGACCGCCTGCTGGCGCATCACAATGCGTTGCGGCGTGGCTTTAATCTTGAGGAAATCGACGGCAGGCAGATTTTGCGGGAGCTGACGGCGCTGGCGCCGCATCTGTTGCCATACGCCGAAACCGTGTGGCGGCTGCTCGACATCAAGCGGCGCGAAGGTAAACGTATCTTGTTCGAGGGCGCGCAGGGCGCGCTGCTCGACGTCGATCACGGCACCTATCCCTACGTCACGTCTTCCAACACTGTCGCGGCCCAAGCCGCCACCGGAACGGGTCTTGGCCCCGACGCCGTCGGCTATGTGCTGGGAATCTGCAAGGCTTATACGACCCGGGTCGGCCAAGGGCCGTTTCCAACCGAACTGCAAGACGCAATCGGCGAAGAAATCGGCCGCCGCGGCCGGGAATTCGGCGTCAACACCGGGCGCAAGCGTCGCTGCGGCTGGTTCGACGCGGCGCTGGTGCGCCAGACCGTGCGCACCTGTGGCATCCATGGTCTTGCCTTGACCAAGCTCGATATCCTCGACGGCTTTGAAACCATCAAGGTCTGCACGGGGTATCTGCTGGACGGCAAGGAAATCGACCATTTGCCAGCTGGCGAGGGCGCCCAGGCCCGGGTTACGCCAGTCTACGAGACGATCGAGGGGTGGAAGGAACCCACGGCCAATGCCCGCTCCTGGGCAAACCTGCCGGCGCAGGCCGTCAAATATGTTCGCCGTGTGGAGGAATTGGTGGGTTGTCCGATCGCCTTGCTTTCCACAAGCCCCGAACGCGAGGATACTATCCTGGTGCAGAATCCGTTCGAAGCTTAACGAGATATTACCCAGAGCGTGCATTGTTGAGTTGAAATGGCCGATTACTACCCGCTGATTGCCCGCGCTATCGCCGGACTGGAC
>NZ_JBAVCF010000675.1:0-2673 GCF_049586575.1 Bradyrhizobium sp.
TATATTTATGCCCGTCGGTCTCGGGCACCGGATATGAGCCACGCCAGAACGGCGGGATATTTTCAAAAGTCTTGGGCTCAATCTCGCCAAGCACCTTGGCGTCGATCCCGATGTCGGCGACGCGCACCGTCCCGCAGTGAAGACGCCCCGGCATCAGCAGATGCGCGGGCTTTCGGCGGAAGAAGGTGACGGTTTCCGTGGCGCGCACGGCCGTTCCCATCACCGAGCCTGACGTGCCGTTGATCCCGCTCGGCAGATCGACGGCGAGAACCGGCGCGCCGTTGGCGTTGATCGCCTCGATCATATCGAACGGCTCGCCCTTGACCGCCCGGTCGAGACCCGCCCCGAATAGCGCATCGATGATCAGCGCCGGCTTGCCGATCGCTTGCGGATTGAACGGCAGCACCGGATATTTCCAGCCGCGCGCGGCGGACGCCGCATCGCCCTGCAAGTTCTCCCGCTCGCACAGCAGAATGACCTGGACCTCCCGGCCATGCGCGGCGAGTTCGGCGGCAGCGACAAACCCGTCGCCGCCATTGTTGCCGGGTCCGGCGATCACCACGATCGGACCGTCGTCGACCATATCCATCGCCGCCGCTGCGACCGCCTGGCCAGCGCTCAGCATCAATGCAAATCCCGGCGTTCCGGCAGCAATGGCCAACCGGTCGGCACGCTCCATCTCGGCCGTGGTCAGAATTTCCATGCCCAATCCCCTGACAGCAACGCCTTTTCCGAAGGCACTTTTCTCAAACTCCTGCGCACCAAGCCCGGCTGGCTGCCCACCGTTTGACCTATTTGCCTATTTTTACATCTGTCCTATGATTGGTCGATTCCCGCCGGTGGCTTTTCGGCGTCCCCTAAAGGGCTGATAAAATTCAAGATTCCAACATCTTAACGATTTGGCATAGACCCTGCTTCCGAGGAAGAAAGTCTGAACTGATGGCTTGGGCAGGCAAATATCAAGCCTGCGCGGGACCATCAGATTTGCGTCATCGCAATATCGCGACAACCAGCCTGAAATTCCTTGAGACCCTGAAAGTGCCGGGAGGCAACCTGTGAAGAAAATCGAAGCCATCATCAAGCCGTTCAAGCTCGACGAGGTCAAGGAAGCGCTCCAGGAAGTCGGACTTCAGGGTATCACGGTTACCGAGGCCAAGGGATTCGGCCGGCAAAAAGGGCATGCCGAACTCTACCGGGGCGCCGAATACATCGTGGATTTCCTGCCCAAGGTGAAGATCGAGATCGTGATTTCCGACGAACTCGTCGACCGGGCGATCGATGCGATCCGGCGTGCGGCTCAGACCGGACGGATCGGAGACGGCAAGATTTTCGTGTCCAATATCGAAGAGGCCATCCGCATCCGGACCGGCGAATCCGGGCTCGACGCGATCTAGGCCACGATCGAGGTACGCTCCCTCCCTCTCCCACGCAGCCGGGGTTTACCCCGGCTGCGCATTGTGAATTTGCGCAAGTCGGGCAGGCCCGACTTGCGGTGGCAGAGGGGGGTGGGGGTTACGGTCGATCCAACCTGATGTCCCCCTCACCCGATTTGCTTAGCGCAAAATCGACCTCTCCCCGCAGGGGATAGGTCGACCACTTGGCCGACAGAGCGCTTCAACCGCGAAGCATCGCGATCTTATGCGCGTAGATTGGATGCTGGATCACACCGCCAGCGCAAGAAATGCCGCTTCTGGCAGCAGTTCTCCGGCCATTCCGATGTTGTCTTGATCGTCCCCCAATTGTATTGACCTAGGGCCGGGCGCCGTGTGCAGCCCCAGATCAAGTCAGTCAAAACAGGGGGATTCATGAAGACCGCCAAGGACGTCCTCAAATCGATCAAGGACAACGACGTCAAATACGTCGATCTGCGCTTTACCGATCCGCGCGGCAAGTGGCAGCACGTTACCTTCGATGTCACCATGATCGAAGAGGAAACCTTTGCCGAGGGCGTCATGTTCGACGGTTCCTCGATCGCGGGCTGGAAGGCGATCAACGAATCCGACATGTGCCTGATGCCCGATCCGGTCACGGCCACGATCGATCCGTTCTTTGCCGAGACCACCATGGTCATCACCTGCGACGTGCTCGAACCGACCACGGGCGAACCCTACAACCGCGATCCCCGCGGCATGGCCAAGAAGGCCGAAGCCATGGTCAAGTCGATGGGCGTTGGCGACACCGTGTTCTTCGGCCCCGAAGCGGAATTCTTCGTATTCGACGACGTCCGTTATCAGACCACCCCCTACAACACCGGCTTCAAGCTCGATTCCTCCGAACTGCCGATCAACTCCGACACCGAGTATGAAGGCGGCAACCTCGGCCACCGCATCCGCACCAAGGCCGGCTACTTCCCGGTGCCGCCGCAGGACTCCGTGCAGGACATGCGCTCCGAAATGTTGGGGGCCATGGCGAAGATGGGGGTCAAGGTCGAAAAGCATCACCACGAAGTCGCCTCCGCCCAGCACGAACTCGGCATGAAGTTCGACACGCTGACGCTGATGGCCGACCAGATGCAGATCTATAAATACTGCATCCACCAGGTCGCTCACATCTACGGCAAGACCGCAACCTTCATGCCGAAGCCGGTCTATGGCGACAACGGCTCGGGCATGCACTGCCACCAGTCGATCTGGAAGGGCGGCAAGCCGGTGTTCGCCGGCAACAAGTATGCCG
>NZ_JBAVCF010000676.1:0-11684 GCF_049586575.1 Bradyrhizobium sp.
CTGCTCGGCCTCTACCAGAGCGGCCGCACGATCGTGAAAGAAAGCGCTGATCCGGCGTGGCGGGCAGCCAATCTTTCCCCGGACAAGGTCGGGACGCCGGCCCAGGCCAATAGGCTCGAAAACATCACGGGTCATTTCATGATCGGCTATCTCGTCCTGCTTGGACTGGTGCTGGTGGCCCGCGGAGTCCGTACCCTTCGGGAGAGGCGCGGCGGCATGATCACGCTGTCTTACGGCAATGGCCGCACCGTCCGCGTGCCGAAGGGCCTTTCCGTGCTGGAGGCAAGCCTGCGTCATCAGGTTCCGCATGCGAGCGTGTGCGGCGGCCGCGCTCGCTGCTCGACCTGCCGGATTCGGGTGATCGGCGACTGCACGTCGTTGCCGGAGCCCTCGAACCGCGAATCGTTCATCCTCAACCGGGTCGGGAGCACGTCGGATCCTGCGATCCGGCTCGCCTGTCAGCTCCGGCCCGAGAACGACCTCTCCTTCTTCCAGATCTTCACGCCGCAAACGGTGGCGACCCGTCGCGGCGCCCCCTCGCATATCGGCGAGGAGCGATATCTCGTCAGCATGTTCGTCGATATGCGCGGTTCGACCCGGCTCGCGGAAAATCGCCTGCCGTTCGACACCGTGTTTATCGTCAACCGCTTCCTCGGCGCGGTCTCAAAGGCCGTGATCGAATGCGGCGGCCAGCCGAACCAGTTTCTCGGCGACGGGCAACTGGCATTGTTCGGACTTGCAACCAGTCGCGAGACCGCCTGCCGTCAGGCGCTGAGGGCGGCAGCGCGTATTTCGGTTCACGTCGAGGAATTGAACCAGTTCCTCAAAAACGACCTGCGCGAACCGATCCGCTTCGGCATCGGCATTCACGCCGGCGAGGTGATCGTGGGCGACATTGGTTACCGCGATCATATCGTGTTCACCGCACTCGGCGATGCCGTCAATGTGGCGGCACGGCTGCAGGACATGACCAAGAGCCTTGGCTGCGAGGTGATCTTCTCGGACGAAGTGCGCGCCACCGCAGGCCTCAGGGTCGAGGAACTACCGCAGCAAGACGTCGAAATCCGTGGCCGCACCGGACCGATGAACGTGTGTATCGTCGTCAATGCCGAAGCCTTGTCCACCCTGGTTAACGGCGAAGAGCCGGTTGCCGCCTGACGCTCTCGCTTTTTGGCGCGCTGAACCTGAACAGGCATTCAGAAAAATTTCCTTGAATCGGGTGGGGTGGCCTCGAACCCCGTTCTGAAACAGCGCGACTGCTATGGGGTGAGACTACTGCAACCCGCGCAACCTGCGCACATTCGAGGAGAACGACCATGTTACGCAAACTGACGATCGCACTCGCTGCCGCCGCTTCTCTCAGCACCGCTGCACTGGCTTCGACCGCCGCATCCGCCAAGCCCTGGGGCCACTGGGGTGGCTATCACCACCACTTCGGCGGCTTCGGCATCGGCGTCGATTATGTTGACGACGAATGCCTGGTGACGCGCCGCGTGCTCACGCCCTATGGTTACCGCCTGCGCACCGTGAATCTCTGCGCCTACTGACCGGCCTTCGTTGCGCACCTTTGAAAAGGCTCCGGCCACTAGTGGTCCAATTCTAACATTCGCATCCCTTCTCAGCGAGCGCTTTTGCGAATGTTAGACTCAAAGGACCGCTGGCAAATATGGTTTCTAGTGGAGTTTTGGATTTGACAATCGCATCGCGAATACGCGGCTACAGGGTAGCGAATGTCAAATCCACTCCACTGTCAGCGGCCGGAGCGTCGCATTTTCGCGCCGGCCGTTTTCGGAAACGACAGAACCGCTGGCCGGCGATCCGGAATTGACTCGGCGAACGCGCGTGCCACTATTGCCGCCATGAAACGACGGCTGCTTTTCGCCATTCTGCTCGCGATCGTTCTCGCCCTGCTGATCAAGTATGGGGCGAACGCCACTCCTCGCGCCGGCGGCCTTCCGCTCCCTCTCGCGCATCCGCAGTTAACGATTGGCGCGAACGCCGCGCCAATCTGATTCGCCTGCCGGTTTCCAAAAATATTCCCGAGGCTCACAGCTTCGTGTTCCCTTGTGAATTTACGATATACACAAGGCAAGATCACCTCTGATTCACATAACGGCGAGCGGGGTTGCAAGCCGGCGCGAACGGCATTAACTCGACGCGAAGCATCACCGGCAAAACGCCGCACCAAGAAATTAATCTCATGACTGGCACTTCCGCTCTCGTGCGCCACGCGCGCGACACGAGGCTCTATCTGTTTCTCGGTCTGGCGAACTGGTTCATCTTTCTGGACCACATCCCGAACAACATGGTGAGCTGGATTACGCTGCGCAACTTCGGCTTCTCCGGCTCTGCGGACGTATTCGTCTTCATTTCCGGCTATGCGGCGGCGCTCGCTTTTGCGCCCATCATGCTCCAACGCGGCACCATCGTCGGCGCGACTCGGGTGCTTCGGCGCACTTGGCAGCTTTATGCAGCGTTCATCGTGCTGTTTGCGATTTACGCGGTGTCGATCGGCGATGTCGCGACCCGCTATGCCGCGCCCGACATCATCTATGAATTCAACATCGCGGGCCTTCTGGAAGAGCCCGTCCGCACCGTCGCCAACGGCCTTCTGTTGCAATCGAGGGCGCTGAACCTCGATCTGCTCCAGCTCTGCGTCGCGTTGACGGCGTGTTTTCCTGTCGTGCTGTGGCTGATGTTGCGGGCGCCTGACTTTACCCTGGCGGCCTCGCTCGCGCTCTACGTCGCCGCACGTCAGTTCGAGTGGACGCTGTCGACCTTTCCGGACGGCAACTGGTTCTTCAATCCGTTCTGCTGGCAATTGATCTTCGTGCTCGGCGCCTGGTGCGCGCTTGGCGGCGCGCGCCGGCTTGGCAACCGCTTGCGGGCGCCGGCCTGGGCTTACCTCGGGATTGCCTATCTCATCTTTGCTTTTGGCATCACGATGGCCGGACGCTTCCCCATGTTCGGAGACATGTTGCCGACCTGGCTGCATGACGCCTTCATTCCGAATGACAGGGTCAATCTCGGTTTCTCCCGGCTTCTGCACTTCCTGGTGCTGGCGCTGTTCGCAACGCGCATGATCGCGAAGAACTGGCGCGGGTTGAACTGGCCCATCCTCAGGCCGCTGATCGTCTGCGGCGAACAATCGCTGTCGGTATTCTGCGTCGGCGTGTTCCTCTCTTTGGCCGGTCACTTCATCCTCGTGACCGGCTCCGGTTCGCTTGCGGCCCAGATTCTGGTCAGCGTATCCGGCATTGCGATCATGACGCTCGCAGCAAGCTACGTGTCCTGGTCGAAGCGCCAGGACCGCAAGCTTACGTCGCCGATCGGGCAGACTCCTTCGTTCCGGGCCGGCTAAAATCCGACGGCTGCGCTTCGCGCTGATGCCGATTCCTTTGAAGGCGGCTTGATTGTATGCTTGGCGCAGATTCCGCGCCGGGGCATGCGATGAAATTCGAACCCGCTTCCGTTCCCCCGTTCACGGCGCCCTACGCGCCGGACGATACTGCCATCGCCACGCGGTTATTGACCGCGGGCCGCCTTGACGAGAATCGCGAGGCGCGGATCGACCGCACGGCGCGCCGCCTGATCGAAGCCATCCGCTCAAACGACGATCCGCTTGGAGGTGTCGAGGACATGCTGCGCGAATTCGCGCTCTCGACGAAGGAGGGCCTGGCGCTGATGGTGTTGGCGGAAGCGCTGCTGCGGGTGCCGGATGCTGCCACCGCCGACCGCTTCATCGAGGACAAGCTCGGCGAGGGCGACTTCATCCACCACGAAACCAAATCGAGCGCCTTCCTGGTCAATGCCTCGGCCTGGGCGCTCGGTCTGTCGGCGCGGGTGATCCAGCCGGGCGAAACGCCGGATGGAACCATCGGCCGGCTGGTGAAGCGCCTCGGCGCCCCGGCTGTACGGGCCGCGACGCGGCAGGCGATGCGGCTGATGGGCAGCCATTTTGTACTCGGCGAAACCATCGAGGCCGCGCTGGCGCGGGCGCAATCGGGCGCCTTCCCCCGCTACTCCTTCGACATGCTCGGCGAAGGGGCGCGCACCGCTGAAGACGCCGAGCGCTATTTCAACGCCTATGCGAGCGCCATCGAAACCATCGGCGCCAGCGCGGGCGCACGGCCCCTGCCCGATCGGCCGGGCATTTCGATCAAGCTTTCGGCGCTGCATCCGCGTTTCGAAGCGTTGAGCCGGCAGCGGGTGTTTGACGAGTTGGTACCACCGCTGATCGATCTGGCGCACCGGGCGAGGTCTTACAACCTCAACCTCACCGTCGATGCCGAGGAAGCCGACCGGCTCGAGCTTTCGCTGGAAGTGATTGCGGCGGCGTTTGCCGACGCCTCGCTCGCCGGCTGGGATGGCTTCGGCCTCGCAATCCAGGCCTATCAGAAACGTGCCGGCGCGGTGATCGAGTATACGGACGAACTCGCCCGCAGCTTGAACCGGCGCATGATGGTGCGGCTCGTCAAGGGCGCCTATTGGGACACCGAGATCAAGCGCGCGCAAGAGCGTGGACTGCCCGACTATCCCGTCTTCACGCGCAAGGCGATGACCGATCTCAACTACATCGCTTGCGCCGAAAACCTGCTCAAGCTACGGCCGCGACTGTTCCCGCAATTTGCCACCCACAACGCGCTGACGGTGGCAACCGTTCTGGAACTTGCCGGCGGCGAAAGCGGTTTCGAGTTGCAACGCCTGCACGGCATGGGCGAAGCGCTCTATGCGCAACTGCTCACCGATCATCCCGTGCTTTCCTGCCGCACCTACGCCCCCGTCGGCAGCCACCGCGACCTCCTCGCCTATTTGGTGCGGCGCCTTCTCGAAAACGGCGCCAACTCCTCCTTTGTGGCGCTCGCCGCCGATGAGACCGTGCCGGTCGCCAAACTGCTGCGGCGCCCGGCCGACATCATCGGCACGGCCGCCAACGCCCGCCATGCGAATATTCCGCCGCCTGCCGATCTCTACCGGCCGCAGCGGCAGAACTCGCGCGGCGTCGAATTCGGCGACCGTGCGGCCCTTCAGGCACTGCTCGCCGCCGTCAAAGCCGGGACCGCGCCGGTCCCCGCGACCGCCCTGATCGGCGGCAAGGCCAGCGGTGGTGTCGCACGACAGCTTGCAAGCCCCGTTGATCCCACGATTTCCATCGGCAGTGTGATCGAAGCAAGCATCGATAATGCCAACACGGCGATGATGGCGGCTCGCGCCGGATTTTCGCATTGGTGCCGCGCGCCGGCCGCCGGCCGCGCGGACTGTCTCGATCGCGCGGCCGATCTTCTGGAGCAACGCGCAGGCCGCTTCATCGCGCTCTTGCAACGTGAGGGCGGCAAGACGCTCGATGACGCGGTGTCGGAAGTTCGCGAGGCGGTCGACTTCTGCCGCTACTACGCCGCACAGGGCCGCAGCCTGTTTGACGCAGGCGAGGCCATGCCGGGCCCGACGGGCGAGAGCAATGTACTGGGCCTGCGCGGCCGCGGCGTGTTTGTCGCGATCTCGCCCTGGAATTTTCCGCTCGCGATTTTCACCGGCCAAATCACCGCGGCCCTGATGGCCGGCAATACGGTGGTGGCCAAGCCCGCCGAGCAGACGCCCCTGATCGCCTTTGAAACAGTTCGTCTGCTGCACGAAGCTGGCGTGCCATCTTCCGCGCTGCATCTCGTGACCGGCGATGGCCGCATTGGTGCGGCACTCGTCGCCCATCCCGACGTTGCCGGCGTCGTCTTCACCGGCTCTACTGAAGTTGCGCGCTCCATCAACCGCGCGTTGGCGGCGAGGGACGGCCCGATCGTGCCGCTGATCGCGGAGACCGGCGGCATCAACGCCATGATCGTGGACGCGACCGCGCTGCCCGAACAGGTAACCGATGACGTTCTCACTTCGGCGTTCCGCTCGGCGGGCCAGCGTTGCTCGGCTTTGAGGATTCTGTTCGTGCAGGAAGAAGTCGCCGACCGCACGATCGAGATGATCGCAGGCGCGGCACGCGAACTGAAAATCGGCGATGTCAGGGACCCCGCCACACATATCGGTCCGGTCATCGATGCCGAAGCCAAGGAAAAGCTGGAGGCGCACATTGCGCGGATGACGCGCGAGGCGCGCGTGCATTTTGCAGGCCGGGCGCCAGCAGGCCAGTATGTCGCGCCGTATATCTTTGAACTCTCAAACGCCGGTCAATTGACCGAAGAAATATTCGGCCCAATTCTGCATGTCCTGCGTTACGCAGCCGGCCGCCTCGACGACGTATTGACTTCGATCGAACGCACCGGCTACGGGCTCACGCTCGGCATTCATTCACGGATCGACGACGTGATCGATGCGGTGGTCGAGCGGCTCCCAGTGGGGAATGTCTACGTCAACCGCAACATCATCGGCGCGGTGGTCGGCGTGCAGCCGTTCGGCGGCTTCGGCCTGTCCGGCACCGGGCCTAAAGCCGGCGGCCCGCATTACCTGACGCGCTTTGCCACGGAGCAGACGGTGACCATCAACACCGCTGCGGCGGGCGGCAACGCTACGCTGCTTTCGGGCCAGGATTAGGCGCCACTGTTGGCGGCCCAGACTGCCGTTGCGTCGGCCGCCGTTATCGATCAATACATCGGTTACCCCTGCGGGAAAAAATGTTTCCACAGCGCGGAATAAGATCAACAACGCGAGAGGGACGATCTCATCATGGAAGGCGGCATCTTCGAAGGACTGAAGGTTCTGGATTGCGCGAGCTTCATCGCGGCGCCGGCGGCCGCCACCGTGCTGTCGGATTTCGGCGCGGAGGTGATCAAGATCGAGCCGCCGGGAACCGGCGACCCCTATCGCAACCTGCCGAAGCTGCCGGGATATCCGATCAGCCCGCATAACTTCGCGTGGCTGCTGGAGTCGCGCAACAAGCGCAGTCTCGCGCTCGATCTTTCCAAACCGGAAGGGCGCGCCGTGCTGTATCGGCTGGCTGCCGAGGCCGATGTCTTCATCACCAATTTTCCACCCAGCGTGCGCAAGCGCCTCGGCATTTCGTATGAGGACATCAAGCCGCTTAACGCGCGCCTGATCTACGCCTCCTTCACCGGCTATGGCGAGAAGGGGGCTGAAGCCGACAAGCCAGGCTTCGACAGCAACGCCTTCTGGGCGCGTTCCGGTCTGATGGATCTTGTGCGCGCGGACGAGAACACGACGCCAGCGCGCTCCGTTCCCGGCATGGGCGATCACCCTTGCGCGATGGCGTTTTATGGCGCGATCGTCACTGCGCTCTACAAGCGCGAACGCACCGGCGAGGGCTCGCACGTCTCGTCCAACCTGATGGCGAACGGCGTCTGGTCGGCGGGCGTGCTGGCGCAGGCTAAATTATGCGGAGCGCAATTCCAGGAACGGCGCACGCGCGAGCGCGCACTCAATGCCGTGACCAACCATTACCGCTGCAAGGACGGCCGCTGGCTGATCCTGTCGCTTCTAAATGAAGAGCGGCAATGGCCGGCGCTCACCCGTTGCCTGGGGCGCGAAGACCTCACCAATGACCCGCGATTTGCCACCAAGCCTGACCGCCATGCCCGCTCGCTCGAACTGATCGCGATCTTTGACCAGATCTTTGCGACACGCGACCTTGCCGAATGGCGCAAGGCACTCGACGGCAATGGTCTCGTGTTCGGCGTGGTCGGCATCCTCGACGATATCCCGGGCGATGCGCAGATGATCGAGAATGAGGTGCTGGTGCCGTTCGAAGACAACGGCATGCTCACGATCAACAGCCCGATCTGGGTCGATGGCAGCGAGAAGGTCAAACCGAAGCGTCCGCCCGAAATCGGCGAGCACAGCGACGAAATTCTGCGCGAGGCCGGCTACGACGAAACGGCGATCCGGAATTTGAAGGCGTCCGGCACTGTGGCGTGAGAGTCTGAGAGAATGCCACTCTACCGCCTGCACTATCCAAGCGATGAGACCGGATATGATTTCAGGACCAGTCACCCCGCGATCGATCGCTGGCTCGGCCGGGTCGCCGCCCTGCCCGGCTGGCGCTCGGCCTATGACCTTTTGCCCGGCAAGCGCTGACACATTACGTCTGAATAGAAGCTCGCGCGGTCTACTTGTTGTTGATCATCACCCAGCCGAACGCCGCGAGGCCAATGACCACGGCGACCGCGATCGCCCATACGCTGACGCGGATGGAGCTGACGGTTTGCCGCGCGCTTTCATTGGCGGCGATCTCGCGGTTGCGTTCCTTGCTTTCTCCGGTCGGATCGGTCACAGCGCAGCTCCTGCGGTGGTTGCGCCTCTAGCCTAGCCTAGGCGTCAGCCCGCGTCACCGCCGCCAGCGGCGCCTCATCGGGTGCGGCCTTGCCGCTTCCGCCCAAACCCGCCAACCTTCCCAGCGAAAACGCCGCCAGCGCCGCGCATAGCGCCGCGGCGGCCGCCGCCACGAACACTTCGCCCGCGCTCCATTTCAGGCTGAGCAGGATGCCGCCAACGAGCGGACCGACGATCGAGCCGATCCGTCCCACACCCAGCGCCCAGCCAACGCCGGTCGCGCGGACCGAGGTCGGATAGTATCCGGCGGCGAGCGCGTTGGCGGCGATCTGCCCGCCGACGATGCAAAAGCCGGCGACGAAGATCGCAACCGTGACGGGGGCCGCCGAATGTCCGAACTGCCCGATCGCGCCGACCGCAAACATCCCAATGAAATAGACCAGCGCGAGCGCGCGAAACGAAAAGCGGTCGATAATGCTGCCGAGCGCGAAGGTGCCTGCGATTCCACCGACCTGCAACATCGAGCCGATCGCGGCGGCCGCCGGTATCGAGGCGCCGAGATCGTTGAGCACGGTCGGCAGCCAGTTCGACAAAAAGTAGATATCGAGCAGGCTCATGAAGAACACGACCCACAACAACAGCGTGGCCAGGGTTCGTCCGCTCCTGAAGAGATGTTGGACCGGAATGCCCTTCAATGCCGGTTCGTCCACGACGAAGCGCGTACCGGCGGCAAAAGCCGCCTTCGCGTTGACGAAGGCAAGCAGTTCCGCGACGCGCGCATCGGCGCGACCGGTCAGCGCCAGGAACCGCACCGATTCCGGCAGTTTCACCGCGAGGATCGGCACCAGAACGAGCGGCGCGACGCCGCCGACCACAAACACCGACCGCCAGCCGAACTGCGGGATCAAGGCCGCGGCCAGAAAGCCACCGAGCGCCGCCCCGACCGAAAAGCCGACGAACATCACCATCACCATGGTGGCGCGGCGGCGATGCGGGCCAAATTCGGAGGTGAGTGCGACGGTATTCGGCATCGCCCCGCCGAGACCGAGGCCGGTCAGAAACCGGATCGCGAACAGCGCATTGGCGTCGTTAACGAGTGCGGTGATCAGCGTGCCGATGCCGAACGCCAGCGTGGAGAAGATGATGATCTTCTTGCGGCCGACACGATCTGCCATCGGACCGAACAGAAGCGCGCCGATCATCAACCCGAACAAGCCCGCGCTGAACACCGGACCGAGTGCGCTCTTGCCGATATGCCACTCCTTCGCCAGGGCCGGGGCGACGTAACCAATCGCCGTGGTATCGAAGCCGTCGAGCACCAGCACGGTCGCGCAGATCAACAGCACTTTGATCTGGAAGGCGCCGACCGGCTGCGCATCGATGAACGCGGCGACCTCGACGGTTGGAGCGTCTTTTGTCGATGTTCCGCTCACGCGCGCAATGCTTCTTTGGAAAAGCCAGCAATCTGCTTATAGCTGTCGGAAAATGCGACGAGCTCATCGTGACTGATGACGTCGCCGATCGCGTTGAACGGCCGGTCGTTGGTCCGCTGATAGACCTCGCGCAGGATGGCGTCGGGCGGATTGGTGCGGTTGGTGAGAACGATGCGAGTGGTTTTCTCCAGCCGCTCCTTCTCATACGCCGCAAAAGCGGCGACGGGATCGGCGCTGGCCGAAAGCGCGGAGGTCATCGCCCGCGCGTCGAGAATCGCCTGGCCCGCGCCGTTGGAGCCTCGCGGTACCATCGGGTGGGCCGCATCGCCAAGTAGTGTCACGCGGCCAAAACTCCAGCGCGGCAACGGGTCCTGATCGACCATCGGGAATTCCAGCACATGATCGGCGGCGCGAATGAAGGCGGGAACATCGAGCCAGTCGAAATGCCAGTCGGCAAAGGCGCCGATAAAATCGTCGAGCGAACCTGCTCTGTTCCAGTCGCGGCGGCGATAGTTGGGCGTTTCAATCTCGGCGACCCAGTTGACAAGCTGCAAACCATCGTGGCCTGCTTCACGGATCGGATAGATCACCATCTTGCCGTGCGACAACCAGCCCGCGCGCGTCAGGCTCGCGCCCGACAGGATCGGCTTCCACCGCGTAACGCCGCGCCACATGTTGACGCCGGAATAGCGCGGCTCGCCCTCGTCGGGAAAGAACTGCTTGCGGATCACCGAGTTGATGCCGTCGCAGGCGATCGCGGCGCGCCCGCGCACACTTTTGCCGTCCATGAACCGCAAAGTCACGCCAGTATCGTCCTGCTCGACGCCGGTGCAGGTGTGGTTGGTGAAAATGCGATCCGCCCCGGCGCGACTCTTAAAAGCCTCCAGCAACACCATTTGCAGGTCACCGCGATGAATCGAGAATTGCGGATGGTCGTAGCCGGCGGAACGCCCGAGCGGCTCCTGATAGATCAATTGGCCGAAGCGGTTGAAGAAGGTCGAATCCTTCGTCGCGATCGCGACTCGCGCCAGGTCGGCTTCAAGGCCGAGCGTGGCGAGTTCCTTGGTGGCGTGAGGCAGGAGGTTGATGCCGACGCCGACCGCGCGGATCTCGGCTGCGGATTCGAAGATGCGGCAGGGAATCTTGGCGGCGTGCAACGCCAGACCCAGGGTCAAGCCGCCAATGCCGCCGCCGACGATCAGGAAATCGTCCATTGTTTCCTCCCCCGCGTCCCCTTTTGGGGTGCGGCTTTCCGATGATGAAACACGATTAGTGAGCTTACTGTCAATCTCGCGCAGGTTCGGCCGTGCTCTAATGGCTGCCGACAAAACACATGCCCATGCGCGAGGCCTCGCTCATGACCTGGCAGGCGAGCCCCTTGGCGCACCCCCATGACACAAAGCTGCGGTCGTTCTCGGCCGCCCTGGCGTGAAGGCCATAACAGTGTGCGCCCCAGCCGTCGTCATATTCGGTGCCGGCCAGTTCGCGGCTGCCGCGCAGCTGAGGCCGTTCGGAAAAGCCGCGGCTATAGTCGACCTTCTTGCCGTCGCGGATTTCGGTGAGAATATCGCGGCGGCGAACCTGGTCACCGAAGAAATGCGGCGAGGCCGGCACGATCAACGTATTGGACGGATGGGTCGCCATCCAGTCGACGCCGGGGAAATGAAACCCGCCGATGCCGCGGGTCTGGTGGCACCCGGCGCAGGTAATGTCGTTGAGGCGACGCTCGAAGCCGGCGACCGAACGAATGTTTTGCAAGGCGATGCCGCGCTCGGCGGCCTTTTGCAGCGCCGTCACCACATCGTCCTCGGAGAAAACCGGGTGTTCGCCCTCACCCTGCATGAGCCCGAAAGCCGGTTGCGACGCCGAGGCGGAAAAGCCGATCGGCGTCGGCGCGATCGCGCGCGTTGCGAGAAACTCTTTCGGGATCAAAACCGTGCCGCGATCGAATTCGCTCAGGTGTACGGGGTCGAGCAGCCAGGCCTTGAAATCGCGCCCGAGCTTTTCATCCGACAACAGACG
>NZ_JBAVCF010000677.1:0-5919 GCF_049586575.1 Bradyrhizobium sp.
GGGGTCAATCTTGACGCGAAGTACAAAGGGCTGATCGTTAGAACGAAAAACGTGACCCCATCCCGGCGCGCTACGCGTGCCCGACCACGCCTCAGGGGCGAGGCTTAAGCGGTCATGCTGGTCATCCTGTTCCTGGTGCTGTTCTTCGGCCTGCTCGCTGTGGGCATGCCGATCTTCCTTGTGCTGGGGCTTTGCGCGTCGATCCTCTATTTTGCCTCCGGCGAACCGCTGATCGGCGTTGCGCAAGTCATCATCGATCACCTGAATTCGCCGACCCTGATGTCGCTGCCGCTGTTCGTGATGGCAGCGACCTTCATGCGCCATGGCGGCGTCGCCAAGGCGCTGGTCGATTTGTCCACCGCCTGGCTCGGCGGCGTCAGGGGTTCGCTCGGGCTGGTCACGGTGGTTGCCTGCACGCTGTTTGCGGCGATCTCCGGCTCGTCGGTCGCAACCGCGCTCGCGATGGGAACGATTTTGCTCCCCGCCATGATCGAGAAAGGCTATCCGCGCAGCTTCGCGCTCGGCGTCGTCGGCGCGTCCGGCACCATCGGCATCGTGATCCCGCCGTCGCTGGCACTGATCCTTTATGGGATTGTTGCCGAACAATCCGTGCCGCGCCTGTTTCTCGCCGGCGTGTTGCCCGGCCTGTTGCAGGCGGCGGTGTTTTTCGCCTGGGTTTGGTACGATGCGCGGAGGCGGAAATTTCCGGTCGAGCCGAGCCTGCCGTTCGCCGAACGTTTGCGCGTGACGGCGAGGGCGCTTCCCGCGCTGAGCGTGCCGGTCATCGTGCTGGTCGGCATTTACGGCGGCGTTGTCACCGTCACCGAGGCAGCCGCCATTGCCGCCGTCGTGTCGCTCCTGGTCAGTCTCATCTATTACCGCGGCTTCCAATGGTCGGAGACGTTATGGGTGGTGGCAGATGCGCTGAAAAGCGCCGGCGCCATCATGCTGATCGTCGCGACCGCGCTCGCCTTCGGTCACTGGATGACGGCCTCAGGCGTTCCCGCCGAACTCGTCAAATGGGTGTTGGCGCAGCACATGGCGCCGTGGCAGTTCCTGCTTGCGATCAACGTTCTTCTTCTGGTGCTCGGCTGTTTCCTGGAAGTGATAGCGACGCTGCTGTTGGTGTTGCCGATTCTCGCGCCGGTGTTGCCGGCGCTCGGCGTCGACCCCGTTCACTTTTCGATCATCTTCACCCACAACATGGAGATCGCGCTGGTTCACCCGCCTGTCGGGCTGAATCTGTTCGTGCTGTCGACGATTTCACACGCGCCGATCGGCGAGGTCGTGCGCGGGGTGCTGCCGTTTCTGCTTCTGCTGTTGACGGTGCTGATGATCATTACCTACGTGCCCGCGCTCACGATGTGGCTGCCGCATCTGGTGTACGGGAATTAGGCAGGTCGCCGGTTCGAATTCCAGCTGGCGAGACGCACACCCTCCTTGCGCCATTTGCCGAGCACAAACCATGCCGCGCCGAAGCTCGCGATTCCGAGTCCGAAGAATATCCAGCCGATGGCAAGACCACCCGCCTGCAACAGGGCCACGAAGATGGAACCGACCACCATGAACGCCGCCTGCAGGATGTTGCCGGAGGCAATCACACGGGCGCGCTCAGTGGGTGCCGACCAGGCCTGCACCGCCGCAAAAGACGGGACCACGAACAGGCCGCCGCCGATGGCGAACACTGCAAAGTCGATCAGCAGCCGCAATCCGGTGAACGATGTCGCAAACTCCGCAGGCGAAATGCCGGTCCCGTGGACGGTGTGCCCGATGGCCCAGGCCAGGTCGAGGCCGAGGAGACCCATGATGACGGCGCCGATCGGCACCAGCGTCAGATTGGGCCGCACATGGCTTAGACGCGCGGCAATCAGCGAGCCTGCGGCAATGCCGATGGCGAAGATGGCAAGACACAACGTCACCACACCCTCGCTGCCGCCGACAATGTCCTTCACAAGGGCCGGCAAGAGCGAAAGCACAACCGCGCCGACCAGCCAGAACCAGGAGACGATCACCATGCCGTCCCAGAGCCGCGGTTCGCCATAGAGCGTCTTCAAGAGGTGATAAGTCGATGTCCAGGGATTGGCGGTGATAGCGAGATCGGGGGCAGACGGCGTCCTATCGGGAATTTGGGAGGCAAATCCAAAGGACAGGACCGCCAGCAAGACCACGGTGAGCGACACCCAGCCCATGTGGGAGGAACCGGCGACGAGCTGGCCGCCGGCGATGGTGCCGATCAGGATCGCGATAAAGGTCGCGCCTTCCACCAGCGCATTGCCGGTCGCAAGTTCTCCAATCGAGAGCTGATCTGGAAGCATGGCGTATTTGACCGGTCCGAACAGCGCGGCGAAAACGCCGAACAAAGCGAGCGCTGCAAACAACAGCGGGACGGAATGCAGGAAGAAGCCGCCCGCGGCGAAGGCCGCAGCGAAAATCTCGGCGAATTTCAAGCGCCGCGCGACGGCCGATTTGACATACTTGTCCGCAAGCTCGCCGCCGAGCCCCGACAGGATGAAAAAAGGAAAGATGAACACCGCGCCTGCAATCGACACCAGCGAATCCCCGTGTCCGGTGTTCGCGCCATACAGCAGGATGATCACCAGCGCGTTCTTGAGCACGTTATCGTTGAGCGCCGCGAAGAACTGCGCCCAGAACAGCGGCGCGAAACGGCGCGAGGACATCAATTGCGTGATCATGATCCGTCCCGTCGTGCTTGGACCATCACCCTAAATGGTCGGCTTAAGCGATGGAATAGCCTGGAGGACAGAGATACGCGAGCGCTCGCGCAGCGGTTTCGGTCGGCGGCGCTAGTTGCGCAGCGTGACGTGCGATTTCGAGGTGCGACTCCTGTTGAGCAGCAAATACAGCGCGCGGGGGGTCGTCGTCAGATAGCGCCAGAACAGCCGGCGCGGCTCCAGCCAGATTCGCCATGCCCATTCGAGTCCTGCTTCCTGCATCCATCGCGGCGCGCGGGCGCGGCTGCCCCTATGCCTGGCGCCGTGCGGTTATACGTTGACCGTTCAGCGAGTTTAGAGGCCGAAGTTCCATCGCGCCGGTAACAAAGAGGGCGGTCGTGAGAAAACGACCGCCCTCGCGGTTTCGTAGTGAAGTGTCTTACTCAGCCGTGCAGCTTCTTGGCAGCCTCCGCAACGGCGCGGCCCTGATAGCGGGCGCCAGCGAGTTCGTTTTCGGAAGGCTGGCGGCTGCCGTCGGTACCGGCGATCGTGGTGGCGCCGTAGGGGGCGCCGCCCGTCACCTCATCGAGTTTCATCTGGCCGACAAAACCATAATTCAAGCCGACGACGATCATGCCGAAATGAAGCAGGTTAGCGATGATCGAAAACAGCGTGGTTTCCTGGCCGCCATGCTGGATTCCGGTCGAGGTGAAGGCGCCGCCGACCTTGCCGTTCAGCGCGCCCTTGGCCCAGAGACCGCCGGCCCGAGCCGGCAATTCAGGGCTTGGGCGTGGGCGGCATCCGTTACGCGGCGTCGACCAGCACGAGCTCGGAATCTTCCAGCGCGGTGATGATCAGCTTCGTCTCGTCGCGGATCGCGACGCCGTCGCGGGCGTTGACGCCGATGCCGTTGACCTCGACCTTGCCGGCGGCGGGCACCAGATAAAGATGACGCGCCTTGTCCGGCGTGTAATGCGCGCTCTCGCCGGCCTTCAATGTGGCAGCCAGCACGCGGGCATCCGCGCGGATCGGCAACGCGTCCTTGTCCTCTGCCTGTCCGCTGGCAATCGCAACGAACCGGCCGGAGCGATCCGATTTCGGAAACGGCTTGGCGCCCCAGGTTGGCGCACCGCCTTCGGTCACAGGCTCGATCCAGATCTGGAATATCCTGGTCGGCTTGGCTTCCAGATTGTACTCGGAATGGCGAATGCCGGAGCCGGCGCTCATTACCTGGATGTCGCCGGCCTCGGTGCGGCCCTTGTTGCCGAGACTGTCCTGATGCGTGATCGCGCCTTCCCGCACATAGGTGATGATCTCCATGTTGGCGTGGGGATGGGCGGGAAAGCCGGTGTTGGGCGCGATCTCGTCGTCGTTCCAGACGCGAAGCGAGCCGTGGCCCATATTGCCGGGATCGTAGTGACTGCCGAATGAGAAATGGTGTTTGGCCTTGAGCCAGCCGTGATCGGCCGCGCCAAGCCGGCTGAAGGGACGAAGTTCAAGCATGGGGATTTTCTTTCAAAGTTCGCATGACCCTCTGGATAAGCCCGCCGCATATGTGCATAAATAGAAACAATCGAAACACATTGTTTCTATTTATGACCTTTGGGAGAGCTCGGGATGGCCAGGCTTCCGGACTTCGAGGGGCTCGCGATCTTTGCCAAAGTCGTTGAACTGCATTCATTCGCGGCAGCAGCGAATGAGCTCGCGCTGTCGAAGGCCACCGTCTCCAAGGCGGTCGGCCGCCTCGAGCAACGCCTCGGCGCGCGGCTGTTCAACCGAACGTCGCGGCGGCTCGCGCTCACCGATGCCGGCCAGAAATTGTCCGCCCGCGCCCAGCGGCTTCTGGCCGATGGCGAAGCGACGGAGAACGAGGCGCTCGCGCAATCGGTTTCGCCGCGCGGGCTTGTTCGTCTCGCGGTGCCGATGACGTTCGGGATAAAGGCGGTGGCGCCGATCCTGCCCGAATTTCTAAAGGCCTATCCTGACGTCGCCATCGATCTGCACCTCAGCGACGCAACGGTGGATCTGATCGGCGAGGGATTTGACGCTGCCTTACGGATTGCGCGGCTGCCGGATTCCTCGCTGATTGCGCGAAGGCTGTGTGCGATACCGCGTCATACCGTTGCCGCACCGTCCTATCTGAAGCGCTACGGCCGGCCGACCCACCCGATGCATCTCGCGCAGCACAAATGTTTTGGCTACGCCTATCTGTCGACGGCCGATGTCTGGCACTACAGCAACGCCAAAGGCGAGCAGGTGAGCGTGCGCCCCGCGGGTCCGCTTCGCGTCAACAATGGCGAAGCCTTGCTGCCGGCGGTGGTTGCGGGCCTCGGCATCGCCGATCTGCCGGACTTCATCACGGGCGACGCGATTCAATCGGGAGAGGTTGAGGTCATTCTGAAAGGCTGGTCACAGGCCGAAGGCGCGGTACATCTGGTCACCCCGCCCGGCGGTCCGCGTCCGGCGCGTGTCGAGGCGCTGGGAAATTTCCTGGCCGCCCATTTCGGCAATGCAAACCGGTCGAGGCCGCGACGCGCCTGAGGGGTCGTGTGGACGTCCAGCTTTGCCTGCGTGACAGTTCAGGCTATAGGCAGCGACAAATAACAACACGAAAAACGATGGGGGAATTGCCGATGAATAGACGTGAATTGCTAAAGGCAACCGCCGCGGTGCCGCTTCTGTCAGCGATGCGGCCATCGGCGGCGATGGTGGCCATGGAATGGCCCACGCATACGATCTCCATGATCGTGCCATTTCCGGCTGGCGGACAGGCCGATCTGGCGGCCCGGCCGGTGGCATTGGCACTGGAAAATATCTTCGGCAAGTCGGTGATCGTCGACAATCGCGCTGGCGGGGCCGGCGGTGCGATCGGCAATGCGGCGGCAGCGCGCGCCGAACCCGACGGCTACACATTGCTGATGACGTTGTCCTCGCTGGCGGTGCTGCCGGAGGCCGACCGTCTTTTCGATCGTGCGCCCGTGTACGAAGTCTCCCAACTCGCGCCGATCGCGCGCGTACTTGCCGATCCTACGCTGCTGGCGGTACAGGCCTCGGCGCCGTGGAAGACGCTGGAGGATTTCGTTGCAGATGCGAAAAAACGTCCCGGCGAAATTCGCTACGGATCGTCCGGCCCCTACGGCACATTGCATGTCGCGATGGAAATGTTTGCGGCCTCCGCGGGCATCAAGTTGCAGCACATTCCGTTTCGCGGGGCAGCTCCCGCGCTCAACGCGCTGCTGAGCGGGAC
>NZ_JBAVCF010000678.1:0-2357 GCF_049586575.1 Bradyrhizobium sp.
GGATCCTCTGATCGAGCGGATTGCGGCGGGATCGGGGATGGACGCCGCCGATGACTGGATCGCAGAGCGCGTTGGCCAGGGCGACATCGTCATCACGTCGGACATTCCGCTCGCCAGCCGCTGTGTGAAGGCGGGCGCCGAGGTGATCGCGCCCAACGGCAAGCCGTTCACGGAGCAATCGATCGGAATGACGCTCGCGGTCCGTAATCTCATGACCGACTTGCGTTCGTCGGGCGAAGTCACCGGCGGCCCGAAATCCTTCGCAGCCCGCGACCGTTCGACATTTCTCGCCACGCTCGACCAGACCATCCGGCGCATCCAGCGCCGCCGGGCCGACGTCCCCGTATCTCAAGGTTGAACCGAGAAACCATGGCGCCACCGCTGATCCAGTTGAAAGACATTGGGCTTACCTTCGGCGGTACGCCGCTGTTGTCGGGCGTCGAACTGTCCGTATCGGCGGAGGAGCGTGTCTGTCTGATCGGCCGCAACGGCTCCGGCAAATCGACGCTGTTGAAGATTGCCGCAGGCCTGGTCGAACCCGATCACGGCAGCAGATTTGTTCAACCGGGAGCCACTATCCGCTACCTGCCGCAGGAGCCGGATTTTGCAGGCTTCGCCACCACCTTGGCGTATGTCGAGGCGGGCCTTGGGCCCGGCGACGACCATTATCAAGCCCGCTACGTGCTGGAGCAGCTTGGTCTTCACGGTGACGAAGACCCTGCGCATCTCTCCGGCGGTGAAGCGCGCCGCGCCGCGCTCGCGCGCGTGCTGGCGCCCTCACCTGACATCCTGCTTTTGGACGAGCCGACCAACCATCTCGATCTCACCACGATCGAGTGGCTGGAAGGCGAACTGGACGGCCGCCGCAGCGCGCTTGTCATCATCAGCCATGACCGCCGCTTCCTCTCCAACCTGTCGCGCGCCACGGCCTGGCTCGACCGCGGCCAGATCCGGCAGATCGATCGCGGCTTTGCTTCGTTCGAAAGCTGGCGCGACGAGGTGCTCGCCGAGGAAGAGCGCGAGCAGCACAAGCTCGACCGCAAGATCGTCAACGAAGAACATTGGCTGCGTTACGGCGTGTCCGGCCGCCGCAAGCGCAACGTCAAACGGCTCGGCAATCTCCACGCGCTGCGGCAGCAGCGGCGTGATTATCGCGGCACGGCCGGGAACGCCAATCTCGCCGCGGCGGAATCCGAAAAGTCCGGCAAGCTCGTGATCGAGGCCAGGAACATCAGCCGGACCTATGGCGACCGCAAGATCGTCGATGGCTTCTCGATCCGCGTGCAGCGTGGCGACCGTATCGGCATCGTCGGACCCAACGGCGCCGGCAAGACCACGCTGATCGAGATGCTCACGGGGGCCAACCCGCCCGATACGGGGATGATCCGGCTCGGCGCCAATATCGAGATGGCGACGCTGGACCAGCACCGCGAAAGCCTCGATCCGAAATCGACGCTGGCCGAGGCGCTGACCGGCGGCCGCGGCGATCACGTCATGGTCGGCGGCAAGCCGAAACATGTCGTCAGCTACATGAAGGACTTCCTGTTCGCGCAGGAGCAGATGCGCACGCCGCTTGAGGTGCTTTCCGGCGGCGAGCGTGGCCGGTTGATGCTGGCGCGCGCGCTGGCAAAGCCCTCCAACCTTCTGGTACTGGACGAGCCGACCAACGATCTCGATCTCGAAACCCTGGACGTGCTGGAGGAAATGCTCGGCGATTACGACGGCACGGTCATCCTGATCAGCCATGACCGCGATTTTCTCGATCGCGTCGTGACCTCCGTGATCGTGCCCGAGGGTGACGGCAAGTGGATCGAATATGCCGGCGGCTATTCCGACATGCTGGCCCAGCGCGGCGCCGACTTGAAGCGCGAGGCTGTCAAGGCCGCAGCGGTCGAACGCGAAAAAAACGTCTCGGCCGGGACGCGCTCGAGCGCGCCAAAGCGCCGGCTCAATTTCAATGAAAAACACGCGCTGGAAATCCTGCCGAAAACCATCGCCAAACTGCAGGCCGAAATCGCCAAACAGCAGCGGCATCTTGACGATCCCGATCTCTACAAGAAGGATCGGAAGAAATTCGACCAGGCCTCCGATGCGCTGACCAAGGCGCAGAAAGAATTGCACGAGGCCGAGGACAAATGGCTGGAACTTGAAGTGTTACGTGAAGAAATAGAACAGGCCTGAACCGACTTCCCCCTCCTCCTGCAAGGGGGAGGGTTGGGGTGGGGGGCAGACACACGGAATAACGTCGATCGAAATGCCCCACGTCTTGCTCAACCGCTCAAGATCGCGGCCGAGTGCGCCGACCTTCCCCTTTCATGGGGAGGTGAAAACGGCAACATCGCTGGTTTGGAGAATAA
>NZ_JBAVCF010000679.1:0-4932 GCF_049586575.1 Bradyrhizobium sp.
CTGGAAATCGATGCTGAGTGGCCATGAAATGCCCCACCCTCTCATAAGTTTTTTCCATCAAGCAGCGGCCGGCCTGTGGTCTGAACAGCCAAGTTATACTTCGATGCCGCGATCGGGAAGAAACTGATCCCGCGCAGGCTACTTGCCCAAGCGTGGCTACCGCGACCGTCGGCTCTCGCAGCAGCAGCCTTTCAAATTGGCGGAGGCGAGCGTTGCGATTGTCGACGGCACGATGCTTTCCATACCCGATGAACGCCCATTCGGTCGATCGCCGCGAATGGTAGATTGCGCTCGCCTAGCCTTTCGTGGATAAAGAAGCTTCCAGGCCGGGAAAGCCGGAGGCATTCTTGAGCATGTTCGGCTCTGTCCTACCCGCCTACGATTCGGACAAGTCGCATAAGCTTTATCTTGTTTGACGGTGGCGACCACGTCACGCACCCCAGTGATGTGGACGGCCATGAAGTCCATCGCTGGGACTATGTGGGTCAGGCTTTTGAACCTACATTCCCGTTCTTCGTCACCTAAAGCGCCATCATAACAGCACCAGCCTAAACACGTTGACGGCGAACAGCGCTTCAGTTCGCGCTGGAATTCCTTCAAGTTGATCGCGGGCGAAGCCAACTTGGTACGCAGCGCCTTCTGCGAATCCTTGAAACGCAGTGCCATCATCAGCGTCAGCTTCTGCATGTTGCCGAATCAATCTATTGCTGGGGCAGTACCGAAAGCCACAATTCAAGGTCCGAGCGTTCGCGCAACGCGGAAGCCCACGCTGTCGAAACGGCCGTCGCTCCGGTATCCCCAGCGGCTGGCGGAGACAATGTAAGAGGGATCGCTCACATAAGACCCGCCGCGTACGGGATGCTTCGTGCAGTCCCCTCCCGCGTTCCATGGCGAGCCGTCAGTCGGCGCGTTCGAGTAATCATTGTGCCAACAGTCTTGTGTCCACTCCCAGACGTTGCCGACCATGTCGTAAAGGCCGAATGCGGTAGGAGAGAACGAGCCAACCGGCGCCGGCGTCTTGTTGTCCCATCTCGTGCCGCATCCGTTGCAGTCCGTATTGCCTTGACCAATATCGTTGCCCCATGGATAGGCAGTGGTCGTGCCCGCGCGAGCGGCATATTCGTATTCGGCCTCGTCCAGCAAGCGGTAGGTTTTGCCGGTCATCTCCGACAGCCATGCGGCATAATGCTGAGCCTCGTCCCAGGTGACACCGATCACTGGCTGTTGGCCACGCCCCAGCCCGGAATCGCTGAGATGGGGACAATCGCCAAAGGTCGTACAGGTATCCCACTCGGCGAAAGTTATCTCGTACTCCGAAACGGCGAGCGGTTTGCCGATGGTGACGGGATGCTGCGGCTGTTCGCTGGGGTCTGACGCCTTATTCCCACCCGGTAAACCCATCGCGAATGAACCGGCAGGAATGACGATCATTTGCGGACACTCGCCCGAACATTCCTTGAAGGAATCTTTCGGCTTAAGTGCCTGCTCAGCGGGGGCGCTGAGGACGTAAGGCCGCACGCGCGCGTTCATATAGGGGCGAGTGACCGTAAACCAGTGCCACAGCGCATCGATTCTGCGCTCCTGCATCCAGGCCGTTAAGGCTGTGACAATCGCTAGCGCCAAAACGCCAATCAGTGCGCCAAGCCGCCGCCGCCGCGCTCGCTCCGCTTTGAGGCTCAACGCAATGAACTGCCGCTCAGGCAGTGGGATGTCGGCTTCCCTCTTATACAGCCAATTCGCCGCGTTGGTCGCGGCGAGACCCATCAGGAGCGCTGCACCTTTCGAATCGCTCGGGGCTGCCTCCCAGGCGCGGCGCGAGGACTCCAAACCGCTCCGCCAGGCGAGGAATTCGCGCTCGCCCGCGATCCATTCGCGTAGCTTGTCCCAGCGCCGGAAAATCGTCTCATGCGCAACCTCGGCTAGCGCCTCGCCGGACTCGGGTGTGGCGATGACCAGCAGCCGGTAGGGGTGGTCGGCGAGTTCGCTCACCAGCCGCCATTGCGCGTCAGAGAATTCCGAGCGAGTGGCGCGGCGCCGTGCCGGTTCGCCATCTTCACGAACCATCGCGAGCTTCAAAGTGAGGATACGGCGAAGCTCCTCCTCCGAGTTTGGATGGCTGGCAATGAAGACATCGGCGCGCTGCACGAGCACGTGGCCGAGATCGATCGACTTTTCTGGCAGGCGGAGCACACCGTCACCGCGCGCCACCATGCTCTGCCACATGTCGTCAAGCAGATAGGACAGCAGCGGCAGTGCGCCGGCGTCCTTGGTGGACTCCTCGGCCGTTCGCCGTGCGATATTCTCAGCGAGATTTTCCGTCTCGAAGCGGGCGGACAGCAGTGAAGCCGGGCGACTCACCACGTCGCGCAAGCCCTCCTCGCGCAGCGGCGGCACTTCGATCTGGCGGTAGACCGAATGCAGCGGCCGATCTTTCTGCAGCTCGCCCAAAAAGTCGGCGCGCAGACTCATCAGTGCGCGGAGGCGCTGGTCGCTTTGGCCTTCGGAGAGGATTTCCGAGAAGCGGTGGCGCTGCCGTTCCTCGGAACGCAGATAAAGCTCTTCGCCCTGATCGACGTAGAGGAAGAACGCGGGCGGCTTCGGCTGATCGAGTTCTTGGCGGCGGCGTTCGGTGGCGTCGATCAGATCGCGCAAAGCGGCTTTGCCTTCCCGCAGAAGATCGATCCAGCCGTTTTGAATTCTCACCCGCTCCGGATCGATCGCTGCAAACAGCCACATATCCAAAAACGCTTCAACCAGCGACTTGAGCGGATCGGTTCCCGGTCGCAGCGTCAAAAAAGCCCACTGCCGGCTTTTTTCAAAAACTTGCGGCCACGGACCCGGCGTCTCCACGTCGGGCGGCCAGGCTTGGCGCTTCAGTGCGGCGAGTACGCCCGCCTGCGCCAGCGACGACTTGCCCACTCCCGAATTTCCTACCAGCACAGGAAGTCGATTCGCTGCGGCAGCAAGTGTTGAGAGCACGTCGACCGTTTCGTGCTTGCGGCCGAAAAAGTATCCGCTGTCCCTCTCCTCCATCGCCGCCAAGCCGCGGTAGGGGCAGGTATAGCGCCACAGGTCGGCGGGCTTGTCGTCGCCTCCCGCCGCCGCATCAAATAGGCGCCCCACTTCCAGCTCCGATGCAGGGTCGCTCGTGACGATCCAGTGATGCCGCCGCAAAAAAGGAAGACCCGGTGCGGTCCGGCCCTCCAACAACATCATGATCAACGGATAGTCAGCAGATTTTACTCGCTTATCGAGCGCCTCATCGTATTCGTAGACTTGCCAGTCCCCCAGTCCGTGTTCGCCGACCAACAGAACAAAAGCAGTCGATTCAGCAATTTCACCGGCAAGTTGCGCAGACCACGAACGCCCAGCGCGCAGATGCGTCGGTGCGAAAAATACGCGCGAGCTTGAATCTTTCCTTTCGATCGCGGTCTTGAGCCGTACCGCCAACAGCTCGTCTGGAGTGTGGTAGCTGAGAAACCAACGATGTGGCACAGCAAGTCCTCGCGGGGCAATAATCTAATATGTACGCGCCTCCTGCAAGAACGTCCTATAGCAGCGCCGCTTGCGCGCGCCAAACGAATTGGAGAAGGTGACAAGCAAAGAATTGTCGTCTAACGTTTCGGCTTCGCACGTTCCACCAGCATCCGCGTTGAAACCATGCCAATCTGCGAAGCCGATCCTTGGCGGCTGCAATACTTCAGACACGTCCAAACCAGCGTTAACATACCGACCGAGGATTCGGACGCATGGTTGTGGTATCCGGCACATCGCTGGGTTTATGACAAGCTTGAAGTGGCGCTAAGTCAAAACCTCGATGCCGGCCCGCACGGTACGACGCCGCCGCGCTATCCGGTTTTTTCCAAGCCCATCATCAACTTGAAGGGCATGGGCGTAGGAAGCAGGGTACTGCGCTCGGCGGCCGAATACGAGGAATTCTACGCTCCCGGCCACATGTGGGTGACCCTATTAGAGGGCCGCCATGTCTCCTCCGATGTCGCCGTTGTCAACGGCGAGCCGCGCTGGTGGCGGCATGTGACCGGGAAGCCGGCCGGAGAGGGAACGTTCGATTATTGGTGGGTCCATTCAGAGACTGACCACAACATCGAAGGAAATTGCGGCCAATGGATACGCCGGCATCTTGCGGGGTACACCGGTATGCTCAACCTTGAAACGATCGGAGGCTTCATTATCGAGGCGCATCTTCGCTTTGCAGATCAATGGCCTGATCTATACGGCGATGGTTGGATTGACGCGCTAGTGAGGCTGTATGAAAAGGGCGATTGGCTATTCGATGATCGTAACCGGCACGATGGATATAGCGTCGTTCTGTTCGGCCCTAACGACCGAGGTTACATGCATCCACCGCAAGCATTGATCGACGAGATCAATCGCGTGGATGGCGTTACTAGCGTGCAGATTACCTTCCACGAGGACTGGGCCCCGGAACGCCACTCCATGCCACCCGGCGGCTTCCGCCTCGCCATCGTCAACTGCTTCGATCTGGCGCGCGGACAAAGCGCTCGCGATCGAATTAAAGAATTCTTTTTTACCTGAGGCGGCCAATCCTACGAACGGTTAGTATGGTGCAACATGGAACAGAAATTCGAATTTACCCGAGTGACTGCGTTCAGCAAGTCGGCTGAGGCCGTCCGAAAGGAATACGGTAAGGTCCCGCTGGACCCTACCGAATTTCAGCGCAAACTCACTCGGTGCGAGCTGTCTTGCCACGGTATGTGCTGTTATGGTGGCGTTTCCGTCGATAAAGACACTGCCGATGTACTTCAGCGTCTCGCCACGGAGCGCAAGCCTGATTTCCAAAAAATGGGGCTTGAATTGGCTGACCCCGTCGTAGCCCCGACAGAGTGGCAGGGGGTCGTGGGAAACATTACGGCCTTGAAACCCCGCAATTTCAAGTCACGGGTAAAAGAC
>NZ_JBAVCF010000680.1:0-1869 GCF_049586575.1 Bradyrhizobium sp.
AATGCGAGGGGTGCCTGGGTGACAGGCCGCTCAGCGCGGCGAGAGATAGGAAGCGCTCGAAGCCCGATTCCGCGGTCTGGACCCTCGAATGCAACATCGCGACCATCAGGATAAGGAGCATTCCTGACATGGCGGCGGAAATTGAACGGCTTCGCTGGCACCTCCCAAATATGTACCGGGCGAAAGCCGCGCTACCTCGGAGAACGATAACCCAAGGAGTACAGTCATGAAACATCTTACTCTCTCGCTATTGCTGGCAGGAGGCATCATTGCTTTGAGCACGATGGAGGCAAGTGCGGTTGTCTGCGCGCGCGGCGTCTATCGCGCCGGCTGTGTTGGCGCAGGCGGCGCCGTGGTTGTTGGAGCTCATCGAGTCCACCGTGCTGTTGTGGTTGCGCCACGGCGTGCCTTGGTTGTTCGGCGCCGGGTGTATTGATTGCGGGCTTTCGAACAAGCCGCCTCGCCAATCATGATCGGGATTCTTTGAGATAAGCGAACCTCGGAATCGAGCCACCAAACGAGGATATCTCGACGATGCGCAAGCGCGCTCGCGCCGATGTAGGCACAAGCCGTGTTGCAGCGCCGGGAATGCCGGAAATGCTTTCGAGAGGAGAGTGTCATGATCAAAACTGCAACAGCCTTGTTTCTGAGTCTGCTTGTTGGTCCCGTCCTTTCGTCGGCCGCGCGACGGCGACACGCCATCGCGAGTTTGCCGCCGTTCCACTTAGATCAACGAAAGGTCCGATGATTTGTCGCACTCGGAATCTACTCAAACAGCGATACGAAAGGCCACGTCGCCCGTCCGCGTCAAAGAGATCGATTTTGCGACAATTCCGCGATCGAACGGGCTCCGGCAGCCTATCGCCCATTTAATCGGAGAGTTTCATGAGAACCTTCAATCCATCGGTGCTGTTAATACTTCTCGTTACACAATCGGGCTCGACGCAGGCTGCGGATTTGAACGGAGCTTGGACGGACGACGCCTCGGCCTGCGGCACGGTGTTTACCAAAGAGAATAACAAGCTTGCGTTCAAGCGAGATGCTGATCTCCACGCGGGCGGTCTAATCGTCCAGGGAAAGCAAATAACCGGCACATTTCAGAAATGCACTGTCAAATCGTTCCACGATGACGGGTCGAACGTGCAGGTAATTGCGTCGTGCTCGGACGGTGTCGCGGTTTCAGACGTAGCATTCGATGTGAAAATCTCCGGAGAGAATAGGATCACACTCAGCTCCAAGGGGCCGGTCCCAGTGGAAATGTTGTACGTTCGCTGCTCGATGTGAAGTCCGGGATGAGGTTGAACGACGAGCCAAGCGGTCGGGGTGGGCCCGCGACAACATCTTCGAGCTCCCGCAAAAATCGCGGCGTCTGCATGGCGTCGTAGACTGGACTTCTGCTCCGGGTCAGAAGCGTCGTTTTGACCGTGCGCTGATCAATTCCGGTCTTCTCCAATAGACAGACATTATTAGATTAGCGGGGGCTTCCGCACGTCTCAAAGGTGCCAACATCCGTTGGCCATTCGAAAGCTTCGACTGTTCTGCTAATGACGCCGTTTGAATTGAAGTTCTGCTAACCACGTACTGCCGGAAACAGACATTTTCGTTTGTGCGCCCTCTGGCTTTATGTCACCTTCTGGACATATGAGCTGGATAAGCTCTCCAGTTTATTACTGATGTTGCCATCGCAAATGGCGGTGGACAAAGTTGTCGAATCGATTTCGGCGGCGGTCCCAATCGATCCGTAAATTACTTCTGGTGAGCACCGGCAAAAGACGATGCCGATGCTCGCTTCGCATTTGATGAAAAGCGCAGCCCGGCAATCCGTTTCAGTTCGGCTGGAGTAACGGGGATGTCTTGGAGCAGGATAGT
>NZ_JBAVCF010000681.1:0-6102 GCF_049586575.1 Bradyrhizobium sp.
ATCATGCAGACCACCAGGAACGTCAGCGTCATGCCGACGCTCAACGCGACGCTGACATCGGCGATTTCATAAAAGCTCCAGCGGAAACCGCTGATCAGATACACTACCGGATTGAGCATCGTGATGGTGCGCCAGCCCGACGGCAGCATATTGACCGAATAGAAGCTGCCGCCGAGGAAGGTCAGCGGCGTCACGATCAGCATCGGGATCATCTGAAGCTTCTCAAAACCGTCGGCCCAGATTCCGATGATGAAGCCGAACAGGCTGAACGTCACTGCCGTCAGCACCAGGAAGGTCAGCATCCAGATCGGATGATGGATGTGCAGCGGCACGAACAGGCCGGCGGTGGCCAGGATGATCAGGCCGAGGATAATCGATTTGGTCGCGGCCGCCCCGACATAGCCGAGCACGATTTCGAAATAGGAAATCGGCGCCGACAATATCTCGTAGATCGTGCCGACGAACTTCGGAAAATAGATGCCGAACGATGCATTCGCGATGCTCTGCGTCAGCACCGACAGCATCACCAGACCCGGCACGATGAAGGTGCCGTAGCTCACGCCTTCGACCTGGGTGATGCGCGAGCCGATCGCAGCTCCGAACACGACGAAATAAAGCGAGGTCGAAACCACCGGCGACACGATGCTTTGCACGATCGTGCGTCCGGTGCGCGCCATTTCGAACTTGTAGATTGCGCGAACAGCCCGGAAGTTCATGACGCGTGCACCAAATTCACAAAAATATCTTCCAGTGAACTCTGGTTCGTTTCGAGGTCGACAAAGCGAATGCCGGCGTCGCGAAGATCGGCCAGCAGGCTGGTGATGCCGGTGCGGTCGCCTTTGGTGTCGTAACTGTAGGTCAACTCGCTGCCTCCGTTCGACAGTTCGAGATTGTAGGAGGCCAGGGCCGGCGGAATGGCGTCGATAGAGGATTGCAGATGCAGCTTGAGCTGCTTCTTGCCGAGCTTCTGCATCAAGTTGGCCTTGTCCTCGACCAGAATGATTTCACCCTTGTTGATGACGCCGACGCGGTCTGCCATCTCCTCGGCTTCGTCGATGTAGTGCGTGGTGAGGATGATGGTGACGCCCGCGGCCTTCAAGGTCCGGACCACCTCCCACATGCCCTTGCGCAATTCAACGTCGACGCCGGCGGTCGGCTCGTCGAGGAACAGGATCTGCGGCTCATGCGACAGTGCTTTCGCAATCATCACGCGGCGCTTCATGCCGCCCGACAGAGTGACGATCTTGGAGTCTTTCTTGTCCCACAGCGACAGGTCTTTCAGCACCTTCTCAATGTGAGCAGGATTTTTCGGCTTGCCGAACAGGCCGCGGCTGAAGCTGACCGTCCCCCACACCGATTCAAACGCGTCGGTGTGTAGCTCCTGCGGGACCAGACCGATCATCGTGCGGGCGGCGCGGGCGTCGCTGATGATGTCGTGTCCGCCGACGCTGACGTAGCCGCTGCTCAGATTGTTGATGCCGCAAATGACGCTGATGAGCGTGGTCTTGCCGGCGCCGTTCGGTCCGAGCAGCGCGAAGATCTCGCCCTTCTCAATTTCCAGATTGATGTCCTTCAGCGCCCTGAAACCGGAGCCATAGGTCTTGGAGAGATTGGAAACGGAAATGATGGAAGGCATGGGGGTGGGAGGTCTCGTCAGGGGGCATATTGAAGTGTGACGTGAAAAAGCGAGGCGGGGACACAGAGATTTCAGATAGGAAGTGGGAACTTTTGTGCAATCCCGCATGCCGTTTTTAGCGGTTGTTCGTGATCTGCCAATCGAAATATCCTGGCCAAAGATAAATCGAAACAACCGGCAAAATTACCGGTAGCCGAGGAAATGTCAGGGCCTTGTCAGCATGATGTCAGCATCAAAGGATTTTTGCGTCGCTTCTCTGTTGGCGATGGTGTTTGCGGGGTCGCTGCAAGCAGCCGGCGCGGCGGAGGCCACCATCAAGCTCGGCAATACCGCGCCCTATAGCGGGCCGGCGTCCGCCTACGGCACGATTGCCCGCGCGGAAGCCGCCTACTTCCAGATGCTCAACGACCAGGGCGGCATCAACGGTCGCAAAATAGAATTCCTCACCCTCGACGACGCCTATTCGCCCGCGAAGACCGTCGAGCAGACCCGCAAGCTGGTTGAGCAGGATGATGTGCTGGCGATGTTCTCGTCGGTCGGCACCGCGCCGAACATCTCGGTGCAGAAATATCTCAACGCCAAGCACGTGCCGCAGATCTTCGTGTCCTCCGGCGCCACGCGCTGGAACGATCCCGGGCATTTCCCCTGGACGGTCGGCTTCAATCCGACCTACGAACTCGAAGGCAAGCTTTACGCGCAATACATCCTGAAAACCAAGCCGAATGCGAAGATCGCGGTGATCGCTCCGAATGAGGATGCGGGCAAGGATTACGTGCGCGGCTTCAAGGAGGGCCTCGGCGAACATATCGGTCAGCTGGTCTCCGAGACCACCTATCTCACCGCCGACCCCACCATTGACTCGCAAATGGTCACGATGCGCGAATCCGGGGCGGATGTTTTCTTTGCAGAAGCAACGCCGAAATTTGCGGCGCAGGCGATCAAGAAAGCCGCCAGCATGGGCTGGAAGCCGCTGATCATCCTGCCGTCGGTCTCGAACTCGTTCTCCGCGGTGCTGGAGCCGGCGGGGTTAGAGAATTCGATCGGCGTGGTGACGGGGCTCTATCTCAAGGACCCCAACGATGTGCGCTGGGCGAACGATCCCGCGCTCAAGGACTGGCTCGCATGGATGAGTGGCGCAGATCATGGCGATCGTGCTGAAGAATTGCGGCGACGACCTTTCCCGCGACAACATCATCAAGCAAGCCAAGTCGCTGAATGGAGTCGAGATGCCGCTGCTATTGCCCGGCATCAAGGTTCATGTCGATCCGAGTAACGTCACGCCGATTCGCCAGATCCATATGGCGCGGTTCGACGGCAAGTCCTGGGTGCTGTTCGGGGACGTGTTGGGGGAGAAGTAGGCCCGGCGCCCGTGGGCGTTGTCGTTCCTGCGAAAGCAGGGACCCATAGCCTCAGGCGTTTGTTGTTGCCGGATGTTAGCGTACCACCATACGGAGAGATTCCGCGGTATGGGTCCCCGCGTGCGCGGGGACGACAACAGCAAGGAGTCCGTCCGCTGGCTGAGCGAGCCTACTGGAAATAATTATTGATGATGCGCAGGTCGGACAGCGCCGGCTGCTCGCCCTTCATGCTCGTCTCGATCACCCGCCGGCATACCGCGGCCGTCGCTTCGTCCTTGAAATCGTTCGCGGCTTCCAGCACGGTTCGCGCCGTATCGAGCGTGCCGCCATCCTGCTTCGGCGCCTCGGATTGGTCGGGCGCCGCGCCGCCCTTGCGGCCAAAACCTTGCGCAGCCTGCTTGCCGAAAGCAGGCACGCCTTTGCCAAACGGAATCGCGTTCATGCTCGCCGTCCCCTCTTATCAGGCATATAGCGCGGCCTTCAGGCTCGCATCGATCGCTGTGCCGGTCTTGCGCGACTGGCAGAAAGCCAGGACGCTGCGCGAGGTCTCGATGTTAAGGCGGTCGTAATCGTTTTCGAGACTTCTCAGCTCGCTGGCGGTGATCCGGTGATCCTTGGCGCCGAGGAACAGCATCGCCATCATGGTATCCCAGGAGAAATCCAGGCCCTTGCACAGGATCAGCAGCATCTCGCGGTTCTTGTCGAGCAATGCGCGCTCGATCAGGTCGCCCGGCAGCGAGCACAACAGCGACATCCCGATCGTCACTTCCTCGACCCGGTGCGAGCGCGCGTAGCTCGATATACTGGATTCGTTCAGGTTGCCGAGCCGATGCTGGGTCGTCACGACGCGCTTGGCGACGAAATGGCCGCGAGAGGCGGGACCGAATTTCGACTGCAACTCGCCGCCGAGCTCGCTCACCGACGACTGGATTTGCCGCGCCATATCCGGACGCTCGAGCTCCAGGCGCTTCTTCACGTCGGAAGTCGCTTTCGCAATCAGTTGCTGGAAGACATGCCGCGGAATGTCCTTGCGCAGGCCAAGCCGCTCGGCGAGGATGGAATCGCCTTCCGCGCGCTGGACCATGTTCAGGAAACCGAAGTCGGACAATTTGGCGCCGCTGTTGCTGGCGACGGATTTCACGACCTCCTGGTCGCCGCGCTTGACGAGTTCGTCGGTGACCCGCTCTTCGAGTGTATCGCGCTGTGAGATCGAGAGCATGTGCGCCTGGCTTTTGGTGCAGGCGTTGGCGACGAGCGCATAGGTCTCAAGCTGCTTGGATTCCCTCAAGACGGGGCCGGCGACCTCGATCGCGTCGTCGAAGGCCAGCTTGTGAATGATGTTGACCGGCGCCTGGTCGAAGCGCGCCAGCCGCTCGGACAATTGCGCGCGGGCCGCGACCTCGATTTCGTCCGCAAGCCGGGTGACGACTTCGCCGAACGTCCAGATCTCGTCGTCGCTGAAGCTGCCGGCGATCATCAGGTCCGTCGTATGCCACAGCGCCTTGGCCCGGCTCGCGGGTGTTCCGCGGGCGACCGCTTCCTCAAGGTCGTCGAGGAAGGACTTCGGTTCGCTTTTCCTGGCCGTCTTGAACTGGAGGCTCATTTGGGTGGCCTAAAACCTTTTGACGAAGGATCATCTGCCACTGACGATACATGCCGCGCGCAAGTATTCGGTAAAAATGGCCGCGAAGTATTGTCGATCAATATTCGTTAAAATGTGCTGGATTTCGTTAAGGGATATCCGCGCAGCCGATGCGTCTTGGATGGCGGCAGAATGGGGGTATTGGGGTGTTTCACCCTATCATATCATGGGCTTATGGAGACAGCCCGGCCAGCCGCAGTCCCTGCCGGACCCTTTCCATCTCGTTATTGAATGCGGCCGTCCATCATGGCCCGAAATTCAGGCGCGCTGCACAAAACTGTCGACGACCTTCTTTTCGCCGGCCTTCTCGAACGCGATGGTGAGCTTGTTGCCGTCGATCTTCACCACGTGGCCGTAGCCGAATTTCTGGTGAAACACGCGGTCGTCGAGGTTGAAGTCCGAGGTCGCGCCGGTTGATTTGGCGATCAGCTCGCCTTCGATCACGAGCGGCGCGCGCTTTTGCTTCGCAAAGCCGCCCGACTCGCGAGAGCCAAAGGGCGACTGCCGCTCCTCGAAGCCGCGTCCACCTCCGCTGCGCGCGCGGTTGGCCTGCGCGCGCTGCCAGCCCGGCGTCGTGTAGCTTGAGCCGAAGGACTCGACATTGTCGAAGCGCGAGGGGCCGTAGCCGCCGGCGCCGCCCCAGCCCGAGCCGCCCTTGGATTCCGTGATCTCGACGTTATGCGCCGGCAGTTCGTCGAGGAAGCGCGAGGGAATCGTGGTCGACCAGGTGCCGTGAATGCGCCGATTGGTCGCGAAATAGATCTTGGCGCGGCGGCGCGCCCGCGTCAGCCCGACATGGGCCAGCCGACGCTCCTCCTCCAGCCCCGCGCGGCCCTGTTCGTCGAGCGTGCGCTGGCTCGGAAACAGGCCTTCTTCCCAGCCGGGCAAAAACACGTTGTCGAATTCCAGCCCCTTGGCGGAGTGCAGCGTCATCAGCGACACCGCTTCGTCTTCCCCGCCACCTTCGCGATCCATCACCAGCGAGATGTGTTCGAGAAAACCTTGCAGGTTCTCGAACTCCTCCATCGCGCGCACCAGTTCTTTCAGGTTGTCCAGCCGTCCGGCGGCGTCCGCCGAACGGTCCTTCTGCCACATATCAGTGTAGCCGCTCTCGTCGAGGATGGTTTCGGCGAGCTCGGTGTGGGTGGTGACTTCCGCCTGCGCCCGCCAACGGTCGAAGCTGATCAGGAGATCGCGCAAGCTGCCGCGCGCCTTCGGCTTCAACTCGTCGGTCTCGACCACGGCGCGGGCGGCCTCGTACAGCGGCAGGCGGCGTTTACGGGCGTGGTCGTGCAGCATCTGCACGGTCGCATCGCCCAGGCCGCGCTTGGGCACGTTGACGATGCGCTCGAAGGCGAGATCATCGGCGGGCGAATTGACTACGCGCAAGTAGGCGAGCGCGTCGCGGATCTCGGCGCGTTCATAGAACCTCGGACCGTTGATCACGCGATAGGGCAGGCCTAGGG
>NZ_JBAVCF010000682.1:0-9230 GCF_049586575.1 Bradyrhizobium sp.
GGCCCACCGGATGGCTCGCCCGCGGCCGCGTCAGCGTCAAAAGCTGGGCTACCACCTTGAGCGCCGGCATTGCGCGGGAGCGCCGCTGGCTGTGACGCATCGCGCCTCATACCGGAGGCCGGAATGACCCCAAGCCGCTCGGCGATGCCTTTCAGTTCTCTGACGATGACCCACAAGCTCAGGATAAGCAGCCCCGAGCAGGCGGTCACGGCGCCGGCCAGAATCAACGTGTTGCCAAGGCCGAACTCGTTGATCGGGATCCCGAAACCGATCGCAACAAGACCTGCCAGAAGGCAGCCGATCCCGGCGACCAACATTCCAATCATCATCAATTCCACCCCTGGCGGCGCCCCACCTCTATTACGCGCAGCCTCCGCAGTCCCCGCCGCCACGATACCGTCATATTGCCCCCCTCGCCAACGCCAATTGCTGAGGTCGTTCCGATAGCTGGGGGAACCTATGGAACCGGAACAAGAGAGGCATCTGCGACGTTAGTTGCACTGCGACAGGCGAATTACGCCACAATTGCCAATTACTTGGCAACGGAACTGCGCTATATGGATGCCGGAGGATGAGGCCCAAAGGGCGCTAGCTGGGCCAAAGGGACACCGGGTTACCAATAGCCATGTCATCAATCACGACTTCGGCTCTCGATACGCCTTCGCGGCGCTCGATGGAGAGAACCTGGGATGATGCCGCAATATTGGCATTGGCGGGGGTCGGATTGGTCGCAAGCCTCACCTTTCGCGACTACGGGCTCGGCTGGGACGATTACACTCACGCCGAATATGCCGATCTGCTGCTGCGGATGTACGGCTCCGGGTTCAAGGACACTGGGGCGTTATCGTTTGCTAATCTCTACATGTATGGCGGCGGCTTCGATATGGCTGCGGCGCTGCTGCACAAGGTGATTCCGCTCGAATTGTTTGAAACGCGCCGGCTGCTCGGCGCGATCGTCGGCATCATCGGCCTTGGGGTCACCTGGCGGCTGGGTCGTCGCGTCGGCGGCCCGCTCGCGGGCCTTGCGGCGCTATTGCTTCTGGCGCTGTGTCCGACCTTCTACGGTCACATGTTCATGAACCCCAAGGATGCGCCATTTGCAGTGGCAATGGTAATCCTGATGCTCGGTCTGGTTCGTCTCGCGGAAGAATATCCGCATCCCTCGCCACGAACGGTTCTGATCATAGGCCTTGGCGCCGGTTTTTCGATGGGCTCACGCATTCTCGGTGGGCTGGCGTTGCTTTACGCGCTCGTTGGCTTTATGCCGATGTTGATCGAGGAGATCCGCACGCACGGGGCGCGTGAGGCTTTGCGGCGGTTTGCGCAAATGTCCTACGCCCTTTTACCCGGCCTGATCCTCGGTTATCTCATCATGGGATTGATCTGGCCGTGGTCGATCATCGAACCCGGCCATCCCTTCCAGGCCGTCACCTATTTCTCGCACTTCTTCGAAAAGCCCTGGAAGGAGATGTTCGACGGCGCGCTCGTGTCAGTTCCCGACATGCCGTGGTCGTATCTCCCCACGCTATTCGCCTTGCAGCTTCCGGAAGTTTTGCTGGCGCTGACAATCGCCGCAATTATTGCGACCATCCTGACCTTACCGCGTAACGACGTTCCGGCGCGCCGCAAGACGATCTTTCTGATGCTGACGCTCGGCGCGGTGCTGCCGATCGCGACCGCCATTCTGAAGCGGCCTGCGCTTTATAACGGCATCCGCCATTTCATCTTCGTCATTCCGCCGATGACCGTGCTGGCGGGCTTCGCCTTCGCCAGGGGAATGGATTGGCTCAAAGAAAATCGCCGCAGCTGGCAGCCGGCCGCTCTTGTCGTATTCTCGTTCGGCCTGCTGCTGCCGCTTGGCGAAATGATCCGCCTGCATCCTTATCAATACACCTTTTTCAATCACATCGCCGGCACCGTACGTGGCGCTGACGATCGCTACATGCTCGATTACTGGGGGCTGGCCTTCAAGCAGGCCTCCGATGGCTTGCACGAGGAGATCGAGGAGCGGCACGAAACTCCGCCGGCCGGCCGCAAATGGAAGGTCGCCGTATGCGGGCCACAACGTCCGGCCCAGGTCGCACTGGGCCCCGATTTCACGATCGGCTGGGACAGCCATGCGGCCGACTTCGCGATGACGCTCGGCGAATTCTACTGCAAAGGGCTGACCGCGCCGGTGCTGGTGGAAATCAAGCGCGACGACGTGGTGTTCGCTCGCGTCTACGACATCCGCGGACGCAGCATTTCCAGCCTGCTGTCGATACCGGCGCCCTGACGAACCGCTAACCCTCATTGCAAAGCATGACTGCCACACCGGTTGGCTGTCTTGCCGTGCGGCGAGCGGCGAAATAGGTTTGGATAACTCAGCGAACAACGGGAGAACCAGCGATGTCGCCAGCGGAAGCTCGCCTGAAAGAGGTGCCGTCCGGGATGACCGAGGCGGAATGGAGCCAGCGCGTCAATCTTGCCGCCTGCTACCGCTTGATTGCCCATTACGGCTGGGATGATCTGGTCGATACCCATATTTCCGCGCGGGTGCCGGGGCCGGAGCATCATTTCCTCATCAACCCTTACGGGCTCATGTTCGATGAAATCACCGCGTCAAGCCTGGTCAAGGTCGACCTCGACGGCAACCAGCTCTCCAAAAGCCCCTACAGCATCAATCCGGCCGGCTTCACGATCCATTCGGCGATCCATGAGGTCCGCGAAGATGCCGGCTGCGTCATTCATCTGCACACGCCGGACGGCACCGCGGTCGCAAGCTCGGCGGAAGGATTGTTGCCGCTCAATCAGACCGCACAGCTTGTTACTTTTGACCTCGCCTATCACGACTATGAAGGCATTGCACTCGATCACGATGAACGCCCGCGCCTGCAACGCGACCTTGGTGACAAGAACCACATGCTGCTGCGCAATCACGGCACCCTGACGGTCGGCCGGTCCGTAGCGTCGGCTTTTGAGCGCATGTTCCATCTCGAGCGCGCCTGCACCATGCAGGTTCGCACCCGCATGCTCGGACCTGTCGCCTATCCGGTCGACCCCGCGGTCATCGACAAGAACACCCAACTGCTCGCCAATCCCGAGCGCCAGGAACTCCGGTCAACCACGCTGGTGTGGCCGCCGCTGCTGCGTAAGCTCGACCGGCTGGATCCCAGCTACAAGAATTGAAAAATTAGCGGGTGCGGTGTAGAGTTCTACTCACATACCTCTACACGTCGAATCCAAACGCCGCCCAATCCCGGGCGGCGTTTTTGCGTTAGGCACGCTCCGCCTTCCATATTGCAATGCACTGCGTATTGCGGTCCGGATTTCCTGGCGATTAGATGCGGCGGGCACTGAGGGGAAAATCATGAAAAAGACCATCTATGTTGTGGCTGTCGCCGTAGCATTGACGGCGGTTTTACCCGCGGCAAGCGCGCAACAGGCCGATCCGCCGAAGCAGACGCTGACGGCCAAACTCAAACAAAAATATCTGGAACGGCGGGCCAAGTTCGTACGCCGCGTGAAGGATGTCTATTTTGCCGCCGGCTGCAAGATTCTAACCAACGAAGCTGGCATCCATTCCCTCACCGGCAGAGACAGCTATCTTAGCTTTGTCCAGGAGCAGACGATCCTCGATTTGAAAGAAGACGAGCAGCTGCTGCAGGCTGCGAAGCAGGAGGGCCTCGACCGCGCGGCAAAGCCCGGACAATGCGATTATTATCGCCGCCATCCGGAAGCCGCCGAGGCGATGCGACGGGCCGCGGCCGAAGCAGCCAACCACTAGCGGCCCTCGTTCTTCATGGAGAAGTTCACGACGCACGCGGCATCTCCGCCAGCGCCGCGAGAATTCTCGCCCAGGATCGAATGCCCTTGTGGAAGCTTCTGAGATCGTATTTCTCGTTTGGCGAATGAATGTTGTCGTCGTCGAGCGCAAATCCCACCAGCAGCGAGTCGAGACCCAAGGTGCGCTTGAAATCGGCAACGATCGGGATAGAGGCGCCCGACCCCATCAGCACGGCGTCCTTGCCCCACTCCTCCGCCAGCGCGCGCCGGGCGGCCGCGAGCGGCTTCATGTTCCAGTCAAGCGCCACGGCGGGCGCGTTGGAGTGATCGGTGAATTCCGCGCGGCAGTCTTTCGGCAAACGCGCCGTGACGTAGTCGCGAAACGCGTTTCGGATCCTTTCGGGGTTCTGTCCCTCCACCAATCGGAACGAAATCTTGGCGGATGCTTCCGCGGGAATGACGGTCTTCGAACCCTCGCCGATATAGCCGCCGACGATACCGTTGACGTCGCAGGTCGGACGTGAAGAAACCTGCTCGATCAACAGGCGTCCCTTCTCGCCGGCCGGGATCGACAGCCCGATTGGCTTGAGAAATTTTTCAGGCGTCAGATCAAGCTTCCGCCACTGCTCCAGAACGTCCGGCGGCACATCTTTGACACCATCATAGAAGCCGGGGATCGTGATGCGGCCGTCGTCATCGAAAATGCCGCCGAGAATGCGGGTCAGAACCCGGATCGGATTTTGCGCGCCGCCGCCAAAAATGCCGGAATGCAGATCGCGATTGGCTGCCTTGATCTTCACTTCCTCGTACACGAGCCCTCGCAACGAGGTCGTGATCGCCGGCGTGTTTGGATCCCACATGCCGGTGTCGCAAACGAGCGCGAAATCCGCAGCCAGGTCGCCTTTGTTCTTTTCAAGAAACGGAACAAAATTTTTGGAGCCGACTTCCTCTTCGCCCTCGATCACGATCGTCAGGTCGATCGGCAGCGACCCGGTCACCGTCTTCCAGGCCCGGCACGCCTCGACGAAGGTCATCAACTGTCCCTTATCGTCTTCCGCACCGCGCGCGACGATGATTTTCCGTCCGTCCACGTGGTCGGTTATGGCGGGTTCAAACGGGGGACGGTGCCACAGGCTGAGCGGATCGACAGGCTGCACGTCGTAGTGGCCATAAAACAACGCGTGCGTCCGTTCGCCGTCGCCACTGGACTTGCCAGGCCTGCCCCCGGATTTGGCGACAACGGCCGGATGGCCGGCGGTCGGCCGCACTTCGCTGGTCAGTCCGAGTGTGGCGATGTCCTTCGCCAGATGTTCGGCAGCCGTCCTGCACTCGGCGGCAAAGGCCGGGTCAGCCGAAATCGACTTGATCCGCAATAGCGCAAACAGCCGCTCGAGGCTGTTGTCGAAATCTGCATCGATGCGCTCAAGGACTTTTTGAAGTTGCGAGGCGTCGGGCATTTCCGATCTTCCTTTGGTTGGCAGGACCTCCGCACCTTACGGCACGCTGCCGGACGTGGACAAGGAGCTGGCCTTCCCTTCCGCCGGATGCAGGAGATACCAGCCAAGCGCTCCGGCCATCAGGGCGGTCGCGAAAAAGTTGTTTCCGAAGGCCTGCAAGTCATGTGGAAACATTGGAAGCGACAGGCACGCCAGGAAGCCTGAAATCGCCAGCACAATCCATGTTCCCTTGCGCACGGCGGCGCGGGGATCACAGGCCGCGCGGTGGATCAGGACCGTGAGCGGGAAAAACAGCCACATGAAATAGTATTGGCGCGCCAATGGCGATGCGACCGTCATGAGACAAAACAGGATGCCGAGCTCCTCGGCATCCGACCGGGGCGTCCTGCGCCGCGCCGGCGGCATCACGGCGATGAAGCCAAGACCGATCACAAGCGAAACGCCGGCCACGACCCAATTGGCAGCCTTGAAATCCAGATCAAGCAGATTCATGTACGCAGGCGGCCTGTTCGGATTGTCCTGATTGTAGTCGACCGGGCGAGTCAGGCGATGCGTCAAGGAGATCAGGGATTGGTTCATCCACGACCAGTTCTGATCGTCGCGCTGTCCGAAGCCCGCTTCCGAACTCGATCCGACCATTCCCTGATACCAGGTTCTCAGCTCGGAGAGATTATGCTGAAAGCCGCGCACCGGGGCGGGAATGACGATCAGAAAAACGACCAGAAGGATCGCCATGCTCGCGGCTGACGCCCATTGCCGCCGCCAAACAAGATAAGGAAGCACAGCGACCGGAAAAACCTTGATGGCGGTTGCGAGCGCAAACAGGATTCCCGAACTCCAGGGGCGCCCGTGTTGCAGGAACCAGAACCCCAATAGCATCAGCGCCAGCAAGACGAGATTGGGCTGGCCGAGGTCGAACATGTCAAAGGTGAACGAGATCATGATGACGGAGGGCAGCGCCACCAGCCAGGGATTTACGACCTTGTCGTCGCCCGTCATGGCGTTGGAAAGCTGGGCGGTCATCCACCAGGCAGTGACGTTCAGTAAACAGAGAAAAAGGTAGAGCGGGATCTTTCCGAAGTACGCGGGTATCGCAAGCAGGATCGCTGCTGGCGGCGGATAGAGAAACGCGAAAAAGGCGTGAGCGTCGTGCGGATAGAGGTCTTTGCCCTGCAAGACCTGCTGACCGGCCCAGAACCAGAGCGGATAATCCTTTGTCTTCCCGTGGCCGAAAATCTCGGGGCCGAGCACGTCCGCGGTCAAGATGAAGCAGCAGACCAGGAAAAGAAGATCGAGCGGCGCTCGCAAGGACGGAAATCTCAGCACGCGTCACTTTCTGAAAATTGAAGGAAGACCACACCAAATTCACTTCTATCGCCGCAGCAGGCTGCCGAGCGCACCGCGGACGATGGCGCGGCCGACCGAGCCGCCGATCGAACCGCCGACGGATTTGCCGAGATCGGCGGCCACGCCGCCGACGACCTTGTTGGTGACCGAGCGCGTGACGTTGCGGGCGATCAACTGTCCCGCGGACAATCTGCCGCGGGAGGTGTTGGCACCGAAAATCGTTCCGACGATGCCGCCGATCTGGCCCAGGATCCCACCGCCTCCGCTACTCGTTCCTGCCACCCGCTTCTGCAAGACTTCATAAGCGGACTCGGAATCGATCGCGGTGTCGTATTTGCCCTTTACGGGGCTGTTGTCGATGATGGCCTTGCGCTCCTCCGGCGTGATCGGCCCGATGCGCGCGGTCGGCGGCCGAACCATGACACGCTCCACCATCGCGGGAATGCCATTACCTTCCAAAAACGACACCAAGGCTTCGCCCTTGCCGAGCTCCATGATCACCCGGGCGGTATCGAGCTTCGGATTGGGACGGAAGGTCTGGGCCGCCGCGGTAACAGCCTTCTGGTCCCGCGGCGTGAAGGCGCGAAGCGCGTGCTGCACACGGTTTCCCAGTTGGGCGAGCACCTTGTCCGGCACGTCGATCGGATTCTGCGTGACGAAATAGACACCGACGCCCTTTGAGCGGATCAGCCGCACCACCTGCTCGATCTTGTCCATCAGCGCTTTCGGCGCATCGTTGAACAACAGATGAGCCTCGTCAAAGAAGAACACCAGCTTGGGCTTGGGAGGATCGCCCGCCTCCGGCAACTGCTCAAACAGCTCCGACAACATCCACAACAGGAAGGTCGCGTACAATCTGGGGCTTTGCATCAGCCTGTCGGCGGCCAGGATATTGACCATCCCGCGGCCGTCGCGATCGGTGCGCATGAAGTCTTTCAGGTCAAGCGCCGGTTCTCCGAAGAACTTGTCGCCGCCCTGGTTTTCCAGCACCAGAAGCTGACGCTGGATCGTCCCGACCGTCTGCTTCGAGACATTTCCGTATTGGGTCGTCAATTCTCCGGCATGCTCGGCGATAAAAGACAGGATCCCGCGCAGGTCCTTCATGTCGAGGAGCAACAGGCCCTGTTCGTCCGCGACCTTGAAGGCGATGTTCAGCACGCCCTCCTGGACATCGTTCAGGTCCATCATGCGCGACAGCAGGAGTGGTCCCATCTCGGAGACGGTGGCGCGCACCGGATGCCCCTGCTCACCAAATACATCCCAAAACACCGTCGAAAACCGGTCCGGCTGGAACGACAGCCCCATATCGACGGCACGCTTGAGGATGAAATCCCTGGCCTCACCGACTTCTGAAATGCCGGACAGGTCTCCCTTGATGTCGGCCGCAAAGACGGGAACGCCTGCACGCGCAAATCCCTCGGCCATCACCTGTAACGAGACGGTCTTTCCGGTCCCGGTTGCACCCGTCACAAGCCCGTGCCGATTGGCCAACGCCAGCGTCAACCAGGCTGGCTCTTCGCCTTTGCCGATAAAAATCTTCTCGGCAGTATCGACGGTCCGGGTATCGGGTGTTGCCATCGCATCGCCTCGTCGTGCACCTCAAGGCGCAGTCCAAACGCCGCACTTATAGTGCATGTTGCGAGCCGATTGAAACCTTCAACGAACGTTATGACCAATGGGAACGCATTTTCGTTTGGCGCACATTCGACCCGGTTTTGGCGCTTCGCGTCATCAAGTTCGCAACGAAACCAAGCCGTCAAGGGGCGAAATCGTCTCTTGCTCTTGCATTGCTGCAACACTTGCCGCTCGATTCACACCGACAGACACGGTGATCGCTTGTAATTCGTCCCGCAGAAGATCAAGATAAATCGCAAGTGGGGGATCCGGCGGACAAGCTGGCCGAGGACGGGGCACGATGGACGAACTAACGGCGTGGCTGGCCTCCAAGGCCGGCATTGAACGTACTGTGGCCGAGAAGACCGTCGGTATCGTTCTGGGTTACCTTCGCAAGGAAGGTCCCTCGGACAAGGTCCAGGCCTTGATTGACAAGATTCCCGGAGCAGAAGCGGCAATCTCCGCGTCGGAGAACGGTGGCGGCTTCGCGAAGCTGATGGGAGGCGGCCTGATGGCCGTCGGCTCGCGGCTGATGGGACTGGGCCTCGGCATCAACGACATTCAAAACATCGCGCGCGAACTTTTCCGGTTTGGCCGAGACAAAATCGGGGAGGATCAAATGGGCGCGATCATCGCAGGGACTCCCGGATTGCTTCAGTTCGCGTGACATAGATTTCACATCGAAGAATCATGACATATCCTATTTCCGAGATTGATGGCCTTCCCTCTTTCGCAGCTTCCAAACTGAAGTCGCTGGGCATTCGCACCACGGACCGCCTTTTGGAGGCGGCAAGAACCGTGAAGGGACGCAAGGCGCTTGCGGCCAAGACGGGTATCAGTGAACAGCAGTTGCTCGAGTGGGCGAACTTTTCCGACTACATGCGGATTCCCGGCATGGGCAGGGCAAAGGTCGGCTTGGTGCGCGCCGCAGGCGTTCCGACGGTGCGTGAACTTGCACTTCGGAATCCGTCCCGGCTGGCGCAGAACATGAAAGAAGTGAACATCAGGCGCAAGCTGGTCCGGGTTATGCCTTCCGAAAAATCGGTC
>NZ_JBAVCF010000683.1:0-4487 GCF_049586575.1 Bradyrhizobium sp.
ATCTACCTGCAACCGATGGTGACCTTGCCGCAGCGCAAGGTCCGTTTTTACGAGGCTGTGACGCGAATTCGCGACGAGCATGATCGTGTGCTCGCGGCCGACGATTTCCTGCCTTATGTAGAGGCCGCCGGCCTGATGGGTCGGGTCGATCACACCATGATGCTGCGTTGCGTTCAGGTGCTGCGCCGCTTGATGGTCCGCAACAAGGAAGTCGGCGTGTTCTGCAACATGGCCGCCGCAACGCTCGGCAGTCCCGCGACGTTCGCGCCATGCCTGGATTTTCTCGAAGCCAACCGCGCGCTCGCGCCCTCCTTCGTAATCGAATTCAAGCAGGCGACGTTTCGCAACCTCGGTCCGACCGAAAGCGAACATCTGGCGGCGCTGGCGCAGCGGGGATATCGCTTCTCGATCGACCACGTCACCGATCTCAGAATAGAGCCGCGCGAGCTTGCCGATCGCGGCGTCCGCTTCATCAAGGTGCCGGCCGCGCTGTTGCTCGATCCGAAGGCCTCGTCGGCATCGGACATTCACCCCTCGGATCTTTCCGACCTGCTTGGCCGCTTCGGCATCGACTTGATCGCCGAGCGAATCGAAGGCGAGCGCGCCGTCGTCGATCTGCTCGATTTCGACGTCCGGTTCGGCCAGGGCTTCCTGTTTGCCCCGCCCCGGCCGCTGCGGCCCGAGGGCGCGCCAGCCGCGGACGGAGCAAGCAAGGCACCGGAATCCAACGGCGCGGTCAAAGCGCCGGCAGCCGACGCGTCGGTTATCGAGTCTTCGCCGCGCGCCACCGGCAACGCCGCGCTGGCGCGGCGTGCGGTTGGTCCGAACTAGCCTAGAAGATGACCGCGCTGAAATTTGCCGACAGGCTGCGCGACCTCATTGGCGGCGTGGACGTCCTGCTGAGCGACATCTGGGGCGTCGTGCATAACGGCCTCGTCGCTTTTCCCGAGGCGTGCGAAGCCCTCCAGAACTTTCGGGCCCGAGGGGGCACCGTCATCCTGATCACCAACGCCCCGCGGCCAGCGGATTCAGTGCAGCGGCAGTTGCGCAAGCTTCACGTCGCCGACGAGACCTACGATGCCATCGTCAGTTCCGGCGATCTGACGCGGAATTTCGTCGCCGACCATCCCGGCCAGAAGGTGTTCTGGGTCGGCCCCGAGCGCGACAACTCGATCTATCGCGGCCTCGCTCCCGTGCTGGCGCCTCTGGAGGAGGCCGACTACATCGTCTGCACCGGCCTGTTCGATGACGAAACGGAATCAGCGGAAAACTATCGCGCAATGATGTTGAAGGCGCGCGAACGGAAGCTCACGCTGGTCTGCGCCAATCCCGACATTGTCGTCGAACGCGGCGACCGGCTCATCTATTGCGCGGGCGCGATCGCCGAACTTTATCTCGAACTCGGCGGCGAGGTGATCTTCTACGGCAAGCCGCACCGGCCGATCTATGAGCGTGCCATCGCGCTGGCCGCCGACCGGCGCGGGCAGGCGGTGGCGCTCGACCAGGTACTCGCGATCGGAGATTCCGTGCGAACGGACCTTGCCGGCGCGCACGGTTTTGGAATCGATTGCCTGTTCGTGACGCGGGGCATCCATTCGGAAGAGTTCGAGGGCATTGATCAGCTCGATCCCGCATCCGTGAAGGAGTTGTTCGGCCATCCGCCACGCGCGCTGACGCGGGAGCTGCGATGGTAAGGCTTGGCAGACCCAAAATGAAAATGCCCGGCTCAAAGGCCGGGCACTGACAAATTCGGCGGGATTGCCGCGCGGCTTACGCGTTCGCCAGATCCGGGAATACCGCCTCGATCTTGGTCTTCAGGGTCGCCGCGTTGAATGGCTTGACGATGTAGTTGTTCACGCCCGCCTTCTTGGCGGCGATCACGTTCTCGGTCTTGGACTCGGCCGTGATCATGATGAACGGGGTGGTGGCGAGATTGGGATCGGCGCGGACTTCGCGCAACAGGTCGTAGCCGGTCATCGGCTCCATGTTCCAGTCGGAGATCACCAGCCCATATTTTTTGGCGCGCATCTTGTTGAGCGCAGCCGATCCGTCGGCGGCATCGTCGATATTCTCAAAGCCGAGCTGCTTGAGGAGATTTCTGATGATGCGAATCATGGTGTTGTAATCGTCCACCACCAGAACCGACATCGATAGATCCACCGCCATCTTCAAACCCCCTCGGCAACAATCGAACACTGCGGGGCCAATACGCAACCCCGCACTCCAACCCAACGACTACCATCAGCCGTTAAACAGCCCGTTAACCGACGCCGGAGCCAATGGGCCTATCCGCTATCCTGTGAGACCCATCGGACCGGCTTGACTTCGCCTGCCGCCTCAAGCCACGGTCCGCCCTCTGTCACTAAGACTTTGTAAATGGCCCGCGATTTTACGGTGATCCGCGATAACGCCCCTCCGGCCTTCATCCCCAAGGGAATGGTCGTGGCGATGGGTAATTTCGACGGTGTTCATCTCGGCCATCGCACCGTCATCGACGCGGCGCTGCGCATGGGCACAGCGCACGGCAAACCGCCATTCGCGGTGACATTCGAACCCCACCCACGAAGTTATTTCAGCCCGAACACCCCCCAGTTCCGCCTCACGGATGAGGCCGCAAAGCTCCGCCTTTTGGCGGGCACCGGCCTTTCGGGCGCTGTGGTGATGACATTCGACAGGCGTCGCGCCGAGACGAGCGCGCAAGACTTTATTCACCACGATCTGATCGAACGGCTCGGAATCAGTGGCATCGCGGTCGGCTATGACTTTCATTTCGGCAAAGGTCGCGTCGGCTCGCCCGGCCTGTTGGTCACCGAGGCGCCGCGGCTCGGAATAGAGGTCGACGTTCAGGCGCATGTCGACATCGCCGAGCGGCCGGTCTCCTCAAGCGCGATCCGCATGGCGCTGGCGGAAGGCCAGATCGATGAGGCGACCGCCATGCTGGGCGGCCCCTGGTTCATCACCGGCGAGGTCGTTCACGGCGAAAAACGCGGCCGCGACCTCGGCTATCCGACCGCCAATATCCGGCTCGACAAGAATTGCGGCCTCAGGCACGGCATCTATGCGGTGCGCGTCGGCCGAGACGGCCAACGCTTCGATGGCGTGGCGAGTTTCGGCCGTCGCCCGACCTTCGACAATGGCGCACCGCTGCTTGAGGTCTTCCTGTTCGATTTCAAGGGCGACCTCTATGGCAGCCGCCTGGACGTGGCTTTTATCGCCTTCCTGCGCGAGGAATTGAAGTTCGACGGCCTCGACGGCCTTATCCGCCAGATGGACGGCGATAGCCGTCGCGCCCGCGCAGTTCTGGCGGCCTCGCCCGGGGCCTTCCCAAAATTGGGGGTCGCGGGCTGATTTTTGCTTGGTCGGGCGGGCTTTGCGATTTCGCCGCCCCCTGCTATGGAAAGCCCATGTTTACGCGGCGCAGCATCGGCATTAGCGGCCCGGCTTCCGCCTGAGCTTTCCGCTCGGCGAGAAGACCGGGATTTGTCGTTCATCCGCCATCCGCCCTCGATCGCGTACCAGAGCCCCCATGTCCGAAAAGCCGCAAAAGTCCGACGTATCAGACTATTCCAAGACCCTGTTCCTGCCGCAGACAGAATTTCCGATGCGCGCCGGCCTGCCCCAGCGCGAGCCGGACATCCTCAAGACCTGGAACAAGATCGGCCTCTATGAGCGCTTGCGCGAGGCATCCGCGGGGCGGCCGAAATTCGTCCTCCATGATGGCCCGCCCTACGCCAACGGCAACATCCATATCGGGCACGCGCTCAACAAGATCCTCAAGGACGTCGTGACCAAGAGCCAGCAGATGCTGGGTTTTGATTCCAACTACGTGCCGGGCTGGGACTGTCACGGCCTGCCGATCGAATGGAAGATCGAGGAAGAAAACTACCGCTCCAAGGGCAAGACCAAGCCGGACTTCCGCGACTCCACCGCGATGGTGGCGTTCCGCAAGGAGTGCCGCGCCTATGCCACGCACTGGCTCGACGTGCAGCGTGAGGAATTCAAGCGGCTCGGCATCATCGGCGACTGGGATCACCCCTACGCCACCATGAGCTACCCGGCCGAAGCACAGATCGCGCGCGAACTGATGAAGTTTGCCGCCAACGGCACGCTCTATCGCGGCTCCAAGCCCGTGATGTGGAGCGTGGTGGAGAAGACCGCGCTCGCTGAGGCCGAGGTCGAATACGAGGATTACACCTCGGATACGGTGTGGGTGAAATTCCCGGTCACATCGCCGGCCCACGGGGCGTTCGCCGGTGCCGGTGTCGTGATCTGGACCACCACGCCATGGACGCTTCCGGGCAATCGAGCGATCAGCTTCTCGCCGAAGATCGCCTACGGCCTCTACAAGGTCACCGACGCGCCCGCCGACAATTGGGCGAAGAACGGCGATCTCCTGATCCTGGCGGATGCGGTGGCGGAAGCCGTGTTCAAGCAGGCGCGCGTTACGGCCTATGAGAAGGTCCGCGATATTCCGGCCGGCACGCTCG
>NZ_JBAVCF010000684.1:0-4272 GCF_049586575.1 Bradyrhizobium sp.
GCTTTAATTACAATTCCGCGCATCAAGTAATTCCATCCGACTGTTCTACTCAGGGCGAATTTATTTTTACACCTAACTCAGACGACGCTGGGCCCCAGCCAGCGCCTTCAGAAGCTGCAACTCAACCATCGGCATCGGCACCGGCAAGTTCTCTGCAGGCCTCACCTGTTCATTTCAAGAATGTTAGCCAACGGAGAAACGAATGCCCCGAGCTTGATCGAAACGGACAGCCGTGTATTCGAGGAACGAAAGGTTCTGAACAACAAGGCGACTGGACGATCTACAGGGTCGATATAACTAACTCTTGCGAATGCACTTGCGCCGTTGATGGAACAGATGACACAGGTCACCGGGGTGGAGATATTGCTAAACCATATTCTTCAACTGCTAGGATCACATGCATTCACACAGCGCTAGGTGGCTGCACCGGCTTCAAAGACGACCTGTCTTACACCTGCCATCGATAATTATAATTATAACGGCGTTCGCGTTCGCCGTTGCCTCATGATGGCTAGAGTTGCAGACCACCAAGGGGAACTGCGATGTCGTTTACCGTCATGTTCGTTTTTGAGGCCCTGGTAGCGATCTTCTCTATGCTTGCGGGGATCTTTTGGATGTCCGCCGCTTACGACCATACGATCGGCTATCCGTGGGAAGAAACGCGCCGCGTGCCATTGGCCGGGCTCTTGGAGCATCAGGCTAAATGGAACGGCCGCGCCGCGGTTTGTGCTTCTATTGCCGCAATATGCCAAGCCCTCTCGTTCCTTTTCGAACATTATGTCCCGATCATGATGACAGCCTATTAGTCCTCGCCGCGTCTACAGTGCCGTACAATTCCCGACACCCTACCCCATCGCAGCGTGGACGAAATCGTTGTACTCGTTCGTACCCCGCAGCAGCTTCGCGTAGCTGACGAGCGCTTCCGCATCGTCAAACGTCGCACCGCAGCCGATTTTTTGAGGTATGAGCAGAACGCTTTGTCTGAGTTTAGGTGTCAGCTCATCGAGGAAATTCACGCCGGCAATCAGGCGGTTTTCCCGAATGAGATTTGAGTGGACGTCCCGACCGTAGAAGCCGAAATCGGGGATGACGAGCTGGCCTCCATACTGTCCAATAAGGAATAGGCCGATCGTGAGCGCTGCCTTCTCGCCGATATCCTTCCGGTTCAGCCGGGCTAGGATCACGCGCCGTTCATCGAATACGAATTGCTTCTTACCGCACAAACAATTTCGGACGAGCGGGTTAAAGAGCAGGTCGCCCATAACCCCATTGACCTCCTCACTGCCCTGTACCTGGTCGAGTGATTTTGCCGCTAGGAGCGCCGGTGCCAGCTCCCATTTTCCCTTCCGCACCGTGAGCGTCTGCTGGCCTTCTGGGTAAATGGTGTAGACCAACTCGGCCAGCTCTTGCGCTTTTCGTTTGTCAATTTCCTTTAAAGGATTGAAGGAGTGGATGGCACGGCCCTGCGGCCTCAGCGTGCGTTTTAATCCTACATTCAGTTGGTTCATATGGGCGAGCGACAGCGACAAGCCAGAGCCTCGTGTCGGTGGCAAGGGTCAACTTGCAGGAACGCTCGCCGCTAAAGAGAGCTGCCTACCCTCTATTATAAGGGGCTGTGTGAACGGTAATTGCTGTGTTCGGGAAGGTAGTCTAGGTTTTGACCATTGATGGTTGTTGAGGATATTCCCCATGACATCGTCGAGCGGAATGTGGACGACGGCTATGTCGGCCTTAATCATCCCTGCTGCTGTTGGCATTGTTGCGTCGGTAGCCGCGAACTTTCTGTATCCGTTCATTCTCTCTGTAATCGAAACAAGAAGGGTTGCGTTCCGTGAGAGCCGCCGAAAATCGGCTGAAGAATTGCACGACGTCATCGTGACCCTGCGTGACGGTACAAGGGATAAAGTGGAATATTTCACCCGATGGAACGGCGCTCTCGTTTGCTTTCTCGTTTGCTCGTTTTGTGCATTTTGCGGGGCAGTTATTGTGTTTGGTCTTGCACCAGAGTTGTCATTTTCGCTCCCTCCTCGGCCAGACTTTTTTCGACCGAACCTCGTGATGGGGTTCCTGCTCGGTATGGCTTCCGGTATTTTCGTCGTAACTATTCGCATAGGGAATAGGTTGCGTGCGGTCAGGTTCGCGCTTCTGAATTTTGAGCGTTACCTCTCCGACTACAATGCAAAATGGGGTGGAGGAAAGAGTCTTGGATAGGCCACTATCCTCACCCTGGTTGCACGGTCGTGATATACTCGCGAGCATGGATATTATCGAATTCGCGCGCAAAGGTAGAATCGCCCGCGCGAAAAAGCTGTCGAAAAAACGTCGCAGGGAAATCGCCGTAAAGGCCTCAATGGCCGCGCTTGACAGCCGGCGCAAAGCAACTCCCAGCCGCTAGGTGTGGATACGCCCGACCAGGCTGTTGCGATACTTGCCGGTGCTCTTGCAGAGCGTCCGGTCGTGCAGTCCGAGCCGGCAATTGAAGACGAACCGAAACGCGGACGCCGCACGAAAGCAACCACTGCTTCCCAAAAAGCTAAGGGCAAGCGAAGGTGCTCGATATGCGGGCGCACCGGCCACGACGTTCGGAAATGCCCGGAAGGCAAAGGAATGCATCCGGACAACCCGCGCGAGGTCGCCGCAAAGACGAAACCTCTGACGGGTGATGAATACGACGAGGTGCGAGACGCGATGCACGACCGCGACTTCTCCAGCGCCGAGTATGCGCTATCGCACAAGCTTCCGCCGCGCGAGGTGAATGCCGCCGTCCGCAGCACCGATTACGACGATTATCTTGATAATCGCTAATGTATGGAATTCGAATGCCGCTCGACACCACAAGGAACGCTCCAATTCGCTCCCACAGCGAAGGCAAAATTCCTCCAATTCGTGAGGGAAAATCCGGGGATGCGCTTCACGATGAAGCCGGACCTGCCGGAGAGCGGGCGCATGAGGCGGTACTATGAGGGCGCTGTAGTGCCGCTGGTCGCTTTCTACCAAGAAGGCATGGACCACCACGATGGTGAAGATCGCCGCAAAGTCCGCGAATGGCTCAATCAAGAATTCAACGGGGAAATGGTCAACATAGACGGAAAGATGCAGGGCGTCGGCAGGAGCACCAAGGGTCGCGAGCATCTCCAACCGTTCCTCGAACGCGTCCTCGATTGGCTGAACGAGAATTACAATCCGCCGTCCGAAGCGCTCGACCCCGAAAAATACAAGAACTGGCGCGACACGATATTCCCCGACGGCGGCCCGACCACGTACATCGACTACTTAATCGAGACGGGCATCTTGCGCACTGTATGACCCGAACCCTCCTCGAAAAAGCAAAAGCGCTTCCTGCCCCCAAGAAACTCAAACGCGCCATCCGCGACGGCGAGCTCGAACTCACCCTCGCCTACTGCCGCGGCGAAATCAGCTTGCGCCAATACTGGCTTGCACTCGGTAGGCACCCTTTCAGGACAGGGAGTGCCTCGCACCGCGTCGGGAGCGTCCTGCGCCACGGTATTATGTCGGGGCAGCTCCAAATAAAAATCAATCACTCAAAACCACACCATGAGAAATAGCGACTATTACGAAGGTCTTGAAGAAGGCTACTCCGCCGGCAAACACGACGGCATCGTGGTCACGCGCCGCCGTCAGCACCGGTACGCCTGGTTCAAGCTGTTCGGCGTTATCGTCTTTGGGTGCTTCGCGGCGCATTTCGTCTGGGCGCTAATCGCCACGCTCACGTAAGTATGGAACTTCGATCAACCCGGGACGAGAAAGGCTCAGAACCAACGGCCCCGACCATAGAAACCGCCGCCGCCAAGCAGAACGATGAGGAGAATAATTATGATAATCGTGGTGGTGCTCATGGCTGAGTTTCCCAATCGCTGAAATGCGACTGTGGAACCAACCTGGGGCTGGCTCAAGAGTTCCATCGCGCCAAAGTTATACAATAAAAGATATGAAATCCGTCCAATGCAAAACCCAATGGCACGTCATTGTCGCCTACCTCTGGCAGCAAAAAGATTGGGTGCCCACTCATCTGCTCCAAAGCATCGATACCGACTTCGGCTTCATCGGCAGCTCTGGCGAGCAGCGAGTGCGTGAACTCGCGGCTAACAGTCCGAAGGTGATGGAGCGTCACCCGGAGCTTAAGGATGCCGTGGAGAAAAAGCGCGAGGGCAAGTACGAATACTTTAGGTTCGTGCCGCGATCACAGCGCCTCTGCCGTCGCTTTGATGCGGGATTACCAGCAGAACAAGTCTTTGCTGCATGACACTAGTC
>NZ_JBAVCF010000685.1:0-1596 GCF_049586575.1 Bradyrhizobium sp.
GGCATTTTTCGGGTCGTAGAAGTAATCGACTCCTTGTCGGAAGCCATCCAAAAACTTTTTTACCTCCGCCGCATGCTGCCGCGCCCACGCGGGGCGCAGAGTGAAAACGGCAAAAGGAACCCGCTCGGTCTCGGGCGGCGGCGGTCCAAAGTCCGTGTAGTTTTCGCGCGCGGTGAAATTGAATGGCGCTGTCAGTATGGTGGCATCGATTGAGCCTGACGCAAGCGCGGCGTAGCGTTGAGAAGTGGCGCCGGCGTAGATGTAGTCATAATCACCAGGCTTGAGGCCGCTGCGACGAAGAAGCGCTTCTATGTAGTAGCGGGTAATGTCCTTCGCGCCCCCAATCATGATGAGTTTGCCGCGCAGCTCCGCGACAGTCTTGATGGATTTCTTGGCGAATATTTCGTAGCCCGACGGCCCCACTTCAACCCGCAGCAGTGTCAGCGGCGCGCCCTGATTGATTGCGCGCAGCGCATCGCCGGGGCCGCTGACGGCGATATCGAGCGATCCGGCCACGGCCTGTTGGACGACATTGGCGCTTGAGGCAATAGGCGTGTACGTAACCTCGACGCCGAGCTGGCGATAAAAACCCTTCGCGTTGGCAATATAGATCGGCCAATGGATTGGCGATCCTGAGCCGACTCCGCCGACAGATATCGTCTGGGCCGCCGCCCCCTGTAGTGCGAGGCCGATCGCGGCTCCACAGAGCCAACTCAAGATCGATTTCAGCATATTGTCCTCCCGTGGGGTCGTTTACCTGAGGGCCTGCGATCTTACGAACACGCTCACGCACCTGTCCGGCAGTTAGTCCCAAATTGATCTAGGCAAGGCGCACTTTCTTGGTGAAGTCGTAGCTGACCGCGGCATCGGACTCGAATTTCCACAGCATGCGATCGGGCGGAAAGGCGCCGTTCTGTGCCCGTTTCAGGAAATCCAGAATCATGGCCCAGACCTTCGCGGTCTCCTTCGGCCGATAGCGGCCCGGCATGGTGTCATTCATCCAGCCATGCGGCATGTCGCGAAACAGCGTGAATTCGTATGTCTTGCGATGATCCTCGAGGACGGCGCGCAACTTGCGCACATCGTTGATCGATACGACGAAGTCGTCCTCGCCCCAGATGCCGATGACAGGTGCGGTGATGCGGCTGACGATCTGTTCATAGGTCTCGTGCCGGATCGGAGGCTTAGCCGTATATTCGGCGATCTGCGCGCCCCCATAGACCACGACGTTTGCGATGACTTCCGAACGGATGCTGTTGAGGAGGAGGGGGAACGAGCCGCTCTGACAGACGCCCATTGCGGCCACGCGGTTCGGATCGACCTTCGGATGCTTGAGCAGAAAGTCGAGACCGTCGCTCATGTAGGACTTGATGTCGTTGTCGGAAATCGGAACTTGGACTTCGCCGCGATTAAGCTTTGCCTTATCGCCCTCCCAGCGTGAAAAGAGGTCAGGGGCAATGCAGACATATCCGTCGCGCGCGAATTTCGCCGCGAGATCAAGCGTGTGCTGAACCAGACCGTAGCGCTCGTGGCCGAGTACGACGGCCGGGAAGGGGCCCCCGCCATCCGTCGGCTCGGCCAGAAAGCCCTGAACGC
>NZ_JBAVCF010000686.1:0-5933 GCF_049586575.1 Bradyrhizobium sp.
CCGCTGGAGTCGCTGTCGCTCGACATCGGCCGGTTGATGGATCGCAATCTCGCGGCTGAAATGTGGGATCGCTATCAGCGCGGCGAGAGCAAGGCGTTTTCGAAGCGGCTCTATACGCCCGCGGGCCAGAAGGCCTTCGATGAAGTCGCCCGCAAATATCGCAGCGACCGCAACTTCAAGCAGACGGTCGACCGCTATATCGCCGAATTCGAGCGCCTGCTCGATGAGGTCGCGCGGGAGGATCGCGGGCCGCAGGCGCTGCGCGCTCACCTCACCTCCGAGACCGGCCTCGTCTACACCCTGCTCGCGCACGCGGCGGGCCGGCTGGGGTAAGTGGCGAGTGGCAAATAGGGAATGATGAAACGGAGGCCTCGCAGCCTCCGTTTTTGTTTGCACCTCAACACAAGGTCGTCATGCCCCGCGCATGCGGTGCATCCAGTACGCTGCAGCCTCTCGGCCCAACATTCAAGCCTCTGGAATACTGGATCGTCCGCCGCAGCCTGTCATTGGGCTCGCCGAAGGCGAGACCCGTACCGGTTTGGCGGACGATGACAGCGGAGTTCGCTACTGCGCACGCCTCGGCGGCGGCGGCGTCGGCGTTGATGCCGAGGCGGCGGCCGGCGAGGTTGAATTGCCCGCGCCGAACAACAAGCGGGTCGGATTGCGGTCGAGATTGTTCACCGCGCGGCTGATGTCGGCGAGCGTGCGGCGACCGTCGGTCATCAGGGCGCCGGAGCGCTTGTCGAAGTCTTCGGCCAGTTCGCGGATCGATTGGACGGTGAGGAACAGTTCCCCGCCATCCTTGCCGCCGGCGAGCCTGTTGAGGCCAACCATCAGATTGTCGGCCTTGCCCATCACGCCATCGACCTTGAGCATGACGCCGTCGATCTTCTCGGCGTTGCGCGACAGCGAGGCGGTAAAGACTTCGAGGTTATGCAGCGAGTTTTTCACGGCCTGCTGGTTGTCGGCGACCACCCGGTTGATGTTCTGCAAGGTGCCGCGGATCGCCTCCGTGACGTCCTGGAGCGCATTTGGATCGGCGGTCAGCACCGGGACGCCGTCTTCGCCAAGCGGCACCGGGGGCGCCGCTTCCTCGCCGCCCTTGAGCGAAATGGCGGCCACGCCGGTCAGGCCCTGAAACTCGAGGCCCACAAGGGTGTCCTTGCGGAGCGGCGTGTTATTTTCGACCATGGCCAGTGCGACCACGCGACGCGGGTTGTCGAGCTTTACCGAGACGACCTCGCCTACTCTAATACCGTTAAAATTGACGCTGCCGCCGTTTCGCAAGCCGGCGGCCGGGCCCTCGAAAATGATGCGCAAAGGGCTGCGCAGCTTGGTGGTATGGAGGCTCTGGAACCAGAGCACGAAGCCGAACGCGGCGGCGATCACGGCGAGCGTGAACGATCCGATCAGAACGTAGTTCGCGCGCGTTTCCATTACCCAACTCCGAAACCAACCTGAATGAGATAGAGAACCACAAGAAAATGCTAAAAATGAATTCGTGAACTATCCCATGACCGCGCGGGCGCGTTTGCCGTGGAAATACGCCCTCAACCAGGGGTGCTGCGAGGCCTGCATGTCGGCCATCGATCCTGCGGCAATGATCTTACCGTTCCCTAAAACGGCAATCCGGTCACACGCCGTATAAAGGCTATCGAGGTCATGAGTTACCATGAAAACGGTCAAGCCCAAAGTCCGCTGGAGCGTCCGGACCAACTCGTCGAAATCGCCGGCGCCGATCGGATCGAGGCCCGAGGTCGGTTCATCCAGAAATACCAGTTCCGGATCGAGCGCCAGAGCGCGCGCCAGCGCCACGCGCTTGATCATGCCGCCGGATAATTCGGACGGGAAACGGTCCGCCACTTCGGGACGCAGTCCCACCATGCCGAGCTTGGCGATGGTGATCTCGTCGAGCAATTGCTGGGTGACGTCGAGATATTCGCGTACCGGGAACTGGATGTTTTGCCGCACCGTCAGCGAGGAAAACAACGCGCCCTGCTGAAACAGGATTCCCCAGCGCCGCTCCACGGCGCGCCGCTGGGAGGCGCTGGCGGCATCGAGATCGACGCCAAACACCTCGATGCGCCCGGAGACTTTCGGAACCAGCCCAATGATCGTGCGCGTCAACACCGATTTGCCGGCGCCGGAGGGACCGACAAAGCCCAGGATCTCGCCACGCTTGACGTCGAGGTTGAGACCGTCGAGCACCTTGGTCGAACCGAACTGCACCGAGATGTCGCGTACCCGTATGATCGCGTCCTGCTCCTGGATCTGCACCTGGAGCGGAACTTGGCTCTGCGCCTGGACCGCCATCGTCACATCCCGATCGAGGCAAAGAAGATCGCAAACACGCCATCCATCACGATCACGAAGAAGATGCCTTTCACGACCGACGATGTCGTGTGCCGTCCGAGCGATTCCGCGCTGCCCTGCACGGCAAGCCCCTCGACACAGGCGACGATCCCGATCACCGCCGCCATCACCGGCGCCTTGATGATGCCGACGGTAAAGTGGTCGATCGAGATAGCATCGCGCAACCGCAGCAGAAACGCTTCCGGGTCAACCCCGCCATAAAGCCAGGCTACGAGGCCGCCGCCGTAAAGGGCGGAGATCGCCCCGAGGAAGGCCAGGATCGGCAGCGCCAGAACCAGCGCCAGCATCCGTGGCAGGATCAGAACCTCGATCGGATCGAAACCCATGGTGCGCAGCGCATCGATCTCCTCCCGCATCTTCATGGAACCGAGTTCGGCGGTGTAGGCGCTTCCCGAACGCCCCGCGACCATGATTGCGACCAGCAGCACGCCGATCTCGCGCAGCACCAGCACACCCAGCATATCGACCACGAAGATGTCGGCGCCGAACTTTCGGAAGTGAAAGATGCCTTGCTGGGAGATGATGCAGCCGATCAGGAAGGTGATCAGGACGACGATCGGCACCGCCCGCCAGCACACCTGTTCCATGTGATGCACCGTGGAGGTCAGGCGAAAGCTCCGCGGATGGGTCAGGACCCGCCCGCTGGCGGCCAATACCGCGCCCAGCATATCGACGAGCCCCAGCATCGTACTGCCGATGCCGGTCATGGTGCGGCCAACCTGGTCCAGGATGCCTGTGATGGTCACCGTCGTGACATCGGCTGCCGGGATCGCCTTTACCCGGCGCACCTCGTCGACGAGGCTGGAATAATCCGCCGACAGGCCTGCGATCTTGGCCTCGGCGCCGTCCTGGGTCAGGTTGCGGCGGAGGCGCTCGATCAGCCAGGCCCCGAACGTATCGAGTTTGGAGACCTGCGACACATCGATGAAGATGTTGGGCCGGCTTCCGGTCAGCCCTTCGGCATCCGAAACCATCTGCTCGAGTTCCGATGCAAAGCGTGCGATCCAGGGGCCGGCCGCGCACAGCGCGAGACCATTGCCGTTTGCGATACGCTCCAATGTCGGGTCGCCGTTCACGATTCCAACTCCCGCGCTGCTTCTCCTGTCGGTGAAGAAGAGAAAGATCCAGCGACGCTCTGATAAATTTGTAGAACGCAACAGCCCAGCCAATACATAATAGGTCACACAATAGGTCGCGGCGGGCAAGCGGCACGTTCATATTTGCGAGATATTAAAATGACTTCCGGCAAACCGCCAACACTTGACGCGAGAATCGAACGCTGGCCGATCGAGGGTGGCTTCACCATCAGCCGCGGCGCCAAGACGGAAGCGGTCGTTGTTGTGGCGGAAGTGCGTCGGGGTGAGGCCGCCGGGCGAGGCGAATGCGTACCCTACCCCCGCTATGGCGAGACACCGGAAGCGACGTTAGCGGCAATCCTGGCGATGCAGGATGCGATCGGCCGCGGGCTCGACCGGGTGGCCTTGCAGGCCGCCATGCCGCCATCGGCCGCCCGCAACGCGCTGGACTGCGCCCTGCTCGATCTCGAAGCCAAGCAGAGTGACCAGCGGATCTGGGACTTGCTCGGCCGCGACGCGCCCCGCGCTACCGTCACCGCCTACACCATCTCGCTGGGCCCGCCTGAGACGATGGCGGCCGCTACCGCCAAGGCCGCGCGCCGCAGGCTACTCAAGATCAAGCTCGGCGGCGACGGCGACGGGCTGCGGATCGCTGCCGTGCGAAAGGCCGCTCCCGACTCCGAACTGATCGTCGATGCCAACGAAGCCTGGACCGAAGCCAATCTCGAGCAAAATCTCGCCGCCTGCGCCGAAGCCGGCGTCACGCTGGTCGAACAGCCGCTGCCAGCCGGCAACGATGGGCGTCTCGCCCATATCAAGCGGCCGATTGCAGTGTGCGCCGACGAAAGCGTCCACGACCGCGCTTCCTTGCCCGGCCTTCGCGAACGTTACGATGCGGTCAACATCAAGCTCGACAAGACCGGTGGATTGACGGAAGCGCTTGCCATGGCGGACGCGGCGGCCGCGCAAGGCTTCGACATCATGGTCGGCTGCATGGTGGCAACATCGCTGTCGATGGCGCCCGCCATGCTGCTCGCGCAACAAGCTCGTTTCGTCGACCTCGATGGCCCGTTGCTGCTTAAGCGCGACCGCGAGCGCGGCCTGCGCTACGATGGCAGCCTCGTCTACCCGCCGGACGCCTCGCTCTGGGGGTGAGCCTCAAGATATTTCCGCGCGAGCCAGATCACGGCCACGCCTGCAAATGCCATCAAGGCCATTGGGTAATAGACGCCTTGGCCGTAGCGGGCGTAGATCATGCCCGAGACGATCGACGCGCTGGACGAGACAATCCCGGCGGCGGCGGCCAGATAGCCCTGCGCGCGCGTGATGACCGGGACGGGAACGTGCCGCACCATCAATCCCATGGTGCCGAGTTGTGTCAGCCCGAAACTCAAACCGTGCGCAAGCTGGACCACGGCAAGTACGGCAACCGGCGGCTCTTGCGCCGTGATCAGCCAGCGCGCCACGGCCCCACAGCCCCCAATCACCACCAGGGTCGAAGGTTGCAGCGTGAAACGCGGCGACAATGCAAAGACCACGATCTCGGCAATAACCCCGAGCGCCCACAATGCGGCAATCGTGAAGCCGCCGAGGCCCGCGAGCTGCCAGGTGATCGAGCCAAAGACATAATAAGCGGAGTGGCTGCCCTGGATCAGCGCCGACGCGGCGATGATGGCCAGAAAACCGGGGTCGCGCAGCAAGGCGCCCGAACCGCGCGGCGCTAAAGCTTGCGCCTTGCGGCTATCCAGCGGTTGCAGGCCGAAGCTGACGACGGCGCCAAGCGCAGCCGCGGCCGCAATGATCCAGATCAGGTGCCTGGCCGCGATGAGATCGGCGAGCCGCCCGCATCCCAAGGCACCGACGATAAAGGCCGCCGAGCCCCACAACCGGACCGGTCCGTAATCGATCCCATATCGCACGACGCCACGTAGCGCATAGGCATCCGTCAGCGGGACCGTTGGCGTCCACGCCGCAGCGGTTACGGCATAGGCCAAAAACACGGCGACCGGCAGGTGCTGGGTGCCGATCGCCGTGAACCCGAACGTCGTGATGACGGCCGTTACGATCATGGCGCCGCGTAAGGCGGCCCTGCGCTCGGCGAAGCTCGTCACCAGCGGCAGGACGGTAAATCTGGTCACGGCCGGCACCGCCGAAATGATGCCGATCCAGGCGGCATCGATGCCGACGCCTCTCAGCCATACCGGAAAGAACGGCAACTGGCTGCCGCTGAGAGCGAATATCGCGCCATAGAACAGCGCCAGACGGACAGCGAATCGCCGTGACAGGTGCGAGGATGCGATGGGGATTTGTGATTCGGATGGCATCAATTCAATTGCGATTCGCGCGACTTCGTGGTGATCGTAAGTTAACGCGCGGTGATTTGCGCGGATGAGTTAGCAATGGCCGACGAAGCATTCGCCCTGTCCCCAATCTCCGCACGCCCGGCCCTGCCGAGCGAGGCGGATTACGACGCTATCAAAGAAG
>NZ_JBAVCF010000687.1:0-1842 GCF_049586575.1 Bradyrhizobium sp.
GAGTGATGCCGTCCCTCCACGCCGCAGCGAATACTAGCCGGCGCGATATTTCGGCGGGGGCGGATTTGCGGGTGCTTGGGAATGTTCTGCGCCATACTGTCCTTGCAGCTCTCCAATCACGGCCGAAGAGTTTTTGCCAGAGACTTGCGCTTCGGAGAGTGTTCGCAGCGAGCCGAAGTTCAGCGGAAGAAGGCAGAGATTGTATTAAGTGAGGAGTTGCTGGGTCTTCAAATTTCGCTTGCTCGGCGGCTAAACGGGCTTCGGCGGCGGCGGCGGCTGCGTGAGTCAAAATATCAATGGCCGCATCATCAAGAGTAGCCAATCGCAGCGGCAAGCGCTCTATAGGAAGGGCGGCTGCGTGAAGAAGGAAACCCGTGACCATAGCCTCAGCCCTGGCGCTGAAGTCGCGCTCAATGCCGGGTACGAAGGTAGCAAACACGTCTGATATGAGCTGGACAGTGCGAACCCAGGACTTAGCCTCGGCCTGAGATTTTCGGCATTCTGCCTCCAACTGGCGAAGGGACAATTCTGCGACGTCCAACTCTTGGGCGACCGTGATGACCGAAGCAGCCGGCTCACACTGGGCGGCCAATTTCTGTGGGTCACAGAGCGGCAGCAGTGACGCATTCGTCCGGTCAGCTTCAAGGACCACTTCGGCCCAGCGTTTAAGTGACGTCGCGATATCATCCTCGGTAGCTCGTGTGAGAACGGCGTCGTTAACCTCCTCAGCGGGATCTGGTACCGTAAGAGCGATAGCTGCCACTTGCTCAAAATCCTTAATGCAAATTGGCTTTGTCCATCCAGGAGCACTTAGCGCATCCACCATGTTACAAAGTTGGTCGAGCCGGGCTCCCCAAGCGTCTACCAAGGTGACGGCCTTAGCACGGTCGAACCGTGTGAGGTTGAGATTACCGACGCCGCGCCATGGCTGACGGGCGGGGTCGGCGAACACGCCCATTGATGCCACCAAGTCATCCAGCGCCCGCCCGGCGGCGATATAACCTCCCAACTTGAAACGATCAGTGTCGAGTGGACTAGGCAGGCGAAATTCTCGAACACTCTCAGGCACCGTCGTCGGCAGATCAGAACGTGCAGAATCGGCCCATAGAATCTGATGGATGGTCAGACCCGTATCGCCAGCTAGACTGTTTATCAAAGCGGAGTATTCACTCAATCTCTTACGAGATTCCTGAAGCGCATTGCGTGCGCTCTCGGCTTCGTGTGAGTTTGATCGAGGTCGATTACCGTCCATCCTGTCGCGAATCGCTTTCAGCACCAAAGACTTGGACGCCTTCGCCGAATGAACCTCAAGACAGAAACGGCCGAGCTGCATGCTGTCGAGACGATCCTTAACAACATTCAATGCAGCCATTTTTTCGGACACGAATAGCACTGTTTTTCCATGCCATAGGGCGTTGGCGATTATGTTTGTAATGGCCTGCGATTTTCCTGTACCGGGCGGCCCTTGAATGACTAAATTCTTTCCGCTTGTCGCATCAATAACGGCACTGAGCTGAGAAGCATCCGCGTCGGTTATTAGTGCAGGTGCCTGCTGCTCCATCTCGGGGAGATCAACATCGTACACAGGTGCGGTGGCGCCGGCGTTTTCGCCTGCGACGTCACCGTAAATCTGGCCCAGAAGAGGATGGCCTTCGGGGCGAGCCGCATCCGGCCATTTCGACGGATCTAAATCCGCCCACATCACTTGTCGGGCGAACGAGAAGAGTCCAATCGTTATAAAGCGCCGAACTTTCCAGCGAGGCCGATTGACGAGGCTTTCGGTAATGCGTCGAAAGAAATCTTCGATTCCATTTTCAGGGTCATATTCAGGCAGTTCCAAAC
>NZ_JBAVCF010000688.1:0-17217 GCF_049586575.1 Bradyrhizobium sp.
ATCCCGCGCCATGTCGCGAACCGCAATCTGGTCCTCGGTGAGTGCGAACTGCATCTGCTCCGGGCGCCTCCTCGAAGAGGCCGTTCTGCGTCAGTTCATCGTCGGCATCGCGAAGTCAGCCCCGTCCTTGATCCCGGAAGGCCAGCGCGCGGTCACCGTCTTGGTCTTGGTGTAGAAGCGGATCGAGTCCGGTCCGTACTGATTGAGATCGCCGAAGCCGGAACGCTTCCAGCCGCCGAACGTGTAGTAAGCGACCGGAACCGGGATCGGGACATTGACGCCGACCATGCCGACATTGACCCTGTTGGCGAAATCGCGCGCGGCGTCACCGTCGCGGGTGAAGATCGCAACGCCGTTGCCGTATTCATGTTCGGAGGGCAACGCCAGCGCTTCGGCATAATCCTTGGCGCGGACTACTGACAGCACCGGGCCGAAAATCTCTTCCTTGTAGATCCGCATGTCCTTGGTGACGTGGTCGAACAGGCAGCCGCCCATGTAGAAGCCATTCTCATAGCCCTGCATCTTGAAACCGCGGCCATCGACGGCGAGCTTGGCGCCTTCCTTGACTCCGATTTCGACATAGTTCTTGACCCGCTCAAGCGCTTCACGGGTCACAAGCGGCCCGAAATCGGCGGTCGCATCGAGCGAGGGGCCGATCTTCAGGTTCTCGACACGCGGAATGAGCTTTTCCATCAACCGGTCGGCGGTGGTCTTGCCGACGGGAACGGCAACCGACACCGCCATGCAACGCTCGCCCGCAGCGCCGTAGCCGGAACCGACGAGCGCGTCCACGGTCTGATCCATGTCCGCATCCGGCATGATGATGAGATGGTTCTTGGCGCCGCCGAAACATTGTACGCGCTTGCCGTTCGCGGCCGCGCGCTCATAGATGTATTGCGCGATCGTGGACGAACCGACAAAGCCGACTGCGGAAATATCGTGGTCATCGAGAATGGCGTCCACCGCTTCCTTGTCGCCATTGACGACGTTGAGGATGCCCGGCGGCAGCCCGGCCTCCAGCATCAGTTCGGCCAGTCTCATCGGCACACCAGGATCGCGCTCCGACGGCTTCAGGATGAAGGCGTTGCCGCAGGCGATCGCCGGCGCGAATTTCCACATCGGGATCATCGCCGGAAAATTGAATGGCGTGATGCCAGCGACGACGCCGAGCGGCTGGCGCATCGAATAGAGATCGATACCGGGACCAGCTCCTTCCGTGAATTCGCCCTTCATCAGCTGCGGAATACCAATCGCGAACTCCACGACCTCCACGCCGCGCAGGATGTCGCCTTTTGCGTCGGGGAACGTCTTGCCGTGTTCCCGCGCCAGCAATTCGGCCAGGGCATCATTGTCGCGGGCCACCAGCTCGAGGAATTTCATCAACACGCGAACCCGCCGCTGCGGGTTGGTCGCCGCCCATTCCGGTTGAGCGGCCTTGGCATTCTCGACGGCGGCGCGCATTTCGGCCTTGGAGGCGAGCGCGACCTTGGCCTGAACCTCGCCTGTCATCGGCTGAAAAACATCGGCAAACCTGCCCGATGTGCCCTTGACCTCACGGCCACCGATAAAATGCCCGATCGTACGCATGCGTTCCTCCAAGAAATCCAGGTGCCGGTTTCAGCTAGTGCCCCGGTTCCGACATTCGTATCCTGTCGCGGCGCGTTCGTTTACGAATGTCAGAGCCAAAGGGACACCAGCAAATATCAGTTTGCAGTGGAGTTTTGGATTTGACATTCGCTATTCGCGAACGCGCGGCCACGGCGCAGCGAATATCAAATCCACTGCACTGACATCTTGCAGGCTTTAGGGTGTTTGGAAAGGTTTTTTCAGCGCAGCAGAGATGCGCAAAAATCGCAATCTACGGCCTTTTCGCACCTCTAAGACGAACGTCGAATGAAGCGCTTCCGGCTTAAGCCGAACGCGCCGCCTTTTTGTCCGATTTTTTCGCGGCCGGCGGCTTCACGCGTCCCAGGATGGCCTCGCGGCCCGATTTGAGTATCTCGTTGGATACCTCGCCGTTCGCGGTAATCCGCGCCATCACCAGCGTTCCCATCATGGTGGCCAGCGCCGCGATCGCCTGCTTCCGCGCCGCCCTGGGCGGCACGCCGTGAAACTGCTCGGCGAGCATATCGATCATCTGCTCCATCCGGCCGGCAAATACCCGCCGCGTCTTGGCGCTTTCCCGGGCAATCTCCGCGGCCAGCGCCGGCACCGCGCAGCCGTGACCGGGATCGTCGCGGTGGGTCGGCGCGAGATAGGTATTCACAATCCTCGACAGGCGCTTTTCGACCGGCGTTTCATCCGACAGCTTTCGCCAACGCTCGGTCGATCGGTCCATGGCATGCGTCAAGGCTTCGATCACCAGCGCTTCGCGCGAGTCGAAGTGCGCGTAAAACCCGCCATGGGTCAGGCCGGCGTCCTTCATGAGATCGGCAACCCCGATGCCGTGGGCACCCTTCTCGCGAAGCTTGACCGACGCCCGCTTTACGATCCGTGCGTGGGTCTGAAACTTGTGTTCCTTGGAGTAGCGCATGAAGTTCTCATGATATGTTTGAAGTCATATAATGATGTCCATTTCCTTTTAACATCCGCGTTCGTGAAATGCCGCATCTTATTTCGCTCGTTTCCAGCTTTCGTTACTTGCGCTGCACAAAAGGCAGCGACGGGCACTTCCTTTTACGGTCTTGACAAACGCAATTTTTGCCGGGGAACTGGTTTCTTCCTTCGCGCGAAGTGAGGTGTCCATGCAGATGCTCAGCTCCCATTGCGGCATCGATCGCGATTCACGTGGCGTCGTGCGTCTGACGATTTGCAATGCCGGCCCGCTCAATCTTATGGGATCGGAAGTGATCCGGGCGGCCCGCGAGGGATTTGAGACACTGGCGGCGGAGCGGCAGATCCGCGTACTTGTTCTCGCCGGAGAAAGCCAAAAAAGCATGATCGGCGGGGCCGACATCAAGGAGATGGCGCGGCTCGATCGGAATTCTGCCGAGAAATTCATCACCGGCCTGCGCGATCTCTGCGAAGCCGTGCGAACCTTCCCCGCTCCCGTGATCGCACGCATGCCGGGCTGGTGCCTTGGCGGCGGCCTTGAGGTTGCGGCTGCCTGTGATTTCCGCATCGCGGCGGGTGACGCGAAATTCGGCATGCCGGAAGTCCGCGTCGGAATTCCGAGCGTCATTCACGCCGCATTGCTGCCACGCCTGATCGGCTCGGGCCGCACCCGCTGGCTGGTGATGACGGCCGAAAATATCGATGCCGCCACGGCACTGGCCTGGGGACTGGTCGACGTGGTCGCACCGGAAGGCGGCCTCGATGCCGCGGTCGAAAAGACGGTCGAAGCGCTGTTGAAGTGCGGCCCGGAGGCGCTGCGGGCGCAAAAGGCCCTGCTTCGGCAATGGGAAGAATTGCCGCTGACGGAATCGGTCAATCTGAGCATTGGGGTGTTCGGCCGCTCGTTCCTCACCGACGAGCCGAAGCGGCTGATGCAGGAATTTATAAACCGAAAGCGGTAAAGGCCGCTCGCCGGGAATGGCGCCCAAGACATTTTCTCATCAGATGTATGTGTAGTTGTCATCGGAGCGGTGCATTGCAAATTTTTGCAGTGCATTATATGATATGTGTAATCTATCCGGCAGCTCCTTTGATCGAGACTTGTCATGGCCCAGACCTCCGATCCCGTCGTCATTGTCTCCGCCGTCCGCACCCCGCTCGGACGTTTTATGGGCGAGCTTTCGCCTTTTTCCGCCCACCAGCTCGGCTCCCACGTAATCGCGGCGGCGCTCGAACGCGCAAAACTCAAGCCGGAGCGGATTGACGAGGTGTTCATGGGCTGCGTGTTGCCGGCCGGACAGGGCCAGGCTCCCGCAAGACAGGCCGCGCGCGGCGCCGGACTGCCGGATGCCACCGGCGCCACCACCATCAACAAGGTGTGCGGCTCCGGCATGAAAGCCACGATGCTGGCTCACGACATCATCCGCGCCGGCTCCGCCGACATCGTGGTGTCCGGCGGCATGGAGAGCATGAGCAATGCGCCCTATCTGCTGGCCAAGGCGCGCGGCGGATATCGCGTAGGCCACGACCGTCTCATCGACCACATGCTGCTCGACGGCCTCGAGGATGCCTATGAGGCCGGCCGCTCCATGGGTGATTTTGGCGAAGCGACCGCGGAAACCTATCAGTTTACGCGCGATGCCCAGGATGCTTACGCGATGGAAACGCTGACGCGCGCCCGCAAGGCGGTGGAAGGCGGCGCGTTCAAGGCGGAGATCGTGCCCCTGACGGTCAAGGAGAAGGCCGGACCGCGTGCCGTGGGCAACGACGAAATCCCGCTGAAAGTCGACCCTGCCAAAATTCCCGGGCTGAAGCCGGCATTCCGCCCCAACGGCACGATCACGCCGGCGGCCTCCTCGGCCAATGCCGACGGCGCCGCAGCCCTTGTCATCGCCAGGCGCGCGCTCGCAGACCGTGAAGGCTTGCCCGTTTTGGCCGAGATCAAGGCTCACGCCACCCACAGCCAGGAGCCGCAATGGTTCACGACCGCACCGATCCCCGCGATCCGCAAAGTACTGGACAAGGCCGGCTGGAGCGTCGGAGACGTCGACCTGTTCGAGATCAATGAGGCCTTCGCCGTGGTCGCGATGGCCGCGCAGCGCGACCTCGGTATTTCGAGAGATAAACTGAATGTCAATGGCGGCGCCTGCGCGCTTGGTCACCCGATCGGCGCGACCGGCGCTCGCCTCATCGTCACGCTGCTGCACGCGCTTGAAGCGCGAAACCTTAGACGGGGCGTGGCGGCGCTATGCATCGGCGGCGGCGAAGCAACCGCGATTGCCGTCGAGCGGATCACATCCTGACAACGGGCGATGTCTGAAAATGAGGGAACTTTGCCATTTCGGTCACGCATCGATTTGGTCAATATGCATGTGCAATCAACCGAATTCGCTCCGGGGGCGAACTTGATTTCGAACTGGCTTTCCGCAGCGCTTGCCCGCCGCAACATTCACTACGGCTGGGTGATGGTCGGCGTCACCTTTCTCACCGCATTGATCACCGCCGGCACGGTCGGCGCGCCTGGCGTGTTCATTGTGCCGTTGCAGAAGGAGTTCGGCTGGAGCACCGCGGAAATCTCCTCCGCGCTGTCGATCCGCTTCATCCTGTTCGGGCTGATGGCGCCGTTCGCGGCCGCGCTCATGAACCGCTACGGCCTGCGCAACGTTACGCTGTCGGCGCTTCTGATCGTGGCTTCGGCGCTTTTTGCTTCGCTCGCCATGACGAAGGTCTGGCATTTACTGCTGCTGTGGGGCGTCGTGATCGGCATCGGCACCGGGATGACCGCGCTCGTCCTGGGCGCGACGGTTGCCGCGCGCTGGTTCAACGCACGCCGCGGTCTCGTGGTCGGGATCCTGACCGCCAGCGTCGCGACCGGACAACTGGTATTCCTGCCGCTGCTTGCCAGCATCACCGAACGGATGGGATGGCGGATCGCGCTGGCGCTGGTTTGCGTCATGCTAGGGGTCGCCGCTTTCGCGGTATTGATGCTGATGCGCGACCGGCCAGGCGACGTCGGATTGCGCCCGTTCGGCGACGAGGGCACCGAGCCGCTACCGGCGCCTCCCCCGAGCAACGCGCCGATCATGGCGGCGGCGCTGGGTACGTTGCGCGATGCCTCTCAAACGCGCGCGTTCTGGATTCTGTTTGCAACTTTCTTCATCTGCGGCGCTTCGACCAACGGCCTGATCCAGGTCCACCTGATCCCGATGTGTCTCGATTTCGGCATCCCGCAGGTGCAGGCGGCAAGCCTGCTCGCGGCAATGGGCATCTTCGACTTCTTCGGCACCATCATGTCGGGCTGGCTGTCGGACCGTTACGACAATCGCTGGCTATTGTTCTGGTATTACGGCCTGCGCGGCCTCTCCCTGCTGATGCTGCCGTTCACGGATTTCTCGTTCTACGGCCTGTCGCTGTTTGCGATGTTCTATGGCCTCGACTGGATCGCCACCGTGCCCCCCACGGTACGGCTGACGGCGCAGCGTTTTGGGCCTGAGCGCGCAAACCTCGTGTTCGGATGGGTCTTCGCCGGCCACCAGATCGGCGCGGCCTTCGCGGCGTTCGGCGCCGGGCTGTCGCGCACCGTGCTGGCGACCTACCTCCCCGCCTTCTTCTTCGCCGGGGTGCTTTGCGTGGTGGCGGCGTTGATCGTGCTTGCTATCTCGCGTGCGCCAAAAGCGGTCGCCGCGCAAGCCTAGGGCCTCGTGGTCATCTTTGTCGGCGGCCCCGGCGTGCGCAGCGGCTCGGCAAGGCGCGCGAATTCGCACAGCAGCGAGCGGGTCTTGCGCGGGTCGATGATTTCCTCGACCCAGAACTTCTCCGCGGTACGAAATGGCGAACGCAGCTTGTTGAGCCGGTCCTCGATCTCTTCGAGCTTGGCCTGCGGATCGTCGGCCGCATCGATGTCGGCGCGATAGGCTGCCTCGATCCCGCCTTCCAGCGGCAACGATCCCCAATAGGCCGAGGGCCAGGCATAACGCATTGAAAAACGGTCGGCCGGCTGATGCACGACGCCGGCCACCCCAAAGGAGTTGCGCACGATGACAGTGCACCAGGGAACGGTCGACTGGTTGACCGCGGCCATCGCGCGCACGCCGTGACGGATGGTTGCGGCCTTCTCGGCCTCGAGCCCGATCATGAAACCGGGGCAGTCCATCAGATAGACTACCGGCAGATGGAAAGTCTCGGCGAAGTCGACCCAGCGAACGACCTTCTGGCAGGCGTCCGCCGTCCATGAACCACCGTAGTGAAAGGGATCGCTGCCGAGCACCAATACCGCCCTGCCCTGCAGCCGCGCCAGGCCGACGATGACCGGGCGGCCGAAATTGGCGCCGATTTCGAAGAACGAATCCTTGTCGACGACGGCGTTGATGATGGGCCGCATCTTGTAGACCTGGCGGCGGTTGCGCGGCACCGCCGACAGCAAAGATTCCTCCGGCCGTTCCGGATCGTCGTGACATGGAAGGGTCGGCGGCAATTCGTAAACCGACGAAGGCAAATACGACAGAAAGCGTTTCGCGCAGGCAAAAGCCTCAACCTCGGTTTCAACCGCCTGATCGACGCTTCCGGCGCGGGTCTGAATGTCGGCGCCGCCGAGTTCCTGCTTGCCGAGATCTTGTCCCAACCGCTTCACGACCGGTGGACCAGCGACGAACATCGCGGAGCTTTTCGTCATGACTGAATAGTGGCTGGCGGCGAGCCGCGCCGCGCCGAGGCCAGCAACGGAACCGAGTCCAAGGCCGACCACCGGCACGCGCGCGAGGTTTGCGGTCGTATAGGCGTACCACCGATTGCCACCGATCCCGCCCGGCAGATTGGCCGCCCCCTTGGTCTCGATGGTTTTGACAGACCCCCCGCCGCCAGAGCCTTCGATCAGCCGGATGATCGGCAGCCGGAAATCATGCGCCATTTCCTCGGCCATCAGCGGCTTGGCCGAGATCGAGGCGTCCGCCGAGCCGCCGCGCACCGTAAAGTCGTCGCCGACCACGACCACGGTACGGCCGTCGACCTTGCCACGGCCGAACACGCAATTGGCCGGCGTGAGGTTCCTCAGCTCGCCTTTTTCATCATATTCCGCCGATCCGGATACCGCGCCGATTTCGTGGAAACTTTCGCGGTCGAGCAATCCATCGATGCGTTCGCGGACGGTGAGCCTGCCCTGGTCGCGCTGGCGCTTGACCTTGTCGGGGCCACCCATCTGACGGGCAAAGGCTTCGCGCCGGGCCAGTTCGTCGAGCTCCGGCTTCCAGTTCATCTATTTTTTTCTCCGGCAGGCCCGCGGCACAAACGATGCGGACTTCTGAATCGCCACACTAGCCCGCCCCTCAAAGCGGGCCGCCCTGCACCCGCCGGCTGAACAGCGCGCTTTCGCCATCCTCTAGCACAGTCCGGATCGATGCGCTCAATTCAAGAATCCTTGGCGCGACTTCCTTGTGCAGCTGCATTTCATCATAAACATTGGAAAGAAGACCGATCGTGACCACGACATAGGTCTGGTATTGCGGCGACCACAGCGGGACCGCCAATCCGTTGATATGCGGGCTCCACAGTCCGCACACCGTCACATAGCCGCGTTCGCGCAAGGAGTAACGGTCCGCATCCAGGCGAGGCCGCAACAGCTTCGCGCTTTCGGGAATTTCGCGCTCCATGTCCGCAAGCAAGGCTTCGGCGGCTTCCGGCGCCAGCGCAGCCGCATAGGCATGGCCCGCCGCGGTGCTCGCGATCGCAATCCGCGTCCCTGATGTCGATGAAAGACCGATCGCGTTGGCGGCGCGGCCGACCTCGAGATAGACGAGATGGAAGCGGTCGGGAATGACGAAGCCTACGGTACCCGGCAATTTCTCGGCCACCTCCTGCAAACGCATCCGGATCAGATGGCGCAACTGCAGGCCTCGCATCATCGAGGTGCTCATCGCGACCGCGCTTGGTCCGATGCGATACTTCTGGTCGCGCGGCAGGTAGACGAGCTGACCCATTCGCGTCAGCGTGTGCGTCAGGCGCGATACGGTCGAGCGCGGCAATCCGCAGCGGCTTGAAATTTCAAGATTACCGAGCCTTGCCTCGTGTCCCTCGAAGCAGCGCAAGATATCGAATGCGCGCGAGACCACTTGAATAACATCGCTCTCGCCGGCAGCTTCATGCGCAAGCATTCCGTGCTTGCTCAGCCGCTCTGAGCGCCGCCCCATCGCATCTCTCCCCATTCCGCACAGCGGAACTAAATTTCGTTTTGTGCAGTAAACTATCTCAGGCAATCTGGCGCGACAACTGCAAGCGACGACATTAACCTTCTGAAAAACACTGCATTTTGTTCGCATAGCGAAACAACACGTGGAACCTGCGATGCCTGACCTCAAGATTGCGACGGAAGTAGCAGGGCGCGTTTGCAAACTCGCGGTGCCGGTAAGCGCTCGCGTCGGCGAAGGCGAGGAGATCGTCGTCGTCGAAGCGATGAAAATGGAAATACCGGCCGCGTCGCCCGCAGCCGGTATCATCAAATCGATTTTGGTCCGCGTCGACGATCTCGTCAGTGAAGGTCAGATCGTCGCGATCCTGGAAACCTGACTAATATGGTCAGACCACCTGCTCCACAGGCTGCAAGTCGATGTCGAAGGTCTCGAGAAACTTCGAGGTCATGATGTAGAAGCCGACCGAGAGCTGCAATTCGACCAGTGCAGCCGGGGTTAACTTCGCGGCAATCGCCTTGAACGTTTCATCGCTCGGACGACGAAGACGAATGATCTCATCGGTAAAGGCCAATGCGGCCCGCTGCACCTCGTCAAAGCAAGTCGCCGTCTCCCAATTCTCCAGCGCCTCGTTCTGTTCGTCGGTGACGCCGACATTCTTGCCTATGCGCTTGTGCGCCACGATCTCATAGGGCGCCTCGCACAGGATCCCGGTTCGGGTGATCGCGATTTCCCGAACGATCGGGTCGAGCTCGCCGCGATGGCGGATCGCGCCGCCCAGCCGGCAATATTGCTCGAAGTAGCTCGGCGAATGCGCCATCATCCGAAAGATATTGGCGTTGCGGTTCTTGCCCAGAATTTCTTTGGTGCGTTCGTTCGACTTCGACGTATCGCAATAATCAATGCGGGCCATGGTTTACCTCGAACGGCTTTCGCGAACGCCTTTTGGTCGGCGGACGTCGTTCGCAAATGGTATCTGGCCGGGAATGTCTGATCAACGGGCATTGGAACTATACCTAGACCTGCTTTTAGGCCTGACTCGGGGCGCTACAAGGCAAAACGATCAGAGTATCGACGTTGCGCGAGTCGAGCACGACGATGCGCTCTTTGAATTTGGCGATGCCGCTATCGAGAACGATCTCATCCAGATATTTTCCGGTCGCACACAGACCCGTTCGGCAGTCTTCCATAATCCTGACGATTTGAAAATTGCAGCGCGACCGAATTGCTTCCGGCGTGCGCCCCGCACCCCGGATTTGGCTGTGCTGCGGGCCTCAGTGGGGGAGGTTGAATTCAGCAGAGCCTGAATACGGCCAATTGACTCCGCGCTTCCAAAATTCCTCAGCTTCCGCATAAACCCGCTACAGGCGGGCCAAAATGCCGCCTCAATGCTAAACAAAATTACAGTCGTCGATATTCGCTGAGTGGGGACTCAATCAAAGCGAATACTCGTCGTGGGGTGTTCCGAGTAAATCCAGTCGGTCGTCAAGCCTTTCCGGGCAACGATGAATCGCGTCCAGAAATCCGGGTTCACCCAGGCCCGAGTCTAGGGAGAACTGCATGACGGACGCCACCAAGAAGGCGGCCTCGGAGGCGCTCGCGCAGATGATGGCAGTGACGGCCATGATCGTCATCGCCAGCGTTGTCTTCTACTGGCGGTAGATCACCCACCGCCAGCCGCGCGGGGTTAAGCGAATGCGACGAGGCAATCCGGGGCCATAGTTCCGCGTAGCCTTTGGGGGATTGCCTCGTTGCGTTCGCGACCACGGTCCAAATCGGCGTTGAGACACGCTATCCCTCAAAAACAACCGCATCCACAACCACGCAGCCCTTGCCGGCGCTGTCGAGCAGCACCGGGTTGAGATCAAGGCTCACCACTTTGGCTGTGGGATCCAGCATCAAATCGCCGATCCGCATTACCGCATCGCAGAGCGCTTCAATATCCATCGGCGGCTCGCCACGCACGCCCGCAAATAGCGGCGCGATTTTAAGCTTCTGGAGCGCGGCCTTCGCCTCTTCCTTCGAAAACGGCGGCAACAGCAGCGCGGTATCGCGAAAGATCTCGACATATTTGCCGCCGTCGCCGACCGCCACCACGGGACCGAAGACGGGATCACGATGCGCGCCGATCATGATCTCGCGGCGGCCGCCCGCCATCGCGGCCACGATGACGCCGTCGAACCGCGAGCCGTGCTTGCGAATAATCGCTTCCATCTGAGACCAGACTTCGCCCGCCTCCTCGCGGCTCGCCACGCCCAGTTTGACGAGCCCAAGCTCGGACTTGTGCGCGATATCGGCCGAGCAGCCCTTGACCACGACCGGGCCGCCGATGGTCTCGAAGGCCGCAATCGCTTCGGCGCGGGACCGGCAGAGCCGATGCGCGACGACGGGAACGCCGCGCCCGGCCAGCAACGCAAGGCTGTCGGCCTCGTTGAGCATTGTGTTCGCCGCCGCCGGTACCCATGGCGCGCGAGCGTGGGAACCCTGCACCTGGCGCGCGCTGGTGCGCGCCATCAACTCGCGGTGCGCCAGAAACTGGTGCAGTGCGGCGACGGCTTCCGTCTCCGTCGGGAACACCGAGGATCCTTCAGCGGCAAATTGATCGGCGACGCTCTTCTGGGTGGCCGCGATCACCAGCGGCTTGCCGGTCTGTTTGCCGAAGGCGGCCGCATCGCGGGCAAAAGCCTCGACATCGTAGCCGGGCCCCGCCACAGGAACCCCGATCAGGAATGCGTCGGCAGCCGGATCTTCGGCGATGACGGGAAGGATGTCGCCGAACAGCCGGCTATTGGACAATAGCGCGGCCGTCAGATCGATCGGATTGGTGGTGGTGGCAAAGCTCGGCAGGATGCCCTTGAGCTTCTTGTCGGTCTCGGCCGAGAGTTTCGCCATCGGCATCCCGACATTCGTCGCGGCATCCGCGGTCATGACGCAGACCGCGCCGGAATTGCTGATGGCGACAAGCCGCCTACCCTTTGGCTTCCAGCCTTTGAGATAAAGCTCGGTCGCCTCCACCAGCCCGCGCATATCCGGCGCGCGCCAGATGCCGTGCTGCTCGAAGAAGGCGTCGACGACGCGATCTTCATTGGCAAGCGCGCCGGTATGCGATTGCGCCGCCTGGCGTCCGGCTTCAGAGCGGCCCGATTTCAGCGCAATGATCGGCAGGTCGCGCTTCAACGCCACGGAAGCGAGTTCCTCGAGATATTTTGTTTCCGGAATGCTCTCGAGATACAGCAGCAACAGCTTGACTTCGGGGTCCTCGGCGACCGCGACCGCGAGTTCGCCGACCGTGATATCGGCGTCGTTGCCGGTGGCGTGGGTGTGGCGCACGCCGATGCCGCGCTGACGCAGAAATCCAACGGGCACCGTCGACAGCGCGCCGCTCTGGCTGAGCATCGCGACGTGGCCTTCTGCGCGATCCATATCCATGAACATGGTGGAGAAGCTTGCGATCGCGCCGGTGCCGAAGTTGGCAAGCCCTTGCGAATTGGGACCGACGATGCGCATGCCGGCCTTGTGCGCGGCCTCGACCATCCGCCGCTCCTTGGCCTTGCCTTCCACCGCATCGACTTCACCGAAGCCCGATGCCATCACCACCGCAACCTTGACGCCGTGCGCGGCGCAATCTTCCACCGCGCCGATGGCGTTGTCGCCGGCAACCGCTACGATCACCATGTCCGGCGCTTCCGGGAGATCGCCCAGGCTCTTGTAGCATTTGTGGCCCTGCACCTCGGGGCGAGACGGATTGATCGGGAAAATCTTGCCTTTGAATCCGAACTTGTCGAGATAGTGCACGGGCCGGCCGCCGACCTTGTTGGGATTCTCCGAAGCACCGATGACGGCGACGGAGCGCGGATCAAGCGCGGCCTTGAGACGAGTCATGATGGGTCCTTGAACAGTGTCTTTGATTTCGTGGAAGGGGCGCTCGCCTCAATACGACTTCGGCAAGCCCAGCACTTTTTCGGCGATGAAACACAGGATGAGCTGCGGGCTGATCGGGGCGATGCGCGGGATCAGCGATTCGCGCAGGTAACGCTCGACATGAAATTCCCTGGCATAGCCGAAGCCGCCATGGGTCATCACAGCCTGCTCGCAGGCATGGAAGCCGGCCTCCCCCGCGAGATACTTCGCGGCATTTGCCGCCGGACCGCAGGGCTGGCCCTGATCGTATTGCCAGGCGGCCTTTAGCGTCATCAGCCACGCGGCCTCCAACTCCATCCAGTTCTCCGCGAGCGGATGCTGGATCGCCTGGTTCTTGCCGATCGGGCGATTGAAAACGTTGCGCTCCTTGGCGTAGGCGGCGGCGCGCGACAGTGCCACATGGCCGAGCCCAACCGCTTCCGCCGCAATCAGGATCCGCTCGGGGTTCATGCCGTGCAGAATATATTCGAAGCCACGCCCCTCTTCGCCGAGGCGATCTTCCAGCGGAATTTCGAAGTCCTCGATGAAGAGCTCGTTGGAATCGACCGCCTTGCGCCCCATCTTCTCGATTTCGCGCGCCGTGATACGGTTCCGATCGAAATCGGTATAGAACAGGCTGAGGCCGTGCGTCGGGCTCTTCACCTTTTCCAGCGGCGTGGTGCGCGCGAGCAGCAGAATCTTCTCGGCGACCTGCGCCGTCGAAATCCAGACCTTCTGACCATTGACGATGTATTTGTCGCCCTTGCGCACCGCGCGCGTCTTCAACTGCGTGGTGTTGAGACCGGTGTTGGGTTCGGTGACAGCAAAACAGGATCGGTGCGCCCCCGCCACGATCGGCGGCAGCATCCGCTGGCATTGCTCCCTGGTGCCGAACACGACCACGGGATTGAGTCCGAAGACATTCATGTGCACGGCGGAGGCGCCCGACATGCCGGCACCCGACTCCGATATCGTGCGCATCATGATCGCAGCTTCAAGAATGCCGAGGCCGGAGCCGCCATATTCCTCGGGGATACAGATGCCGAGCCAACCGGCATCCGCCAACGCCCGATGAAAATCGGCGGGGTAACCACCTTGCTTGTCCTTCTTCAGCCAATAGGCGTCGTCGAAGCGCGCGCATATCTTTGCAACCGCGTCGCGGATCGATTCCTGGTTGGGAGTGAGCGCGAAATCCATGGCGTTATTCCGTGGTGGAATTTAATGCGGCTAACGTTGCGCCCCCACGCACCAGGCTTGCGATCTCCTCGGCCGAGAAGCCGGCCTCCTTCAGGACATCGCTGCCGTGCTCGTTCAGGCGCGGCGCCAGCCGCATGGTCTCGACCGGCGTTTCCGACCATCGGGCGGACGCCTTCATGCTTCGAATCCTGCCCTCGCTCGGATGATCGACCACCGGAAAGAACCCGGTCGAAACCAGATGCGGGTCTTGCAGGATGCTTTCCAGGTCATGCATCGGCATGACCGGTATATCGGCGGTGGTGAGCAGGTCGATCCACTCGGCCGTGGTCCGTGTCTCGAAGATGCGTGCGAGTTCGGCATAGACCGTATCGATATTGGTGGCGCGACCGGCAAAGGACGAAAAAACGGGATTGCTGCGCAGGTCGTCGCGGCCAGTCGCCTGGAAGAAGCTCGCCCACTGCTTGTCGTTATAGACGATCACGCAGATATAGCCGTCCGAGGTCTTGTAAGGCCGGCGGTCGCGCGACAAGTGCCGCGCATAGCCGCCCTTATCAAGCGGAGGCTCGTAGGTCAGACCGCCCATGTGATCACCCATAACGAAACCGGCCATGGTCTCGAACATCGGAATGTCCAGGCGTTGGCCGTGTCCGGTGCGGTCGCGATGCACGAGGCTCGCGCAAATCGCGCCGACCGCCGTGAGCCCGACGATTCGATCGACCAGCGCGTTTGGAACATAACGCGGCACGCCGTCGCCGGTTTGCGCCATCAGCGCCGGCAGCGCGGTCGCCCCCTGAATGAGGTCGTCATAGGCGGGCTTCGCGGCATAGGGACCGTCCTGGCCGAAACCGAACACGCCAGTATAGATCAGGCGCGGATTGATGTCAGAGACGACGTCGTAGCCAAGTTGCAGGCGCGCCATCGCCTGCGGCCGCACGTTGTAGATCAGAACATCGGCGGATTGGATCAGCCGCAGCAGGGCATCGCGGCCGCCCGGCTTCTTCAGGTCGAGCGCGACGCTGCGCTTGTTGCGATTGGTATTGAGAAACACCGGTCCCATGCCGGGATGCCGCGTCGGACCGATCAGCCGGGTCACATCGCCATCGAGGTTTTCGACCTTGATGACGTCGGCCCCGTAATCGCCCAGCATCTGGGTCGCGTAGGGCCCCATCAGCACGGTCGTCATGTCGATGACTTTGACGCCCTTCAATGGTCCCATGGTTGGCCTGCTCCCGATACGAAGCCGCTCCCTGACGGCTCAAGAACCTAGTAACGGCAGGGCGCGGGCAAGATCAAGGCGCGCCACCGTATGGGAGCATGCGAAACATGATGAATGTAGCGCCCGAACACAGAACGCACTAAAAGACTGTGCGCCGGTTCGTCGACTTGACGAAGCCATTACCTCTGCGCTCTCCTTGGAACCGACATGGTAAGAAAGCACAGGCTTATCATTCTCGGCGCCGGCTTCTCCCGATCCGCAGGATTGCCGCTTGCGGCCGATCTCTGGAAAGAAATACGCGAGACCGCAGCATCCTTTCCGTCTGACCACAGGGCGTCAAAATTCAACGACGACCTTAAGCACTATATTAAATTTCAAGAGGAAGCTTGCGGCAAAAAGCTAACGCCGGAAACGGTCGATTTCGAGGATTTGATGCGTTTCCTCGATGTCGAACACTACCTTGGCCTACGGGGCAGCGACACTTGGATCGAGGACGGCAACGAAGGAACCGTCGTTACAAAATTTTTGATCGGTAGCATTCTAGCAAGGCAAATCAACGCGCTTGCCGATGTACCTGATCTCTATCTTGAATTTGCACGGCGTCTCGATCCAGGCGATACCGTCTTTACGTTTAACTACGATACGTTGCTTGAACGGGCGCTCGATGCTACGGGAAAACCTTACCGCTTATTTTTGACGCGCTATAAGAGCGTCTCAGAATTTAGCGGAACGGTCGATAATAGCCGTGAAGAAGTGCAGATTCTCAAAGTCCACGGCTCAATTGATTGGTTTGATCGTTCTCGCTTCGATCGCCGGATTGCTTGGCATCAAAAGCAGAAGGCCCCGCCGCCCGACGATATTATTTTTTCGCACGAAGCCACTCTAAACCTAGAGCCTGTGGTCGATGGCCCCTTCTCCTTATTGTCGCATCATCTGCCGCAATTCGGTCTTCAGCACCTTGCCGTAGTTATTTTTCGGCAATGCCTCGAGATACACATAGCGCTTCGGTCGCTTGAAGCGCGCAATCGACGCCAGACAATGCTTGTCCAATTTGGCATCGTCGGGCGCGGCACCCTGTTCCAGCACCACACAGGCAACGACGATTTCGCCCCAGTCGGGATCCGGCACGCCGATCGCCGAGACCTCGCGCACGTCGACATGGGTCAGAAGCGCCTCCTCGACCTCCCGCGGATAGATATTGCTGCCGCCGGAGATGATCACGTCCTTGGAACGGTCCGAGAGCGTGAGGAAGCCGTCTTCGTCCAGCCGTCCGACGTCACCTGTGCGCAGCCAGCCGTCTTTCAGCGTCTCGGCATTGGCTTTCGGATTGTTCCAGTAACCAAGCATCACGGCCGTGCCCCTGGCTTCGACCTCGCCGGTCTCGCCCGGCGGCAGCACCTCGCCGTCCTTGCCCGTGATGCGAACCGACATCACGCTCTGCGCCGTCCCGACCGAAGCCAGGCGTTCCAGATAGCGCGGATGATCGGTCTTCATGTGCCATTCGCGGCTGAGCGCCGTGATCGTCATCGGCGATTCACCCTGGCCGTAGATCTGCACGAAGCGCTGCCCCATCACCGCGATGGCTTCCCGGATATCGGCCAAATACATTGGCCCGCCGCCATAGATGATGGTGCGGATGCCTTCGCCGTTTTCGCCGCGGCGCTTGGCGGCATCGACCAGCCGGCGGACCATGGTCGGCGCGCCGAACATCACGACATTCTCAAGATTGCGGGCAAGGTTGAGGACCTCGTCCGGGTCGAAACCGCCGGATTGCGGCACCACATGCCGCCCGCCCATGCGCACATGCGGGAGGTTGTAGAGGCCCGCGCCATGTGAAATCGGCGCGGCATAGAGCGAGGCATCCTTCGGCGTCGCCGGATCGACATCGGCGAGATAGCACATCGATGCGGCGACCAGGTTGCCGTGGCTGAGCATGACGCCTTTCGGCCGCCCCGTGGTGCCCGAGGTATAGAACAGCCACGCGAGGTCATTGATATCGCGCTCCAGAGGCGCGGGCATCTCCTCGCCTTCACGCATCGCGCGATAGGCGGCGCTATCGAGCGACAGCGTGCGCATCGCCGCCGGCAGGTCGGCCTTCGCCTCCATCAGCGCGTCGATGGTGTCGTCGGAGACGAAGCCGAGCCTGGTGCCGGCATCGCTGCAAATCCAGGC
>NZ_JBAVCF010000689.1:0-1514 GCF_049586575.1 Bradyrhizobium sp.
ATCTTTGCGATCGCGACCGGCATCGAGGAGCACAATAATTACGGCGTCGACTTCATCGAGGCGACGCGCTGGATTCGAAAGAATCTGCCGCACGCGCATATCTCCGGCGGCGTCTCCAATCTCTCCTTCTCGTTCCGCGGCAACGAGCCGGTGCGCGAAGCCATGCACTCGGTGTTTCTGTATCACGCCATCAAGGCCGGCATGGATATGGGCATTGTCAATGCCGGGCAGATGGTCGTCTATGACGACATCGATCCCGAGCTGCGCCAGGCCTCCGAGGATGTCATCCTCAACCGCGACCCGGGCGCTTCCGAACGGCTGCTCGCTTTGGCCGAGAAATTCCGTGGCAAGGAGAAGAAGACCCAGGAGCAGGATCTCGCCTGGCGCGAATGGCCGGTCGACAAGCGTTTGTCCCACGCGCTGGTGCACGGCATCACCGAATATATCGATGGCGACACCGAAGAGGCGCGAAAGCTCGCCACGCGCCCGCTCGACGTGATCGAGGGACCGCTGATGGCCGGCATGAACATTGTCGGCGATCTCTTCGGCGACGGAAAGATGTTCCTGCCGCAGGTGGTGAAATCCGCCCGCGTCATGAAACAGGCGGTCGCCTATCTGATGCCGTTCATGGAAGAAGAGAAGGCGCGCAACCTCGCCAACGGCATCAGCAATGACGAGCGCAGCACCGCCGGCAAGATCGTGCTCGCCACCGTCAAGGGTGACGTCCACGACATCGGCAAGAACATCGTCGGCATCGTGCTGCAATGTAACAATTTCGAGGTGATCGATCTCGGCGTGATGGTGCCGGCGGCCAAGATCATCGAGACCGCCAAGCGCGAGGGCGCCGACATCATCGGCCTCTCCGGCCTGATCACGCCCTCGCTCGACGAGATGAGTTTCCTCGCCGGCGAAATGCAGCGCGAAGGCCTCGACATACCGCTTCTGATCGGCGGCGCGACCACGAGCCGGGTCCACACCGCCGTCAAGATCGATCCGAACTATCGCAGCGGTCCCGTGGTGCATGTCAATGACGCAAGCCGCGCGGTGGGCGTTGCCTCCTCGCTGCTGTCGCCGGACAAACGCGAGGCCTATGCCACGGAGGTGCGGGCCGAATACGCCCGGATTTCCGCGGCCCATTTCCGCGCACAGGCCGACAAGAAGCGGCTGAAGCTCGCCGACGCGCGCGCCAACGCCATTCCGGTCGATTTCGCCAGGACGCCCGCGAAGAAGCCGTCGTTCTTCGGTATCAAGACGTTCCGCGACTATAATCTGGCGGAACTGGCCGAGTACATCGACTGGACGCCGTTCTTCCAGACCTGGGAACTGACCGGGCGCTTTCCCGCTATTCTCGACGATCCCAAGGTCGGCGAGGTCGCGCGCTCGCTCTACGACGATGCGCGCAAGATGCTCGATCGCATCATCCAGGAAAAATGGTTCACCGCGCAGGCGACCATCGGCTTCTGGCCGGCCAACGCAAAAGGCGACGATATCCTCGTCTATGCGGACGAGGCGCG
>NZ_JBAVCF010000690.1:0-21308 GCF_049586575.1 Bradyrhizobium sp.
AGAACTTCTGAACCAAAGCCGCACTAGCGCTCGATATTTGCTAGTGAGCCTTTGATTCTGACATTCACAAACATCCCTGCACCAACGGGATGCGAATGTCAGAATCGGATCACTAGGATGGTCAGTCCCGACGGCGCGAGATGACGTAGGATTCGTCGTAAAACCAGAGCCCGTTATGCTTGCGCAGAACCTCTCTGACGGCATCGAGATAACGGCCACTTTGGGACATTTCCGTCAACCGGTCGTCTTCAATCTGTGCGACATACACCGCCGCATTCCATGCTGCAAAGGCCGTCGAGGTTCCGATGGACCCCGTGACCTCGTTGGGCAGCGCTTCCATATCATAACGGAAGACCGAACGGGCATCGGCATAGGCGTTAAAATTAAGGTCGCGCCCGGCCGATCCCAGCTCGTATTTCACGGCGCGCAATAGCTCATGACGGCTCACGGCGAAAGGATTTTCTCCCGGCCAGACCGCCTGGATAATCTCCAGCCCCGGATCCTGCCCGTGGGAGTGAATTCCAATCAATCGGCCTCCGGCCCGCAAGGCCCGCCCCAGGGGCGCAATAATGCGTTTGGCGCGGAAATTGACGCTCGATTTGGCCCGATAAGGCTGGGAAGCGATGATGAGGTCGAAATTGGCCTCGCTCCGCCCCGCCCGGGGGATGATCGAATCGAGCAAAAACCTCTGGTCTTCGCGGTAGAGCACCAGCGCCACCGGCCGCTCATAGGTTGGCATGCCGGAGCGCGCGCTCACGCTCGCCCGCCAGTTCTGCTCCAGAAACGGCCCCAATTCGGCGATCTGGGCCTCGAAATCCCCTGATGAAGCCCCCCTGAGAGGGACTTCATGCCAGATCATGCCGGCAGCAGCCACGGGCGAGGCCGGCGTCAGCCAGGGCGCCTCGGCGTAATACATGTTGGTCAGCACGAAGACCGTCGCGGGATGCTCGAACAACCGGTCCGGCACCTTGTCCAGAGTCAGGCGGACATCCTCGAGGCTGAGCTCCTTGCCCGCGATATAGAACGGCATGTGGGGAAAACGGGTGTGCATCGAACGCATCACCCGCGCCAGCACCGTGCCGTCGCCGCAACCGGCATCGAATACCCGAAGCGCCGGCGGGCGAGGATGGATGGCCGAAAGCTCCAGCGCCACCCGCTCCGCGACCACGCGCTTCTCGCTGCAGGTGTGGACGAACAGCAGGTATTTCTGCCGATTTTCGAAGAAGCGGAAATTGCCGCGGGGATCGCGCTTTTCCGGCACCACTTCGAGGCCGCGCGGCGGCGGCATCCCGCCGGGCATGGCGGACGCCATGTAGCCCTGGATGCGCTCCAGCGTGTCGATGGTGATGCGCTTGCCCTCGCGCAGGCGGTGCACCAGCTTGCCGTCATTGACGGCGCGCCGCCCGAAGGTGGATTCGGCCATATCCACCTGGCGGCAGAACTCCGAAATCTGGGACAGGAGCTGGTCGTTTTTCATTGAGGGCGTAGGTGGGAAGACGTGGTTGGGCAACCAATTGCAGCGAAGTCCTACCACCTTCTGCCCAAGCGCCAAAAGCCTTTCCCGGCAACGGTGCTATCTCGTCACCGTCATGGCGTGGATTGCGAAGGCGTCCTCGCCAACTTGAACATCAGGGTCGAGACGTCAGAACCCCGTAGCTTCGTCATGGCGTCGGTGTGTTTGTCTGTCGCACCGCAGGCGCCGATCGCATCGCGCTGCCCAAGGTCAGTGGGCTCGCGAAACCCCCTTTTCGGTTGGAGCAAGACGCCAAGACCCATGAAAGCCGTTGGGCTTGTCACCATAGCGCACACTGCGGCACACGATGGGCAATCAGTCGGCCGCGGCAGGACGCTTTTCAACTGCAACCGTCCGAAATCCCGAGGGCGTTCCCTGCATCGCGCCCCGGGCGGGGGGGTCCATTAGGACAGAGCTACTGTCCTGATACTGCGTCAAAGTTATCTTAGGTTGTTACTTAAATATACCGCGGGGTGTATATTGAGCCCGGGTGACGACAGGCGGGGGGCTGCCGAAGAATGAGTAATTTGTTCATTGGAGCGGCTGCTAGGCTATGTCGGGTGAGTCCGCTGTACCGACCTATATCCTGCAAAGTGATGGCCTGTTCCGGGAAGGTCTTCGACTAATACTGTCGAAAACTCGCTTCCGGCCTCACGGTTGCGCAATCGACTTGGAAGATCTCACCGGAATTCCCGATGACGGGCCTATCCTGTTCATCGTGGCGGTAGATGCGAACCAGGCCATCCTCTGCAGCAAGATTCGAAGCCGGTATCCGCTCGCCTTCATCGTGGCGGTTGCTGACGAAAGCAATCCACGCTCGCTCGCAAGCGCTCTGGACGACGGAGCAAACGCCGCGCTCTTCAATTCCGTCAGCCCCGGTGACCTCGTCAGCACGCTGCAAGCCGTCGTCAATGGCAAGCTCATTCTCATAGACGCCCGTCTCTGGCCGCTCGAAAACCAGCCAAGGGAAGAACGGTCGTCGCCTCCCCTCTCCGGCGAGGCGCTGTGGGATGTCGCTGACGAGCCTCAGGCCATGAAGCTGTCCGCACGAGAGATCGCAATCCTCGAGCGCATCGTGCGGGGCGATTCAAACAAGCAAGCCGCCCGGTTCTTCAGGATCGCGGAGCCGACCGTGAAGGCACATGTGAAGGCTATCTTGAGAAAAATCGGCGCCAGCAATCGGACACAGGCGGCGATCTGGGCGTTCAACCACCACCTGTTCGATCACCCCAGCGAGGACCGGGCGGCGCTCCCGATATTGGTCCAGGACGAAACGGTCCGCTGAGAGCTTTGGCCTCTGCCGAAGCCACATGCGCCTTTCGATCCGGCCATCGCGGCCGCGCAGCCCTGCTTGTGTGCCCGCCGGTCGCAACCGCGACCACGGATACGATTGCAAGCACGATCCAGACAAACAGCGCGAATTGCCTTGTGCTTTCGAACCGCCCGGGCGGCGACGGCGCCTGCGAAACACGCTCCGGCTCGAGCTGAGGCAGCTCGAGCCGGAGCATCCCCCCGTCGACCCAGCGATCTGCCAGCGTTGCCATCGGCATCGGCACCGGTGTTTCCGGCAGCGCGACAGGCGCTTCGGCGCGGGGGAGATGATGGTCGTAAGTCCAGCATCCGTCGCCGTCCTTCACGATTGTCTGCGCCGGCCATGTCCTGGCTGCTTCGGCTTGGTCGAGGCAATGACGGGAGGCACGCGCGGTCGGCGCGGCAGTCAGCAGCAGGACCGCCAGCACTGCGGCGAGCGGCGGAAGACCATGTTGGAGCCTGACATAGTTTCCGACACTCGCCGCATCGCCCGCGCCGGTGTAAACATTATCGGGATCGCGCCATTGCGCGAAGCATTCCCCGCAGATCATGGCGTCGCAATGCCAGAACGATGCCCTGACGTAATCCACATCGCGCCGGCAAAAATCGCAGATCATCGCTGCGCCTCGTCAATGACGTGTTGCAGTGCTGCATGGGTCTCGCGTCGATCCAATTCCTTGACCAGCTCTTCGCCCGTCCTGCGGTTGGGGTCGAAATAGAACCGCGCCTGGTTGGGCTGATCACCGGCCGTCCTCGTCATCGCGCAACCTCCAAGCATGACCGAGAGCAGTACGATGATGGGTGGCGCCGCGACCAGCAGGTACGGCACCAACCCGTACAAGGTCATGGAGCTCCCTCGGCGGATTTCACCGCTACCCTGTCCCGAAACGTCTCGCATAGCTGGCGGACTTCTTCCGTCGCGCTGGAGCAGGACTCGATTTCGTTGAAGATGCGCTTGCCCTCCTTGCGATAGCGCGCCGCGGTGGTTCTGATATCCTTGAGCATGGCGGAGGTTGACGTGGTGAGCTGCTCGCAGCGCTGAGCCATTTCTTTCACGAATTCGCCAACCGCTTCGATTTCCTTCGCCGTCACCTCATATTCCCTGACAATGGCCTCGGCCGAGAGCTTGCCGATCTCGGTTGCGTCTTCGCGGTGATTGACATAATCCGGGACCGACGGTGCCCGCGGCATAGGCTCCACCGCCTGGATGTGTGGAGGCCTGTGTAGTACCGCCTCGTGGATTTCCCCTTCGATCTGGCTGACATTGAAGGGCTTCGCCGCAGCATTCTGTCCTCTCATCGTATTCACTCCTATGGCAATCTTCTGGTTTCAAAACGCTGGTTGCTCTTGCCTCCAGCCCGTGGATCGCCGAGCCAGTGTCCCCGGCTCGAGGACGCTGTTGTACCCGGCAATTCTCATTCCGAAGAGGTTATGAATCCACCCGGCTAGTCCCCCGAAATCTGCCTGCGGCGCGCTACCCAGATCGGTTCCGCGCCATCGTCCCAAACAAGGTTTCCGCACGCGGCACACCGGTACAAACGGACGGTGTCGCCCCGCTGGGAATCGAGAATCGAATAGACGAGGCAGTACGCCGCGCATCTGCGGCAACGGAGCGGCCAGACGTCCATCGGAGATTCAGTTCGTGGTACGTCGCTGTCCATCATGGTGCGAGCGCTTTCCAGCCAAACCCAAAGTCGAGCCGAATGATCGTGGCAAAACCGGTGGAATTGCGTCTTTCTGCCGGGGCTTATTGACTAGTCCCTTTGGACTAGCGCCTCAGGGCGCGAAGGCATGATGCATGCGCGCTCGCGAATCGCGTGAGCGGCGCATCACGTCGCCGTCTTCATCCGCAGCCTCTCGGAGCAAAGGGCGCAAGGAATGCCGGGATAAACGGGCCACCTGCGAAAAAAGCGCTGCGACCGCGCGATCGGTGCTGGCAGAGGTCAGGACATGCAAACCCACTGCGTTCCAGTCATGCCAATCGCGTGAGCGGCGCCCCGAGCCAGATCGAGCGTAACGCCGTGGGTAAACGGGCCGCGGTCATTAATTGTCACCGTAACGGATCTCCCGTTCTCAGGATTGGTAACCGTCACCTGCGACCCGAAAGGAAGCGTGCGATGCGCGGCGGTCAAGCCACCTGAATTGAAGGCTTGACCGCTCGCCGTTCGGCGACCCGAAACATAGTATGTCGCGACGACATTTTGTCCCGCACAAGATCCGTGCGGCCGGGAGTGCGAGAAGAACCAGGCGAACCCGCGGCTCTCGGCCGGCGCAGACGACGCGATCAGTGACGCCGCAACCAATGCAACAATGCAAGAAAATGGTCGCATCGATCCCTCCATGACTAAGAGCAACTCGCGTCTGCGGCAAACGCAAAGACGCAGAGCACGACAGTCGCGTCGGGGCCTCAACAGGCCCTCCGGTTATTTCCCCCACACGTCCTGTGCTACCTCGACCGCCAGCCGAAGCTTCGCCCACTGCTCCTCTTCGGTGAGGATGTTGCCTTCCTCGGTGGAGGCGAACCCGCACTGCGGCGACAAAGCCAGTTGATCGATCGGCGCAAACTTCGAGGCTTCCTCGAGCCGCCGCTTGATATCGTCTTTCTTTTCCAGCGCCCCGCTCTTGGACGTGATCACGCCGACCACGACAACCTTGTTGCCTTTGGGCAGATAGCGCAGCGGCTCAAAGCCGCCGGCGCGCTCGGAATCATATTCCAGGAAATAGCCGTCATAGTTGGTGCCGGCGAGCAGCGTCTCCGCCACCGGCTCGTAGCCGCCGGACGAAATCCAGGTCGAGCGGAAATTGCCGCGGCAGACATGGGTCGTGATCGTCATGTCGGCGGGGCGCTCCGCGATCGCATAATTGATGACGCGGGCGTAGACCTGCTGAAGGCCGTCCAGACTATCGCCGCGCTCGCGCGCCTTGGTCAATTCGTCCTGCGAACAAAGGTAGGCCCAGACCGTGTCGTCGAACTGGAGGTAGCGACAGCCGGCGTCATAGAACGCCTTCACCGCCTTGCGGTAGGTCCTGGCGAGATCGTGAAAGAAGACATCGAGGTCGGGATAGACCTCCTTCGAGATCGATCTGCGGCCGCCACGGAAATGCAGGACCGCAGGCGACGGGATCGTCATCTTCGGCGTGACATGGGCGGCGTCGCACTGCTTCTTCAGGAATTTGAAGTGCGCCAGCATCGGGTGGTCGTCGGGAAAGTCGAGTTGGCTTACGACGCGCACCGCATCGTGCCGGGTCTGAACGCCGGCGAATTGAATGCCCTGTTCGGGATGGAACAGTTCGCAGCCGGTCAATTTGGCGAGAAAGTCAAAATGCCACCACGAGCGGCGGAATTCGCCGTCGGTCGCGAGCCTCAAGCCGGTCGAGGCCTGCCGGTGCACGACCTTCTCGATTTCCATGTCCTCCGCCTTGCGCAACTCCTCGGGCGATATCTCGCCTTTCTCGAGTTTGGCGCGGGCTTCCTTGATGCGTTCGGGCCGCAACAGACTGCCGACTTCGTCGGCGCGGAAGGGGGGTTTTGTTCGCTGCATGGTGTTGTCTCCTCGCGAAGGCTCTTTTTGCGGTGATTAAATCACTTTTGACTCGCCATTGCGAGGAGCGTGAGCGACGAAGATTCCAGCTTGGCGACGGATATCCGGATCGCTTCGCTTGCGCTCGCAATGACGGTAAGCGCGGCCATCATGACTTGCCCGCCACGCCCAGAAAGCGTTCGAGCGCCGTGGAATCGGCCTTCAGGGCACCGCTTGCCGCATCGTGCACGATCGCGCCACGTTCCAATATTACGGCGCGGTCGGCAAGTCCGAGAACCTTTTGCGCATTCTGCTCGACGATGATGGAGCAGATGCCGCCCGAGCGGGTGATCGTGCCCAGCGCCCGCAGAAGTTCCTCCACGATGATCGGCGCGAGCCCCTCCGTCGGCTCGTCCAGCAGCAGCACCTTCGGGTTGAGGGTGAGCGCGCGGCCGACGGCGAGCATCTGCTGTTCTCCGCCGGAGAGCTGATTACCGAAATTGCTGCGCCGCTCCTTCAACCGCGGAAACATCTCATAGACCCGATTCACAGTCCACGGCCCGTCCTGGGCCACGGCCGTCATGTTCTCTTCCACCGTCAGCGAGCGGAAAATATTGCGCTCCTGCGGCACCCAGCCGATACCCGCCCTCGCCCGCTGGTCGGGCCGCAGCGATGTAATATCGCGTCCTGCCAGCGCAATACGTCCGCCAAAACGGCGCGTTACGCCTACGATCGAGTTGATCAGCGTGGTCTTGCCGGTGCCGTTGCGTCCCAACAGCGCCAGCACTTCCCCTTCCGCCAAGCGCAAGGACATACCGGGCAACACCACCGCCTCGCCGTAGCCGGCGCGCAGGTTCTCGATCGACAACAAATCAGCCATCGGCGGCCTCGCCGAGGTAGACAGCCTTGACCCGGGCATCGCGCGCGACTTCGTCCGGCGTCCCCTCCACCAGCATCGCGCCGTTGACCAGCACCGAGATCCGGTCGGCGAAGGAAAACACAAGGTCCATGTCGTGCTCGATCAGAAGCACCGTGACGTCGCGCGGCAGGCTGGCGACGACTGCGAGAATATCGTGGCGCTCGCTTTCCGGCACGCCGGCGGCCGGCTCGTCGAGCAACAGCACACGTGGCTTGCTCGCGATCGCGAGCGCGATTTCCAGGAGCCGCTGCTTGCCGTAAGGCAGCGTCGCGGTCTGCTCGTTCATGACGTCGGTCAGGTGAAAGCGTTCGAGGTTGGCCGCAATCTCGGCATTGACATCGTCGCGCGTGCCCATCACGCGCCACCAGTCGCCGCCTCGACCGAGGCGTTCGGCGACCGCGAGCCCGAGCGTCTCGATCGGCGTCAGATCGGGATAGAGCTGGTTGATCTGGAAGGTGCGCGACAACCCACGCAGCACGCGCCCATGCACCGTCATATCCGTGATGTCGTTGTCTTCCAGCAAAATCCGCCCGGCATTGGGCTTCAGCACGCCGGTCAGAAGGTTGATCACGGTGGTCTTGCCGGCGCCGTTCGGGCCGATCAAGGCATGGCGCGCGCCTTGAACGATTTTCAGCGAAAGATCGCGCGTAACCTTGAGCCCGCCGAACTGCTTTTCCAGTCCCCTCGTTTCCAGGGCCAGCGTCATGACGCATCGCTTTCGGGAATGGCGACCGCGGCCTTCTGGCCTCCGAACTGCCGCAGCATCAGATTCGGCACGAACAGCACCCAGCGATGCAGCCGCGCGCGGCCGACCATGACGATCACGACCAGCACGAGACCGATCCAGAACTGCCAATATTGCGGTGTGAGGTTGGAAAAGAATTCCTGCAGCATCCGGAACACCACCGCGCCGATCAGGCCGCCATAAAGATAGCCGGTGCCGCCGATGACGAGCACCAGCATCAAGTCCGCCGACCGTTCAAAGGAAAACACGTCGAGCGAGGCCAGTTGCGTGGTCTGGGTGAACAGCGCGCCGGCGATGCCGGCATAGAAGGATGCCAGCGTATAGACCGCGATCAGGCGGCGGTTGACCGGTACGCCGATCGCCGCGGCGCGCAACGGATTGTTCTTGATCGCGCGCAGCGACAGGCCGAACGGCGAATGCACGACCCGGCGCGCCGCCAGAAACAACACGAACAGCACGGCGAGCGCATAGAAGAAGCCGGTCCTGCCGAACATGTCGAAAGGGAACAGGCCCAGCAGCGGCGCCATCTCGATGCCCTGCAAGCCATCGGTGCCACCGGTGATGTTGGAATAGCGTTCGGCCAAAGCCTCAAGAAGCAGCGCGATGCCGAGCGTCACCATCAGCCGGGTCAGATCGACGCCGCGGATCACCAGGAAGCTCGTGAGAAAACCGATGACCGCCGCCGCCAGACCCGCTACCACCAGCGCCAGTGCCGGCTGGGTCACGATGCCGTGGAGCGCCAACAGGCCCGCGCTATAGGCGCCGATGCCGAAGAATGCCGCGTGGCCGAGCGATACAATGCCGGCATAGCCGAGGATGAGGTCGAGCGAGAGCGCGAACAAAGCCAGCCGCACGATGTCGGTCATGATCAGGTAGCGCGACGGGAATACGAAGCCGCAGGCGAGCGCGAGACACCAGAACGCGATCTCGCTCCAATGCCAGTTGGCATGAGCCCTGGCGATGCTTCCGACTTTGGACGACGTGGCCATGCAAATCGCTCTAGTGATCCGATTCCAACATTCGCATCCACTGCACTAGCGGGCCGCGGTGCGGCCGAACAAACCGTTGGGACGCCAGATCAGGATCACGATCATGATCGTGTAGATCACGAACGGGCCCATCTTCGGCACGTAATATTTGCCGGCGACGTCGCCGATGCCGAGCAGCAGAGACGCCAGGAATGGCCCGGTGATGCTGGAGGAGCCGCCGACCGTCACCACGATCAGGAAGTAGATCATGAACTTCAGCGGAAAATACGGATCGAGCCCGAGGACTTCCGCGCTCAACGCGCCGCCAAGCCCGGCGAGGCCGCATCCGAACGCAAAGGTAAAAGCAAAAACCTGCGGCACATTGATGCCGAGCCCGCTTGCCGCGCGCGGATCGTCCACCGCGGCGCGCAAGCGGCTGCCGAAGCGGGTACGGGCCAGAATCAACTGCAACAGCGCCGTCAGGAGGCCGCAGATCACGATGATCATCAACCGGTAGCGGCCGACGCCGACACCGAAGACATCGAACTGGCCTTCGAGAACGGAGGGCAAATTGATGAAGACCCGCGAAGACCCCATGATGTAGTCGACCGCCGCCACCGACATGAAGACGAGGCCGATCGAGAACAGCACCTGGTCGAGATGGCTTCGCGTATAGAGATGACGGTAGAGGCCGCGCTCAAAGACCGCGCCAATCAAGGCGCCCGAGACAAAAGCGAGCGGAAGTGCGGCAAAGAACGGCCAGCCGTGCTGGTTGACCAGAACCGCACAGACATAGCCGCCCGCCATCGCAAACGCGCCGTGGGCCAGATTGACGAAATTCATCAAACCGAGTGTCACCGCCAGACCGCATGCGAGCACGAACAGCAACATGCCGTAGGCGACGCCGTCGAACAGGTTGGTAAGGATCGAGGTCATGCAAGAAAGAATCCGGCTTGCTTGATCCCTCCCCCTTGCGGGGAGGGTGGCACGTTGAGAGCGTAGCGAGCAACGTGGCGGGCGGGGGGAAATTCATATCAAAATATACCCCCACCCCCGGTCTTCGCTTCGCGCGAATGTATCGGCGTTCTGCAAATGACGGCGGCCCGAGGCCGCCTATGCGACCCTCCCCGCAAGGGGGAGGGATCAGAGCGTCCCGGGATGATCTTCGGTCTCTACTTGGTCTTGCCGGGATCCTTGACCGCCTTGAAGGTCTCGAATTCGACGTTGTAGAGCTCGCCGTCCACCTTCTCGACCTTGCGGATATAGACATTCTGGATGATGTCGCGGGTTTCCGGATCGATCGAGATCGGGCCGCGCGGGCTTTCCCATGCCATTCCCTTCATCGCCGCGATCAGGGAGTCGCCATCCGCCTTGCCGCCGGTCTTCTTCAACGCTTCGTAGATCAGGTGGATGCCGTCGTAACCGCCGACCGCCATGAAGCCCGGGCGCTGGTTGTAGGCCTTCTTGTAGGCAGCGACGAATTCCTTGTTCGTCGCAGAAGGATGAGCCGCCGAGTAGATATGCGCGGTCACAGTGCCGAGCACGGCATCGCCCATATCCTTCAGCAGGTCGTCGTCGGTAACGTCGCCGGGGCCAATCACCTTGATGCCGGCCTTGTCGAGGCCGCGTTCGGCATATTGCTTCATGAAGTTGCCGCCCTGCCCGGCCGGCACGAACACGAACATGGCGTCCGGTTTGGCATCCTTCATCCGTTGCAGGAACGGCGCGAAGTCGGGATTGGCGAGTGGCACCTTGACCTCTTCGACGATCTGGCCGCCGCCGGCGACGAAATGCTCCTTGAAGAACTTCAGCGCGTCATTGCCTGGCGCATAGTCGGAGGTCAGCGTCGCGACCTTCTTGATGCCGTTTTTCACCGCCCAGTCCCCGATAATGGTGGAGGACTGCCCGAGTGTGAAGCTGGTGCGCACGATATAGGGCGACTTCTCGGTGATGACCGAGGTGCCGGCCGCCATCACGACTTCCGGCACTTTCGCCTGCGTCGCCAGCGGGGCGGCGGCGAACGCCGCCGGCGTGATGCCGAAGCCTGCGACGATGTTGACCTTGTCGTTGACGATCAGCTCTTGCGTGAGGCGCTTGGTGTTGTCCGGCACTGCTGCGTCATCCTTGAGGATGACTTCGATTTTCTTGCCGGCGACGGTGTCGCCGTGCTGCTGCATGTAGAGTTTGACGGCGTTGTCGATCTGCTTGCCGGTCGAAGCCTGGCCGCCGGTCATCGGCAGGATCAGGCCGATCTTGACGGCCTCCTGCGCCAGCACCGGCGCAGACGTAAGCGCAGTTGCGGCGGCGACAGCGCTGGCTGCGAGCAATAGGTGACTGCGAACGAACATGAACGTTTCTCCCCTGATCGAATTGGTGTCCGAAAGTGCCGGCTTTGCCTTATCCTGTCCCGAAACTCGCGACCGCCACAGCGTGGCACCGCAGCATCGGACCAGTATTGGTCCGGTTTTGGCGCTGACTTGGCATCGCTTGCGCCGCCGCCGTCAATTGAACGAAGGGCGTCCCCCAACCCTGAACTGTGCGCCGACTTTCCTACTTTCGGCGCAACCACGCTACGGTGCCATGGTACTGTCAATCGGGACGGGGTTTTGGACCCCGTAGCTAGCGACCAACACCGCCCAGGCTCCTTCTCCCACGTGTTGCCGACTTTTGATTTGTACGAATGTACAAATAAAATGGTCCTGTCAACAAGAGGCCTTAAACCGGCCGGAGCTTGGTTTTTCCTTCGATTGGGCCTTAAACCCCCAATGTTTCGAGCCTCTTCCGGTCAGCCTCAAATCCATCTTTTTTAAAGGCCACGATCCTACGGTCCTGCCGATGATGTCAGTCCGCGCCCGCCATATCGCCCCGATTGCCGCGCTCGCGCTTGCGGGTGTGCTTCTTGGCGGCTGCTCCTCGATCAACGAGAAAATGGGGCCCGCCGTCGCCGATACGTTGCCGGCGTGGGCCGGCGGCCTGCCAAAGGACGTGCCGCCCCGCAAGGGCACGCCGGAATACGATGCCTACATGAGAGAGCAGGAGCGCAAACGGCTCGAGCCGGCGCCAGCCAACGCGAATGCGTCGGCGCCTCAATCCGCGTCGCCCCAATCACTTGATCCAGTGCACTGAAGAGATCTCACAGCCGGCCGCCCTCGATCCCTGGGCACCATGGTCACGCAGCTTGGTCCGAGCGACCTGCAAGATCGGCGCGCATGACGTGCAATTGCGAGCAAGCTGCCGTTAACTTTTAGCTTCCATAGCTTGTGCGCGATTAGCGATCGATCGAAGAACAATGCAAGGTTGCTACGTCAATGAGCCCGCCGTGCGTTGCCGCCGAGCCTAGCGACAGCCGTCGTCGGGTGCTGATGAGCCCGCAGCTGTATCCGCTTGTCGCCATCTTGATACTTGCCGCAGCGCTTCGGCTGCCGCTCGCTTTCTGGCCGAACTTTCATCATCCGGATGAAATATACCAGTACCTTGAGCCGGCGCGTCGCATGCTGGGGCACGACACCATCATCACATGGGAATGGCGATACGGCATGCGCAGTTGGCTGCTGCCGACGCTCATGGCCGGTCCGGTCGCAATCGGTGACTGGATTGCCCCGGGAGGGATGGGCGCTTTTATCCTGCCGCGTATTGTTGTCGCGCTTGCCTCGCTATCGATCGTTGCGTCGGCGTGGGCCTTTGGCGCGCGCGTGTCCCGAACCCACTCCATTCTCGCCGGGTTCGTTGCGGCCATCTGGTTTGAATTCGTTTATTTTGCGCCACACACGTTAAGCGAACCGATCGCGACCGCAGCCATCCTTCCCGCCGCCTTGTTGCTCACCCGCAAGGCACCCTCCACGCGCGACCTGGTCGAAGGCGGAGCTTTGACGGCGCTCGCCTTCCTGTTTCGCTTCCAGTACGCACCGGCGATCGCGGTGCTTGTTCTGGGCGCGTGCTGGCGCAATTGGGAGCGCCTGCTGCCCCTGGTTCTAGGCGGCGCAGCCATCCTGGCGATCGGCGGCGCCGTCGACCTCGCACATGGCGCGGCGCCATTCGGCTGGGTTCTCGCAAATATCGAGCAGAATTTCCTTCAGGACCGAGCCACTGAGTTCGGTGCAGCCCCCGCCGCAACCTATCTCGCCTGGCTATGGGACCGGTGGTCGATCGTCATCGTGCCGCTATTGTTTGCAATCTTTCGCGGCTACCGGCACGCACCGCTGCTCTTCTGGGTCGCCGTTACCGATATGGCTTTTCACAGCTTGATCGCTCACAAGGAACCTCGCTTCGTCTTTCTTTCCATGTCCGTGCTGGTCATTATCGCAGCACTGGGTTCCGCCGACTGGATTCTGTTGAGCAAACTCGCTTGGCGCCGCTTCGCCGGATTGGCGATCGCCGGCGGTTGGATCGCGGCCTCGGCGGCGCTGGCCGCAACGGGCGAATGGCCGGCACTGTGGATGAAGGGGATCGGAGCCACCAGGCTCGCCGAGGAGATGAAGGCCGATCCGCAGATGTGCGGTCTTGCGCTTTACGACCTCTACTTCTTCAAGCTGCCGAGCCGCGATCGTCTTGTCGGCGACACGCCTCTGTTTGGCTTTTACGAAAGAGACCCGCTTGCCGGCGCCCGGTTGAGCAAAGTGACGCGGGATGCCTCGACCGCATTCAATCGCATCCTCGCCCTTCGCTCCAACGAAAAGGAGCTGCCCGCCAACTTCACGGCGCGCGATTGTCGTTCCATCGACGGCGCCCCGGTCTGCATCTTCGCGCGCGACGGAAAATGCGACTCGAGTGCGGCGGCATCGTTTACGCCGAACGATGTGCTGAAACGGATGAATTTTTGATCCCCAAGAAGGATCGGCCATGCGGCCCGTAGCTGCCTGCGGTTAGTCCATGAAGACCACGGTCTTGCGTCCGTTGAGGATCACGCGATCCTCCAGATGATGGCGCATGGCGCGCGCCAGCACGCGGCGCTCGATATCGCGGCCCTTGCGAACGAGATCCTCCGGCGTATCGCGATGGCTGATGCGCTCGACGTCCTGGTCGATGATCGGCCCTTCGTCGAGATCGCGGGTGACGTAATGCGCGGTGGCCCCGATCAGTTTGACGCCGCGCTCATGCGCCTGATGATAGGGCCGCGCGCCCTTGAAGCCCGGAAGAAACGAATGGTGGATGTTGATGCAGCGGCCCGAAAGTTTTGCCGACATCTCGTCGGACAGGATCTGCATGTAGCGCGCAAGCACGACGAGATCGCTCTCGGTTTCGCCGACGAGATTCCAGATCGCGGCCTCCTGCGCAGCTTTGGTCTCCTTGGTGACCGGCAGGTAGTGGAAGGGAATGTCACCGAAATCGAGACTCGCATAGGTCTCGCGCGGATGATTGGACACGATCGCGGTGGGGTCCATCGCCAGTTCGCCAGTGCGCCAGCGGTAGAGAATGTCGGCGAGACAATGATCGGATTTGGAAACCAGCAGCATCACGCGGCGGCGGCTTAAGCGGTCGCGCATCTGCCACGCCATGCCGAAGCGATCGGCAATGGCGGTAAAGCCGGTTTGCAGCGCCGCTAGCCCCACGGCGAGATCGGCGGCGTTGAATACCACCCGCATAAAGAAATGCCCGGTCTCGACATCGTTGAACTGTTGGGCGTCGATGATGTTCTGTCCATTATGGGCCAGAAACGTCGATACCGCGGAGACGATGCCCGGGCGATCCGGGCAGGAGAGCGTGAGGACGAACTGATGATCGGGCATTGCGGGTCTGATGAAAGTTTGGGCTGAACCTGGGCTGCGCCCTGCTCTATCAGCTAGTGTGGCTTTGCGCCAATCCCGCATCGCGGATCATGATGAACAAAGACAGGGCAGTTAGGTTATACAATCATGGCTGAGCGACTGAACGGCTATCGCATCCTGATCCTCGAGACCCGCGAGGAAGCGCAATTCTCAAAGCTTCTCACCGAACGGGGCGCCGATGTCCTGCAATGCCCGATGTTCACGATCAACGATCCGCCTGACCCCGCAGCCGTTGAGGTCTGGATTCGCGGCGCGATCGCGCAACCGTTCGACGATCTCGTGTTGATGACCGGCGAAGGTCTGCGGCGGTTGACCACGGCCGCGCGGCGGCTGAATGTCGAAGCAGATTTCATCGCTTCGCTCGGCAAGCCGCGCAAATTTGCCCGCGGGCCAAAGCCGGGACGTGCGCTGCGCGAGGTCGGCCTCGAGCCGCAGATCACGACGGAGACGCCGACGACCGAAGGCGTCATCGAGATGTTGTCGCGCGTCGATCTCAAAGGTCGTCGCGTCGGCGTGCAGCTTTACCCGGACAAGGATCATAACGCGCTGTTGGCAGCGATCACGGCCAAAGGCGCCACGGCCATTCCGGTGACACCCTATGTCTACGACGCGCGCGCTGCTGACAGCCACATCGTCACCGCGATCGAGGAGATGGCCAACGAACGCATCGATGCGATTGCGCTGACGAATCTCGGGCAGATCCGCCGCCTGATCGACGTAGCGCGCGAACGCGGCCTTGAAGCGCGGTTACGCGGAGGGTTGAAGAAGACGCCGATCGCCTCGGTGGGTCCCGCAGTTTCGAGTGAACTCGCTTCGCACGGCCTGTCCGCCGATATCTACCCGCCCGGCGATGCCTTCTTCATGAGGCCGCTGATTTCGGCGATGGCGGCGGCTTTGGCGAAGAAGAAGCCGCGTGGCGCCGCGCGCTAATTATTCCGCCGCCTGCTTGGTCTCGCTCAGATACGCCTGGTAAGCGAGCTTGAGGCCGTCTTTGAGCGACGTACTGGCTTTCCACCCGAGCCTGGCGAGCCGGCTGACGTCGAGCAGCTTCTGTGGCGTGCCGTCGGGCCGCGAGGGGTCGTAGCTGATGGCGCCCGTATAGCCGACGACGCCTGCCACCACGCGGGCGAACTCGGCGATGGTAACGTCCTTGCCGGTGCCGATATTGACGAGTTCATCGCTCGAATAGGTCTTCATCAGATGGACACAAGCATCCGCGAGATCGTCGACGTAAAGGAATTCCCGCCGCGGCGTGCCGGTGCCCCATACCACAACATTGGAGCTGCCTGACCCCTTCGCCTCGTGAAAGCGGCGGATCAGGGCGGCGACGACATGGCTATATTCGGGATGATAATTGTCGCCGGGACCATAGAGGTTGGTCGGCATCACGTTGATGAAGTCGCTGCCATACTGGCTGCGATAGGCCTCAACCAGCTTGATGCCGGCGATCTTGGCGATGGCATAGGGTTCGTTGGTCTCTTCCAGCGGCCCGGTCAGCATCGAATCCTCGCGCAGCGGCTGCGGCGCCAGTTTCGGGTAGATGCAAGACGAGCCCAGAAACATCAGCTTCTCGACGCCATTCTGATGCGCGGCGTGAATCACGTTGGCAGCCAGGATCAGGTTGTCATAAATGAATTCGGCGCGCAGCGTGTTGTTGGCGACGATGCCGCCGACTTTCGCCGCGGCAAGAAACACAGCCTGCGGCCGCTTTTTCGCAAACCAGTCAAATACCGCAGCCTGATCGCGCAGATCGACCTCGCTGCGCGGAACGGTAAGAATCTCGACACCTTCGCTTGCAAGCCGGCGCACCAGCGCGCTGCCGACCATTCCCCGGTGACCGGCGACGAAAACCTTTTTGCCTCTCAGGTCAAACGGGGTTCTTGCCATTGGCCACCTCGCGCCGGGCAATCGCGAGATCGCCGGCCACCATCTGCTTGACGAGTTCAGCGAAGCTCGTCTTCGGCTTCCAGCCGAGCTTCCTGTGCGCCTTGCTGGCGTCGCCGATCAGAACGTCGACCTCTGTGGGGCGGAAATACTGGGGGTCGATGCGAACCACGGTCTTGCCGGATTTCTTGTCGACGCCGGTTTCCTCGATGCCCTTGCCGCGCCATTCGACGGCGTGGCCGACCTCCGCGAAAGCCAGTTCCACGAATTCGCGCACCGAGCGCGTCTCGCCGGTCGCCAGCACGAAATCGTCAGGCGCATCTGCTTGCAATATCTGGTGCATGCCGACGACATAATCCTTGGCATGACCCCAGTCGCGCTTGGCGTCGAGATTGCCGAGATAGAGCGTTTCTTCGAGGCCAGCCTCGATGCGCGCCACCGCGCGGGTGATCTTGCGGGTGACGAAGGTCTCGCCCCGGATCGGGCTCTCGTGGTTGAACAGGATGCCGTTCGAGGCGAACATGCCGTAGGCCTCGCGATAGTTCACCGTGATCCAGTAGCCGTACAACTTGGCCACCGCATAGGGCGAACGCGGATAGAACGGCGTGGTTTCCTTTTGCGGAACCTCCTGCACGAGGCCGTACAGTTCCGAAGTCGACGCCTGGTAGAAACGCGTCTCCTTTTCCATGCCGAGAATGCGGATCGCTTCCAGAAGTCGCAGTACGCCGATCGCGTCGGCATTGGCGGTATATTCCGGGCTCTCGAAACTGACGGCGACGTGGCTCTGGGCGGCGAGATTATAGATCTCGGTCGGCCGGATCTGCTGCACCAGGCGGATCAGGTTGGTCGAATCCGTCATGTCGCCGTAGTGCATCAGGAACGGCACGTTGCCGGTGTGCGGATCCTCATAGAGGTGGTCGACGCGGGCGGTATTGAAGGAGGACGACCGCCGCTTGATGCCATGCACGGTATAGCCGAGACCAAGCAGAAGTTCGGCGAGATATGCGCCGTCCTGCCCGGTCACCCCCGTGATCAGCGCCACGCGCCGTTTGGTATCCTGAACCGTCATTTCGCCTCCGAATAACCGGCTGCCATTAGCATCCGCCTACCCCAGAGTCTAATGCAAAAGATGATGGAAAATCAGACCGATAGAAACGGACTTACAGGATTTGGTTACTCGCCGTAGCCGCGCAGCCGCTCGATGTCGAGGATGGTCACCCCGCCATATTCGAGCCGGAGCAGGCCTTCCTTCTCCAGCCGCTTCAGGCACTGGTTGGCGTTTTGCCGCGAGATGCCTGACAGCGCGCCGATTTCCTCCTGCGTTATCTCGAGATGGCGGTTGAGATCGGGATAGAGGATCGGATTAAACAACGAGGCGATCGAACGCGCCAGCCGCGCGGTGACGTCCAGCGTGCGGCCATATTCGACGAGACCAATGAACTGGCCGAGCCGCTCGTTGAGTTGCGCGACCAGGAAACGGTTGAAGACGACGCTGTTCTCGTAGAGCCAGAAGAACGTGCCCTGATCCATCAGCGCGAGGCGGGTATCGCGCAGCGCCACCATGTCGTAGAGCCGCGCCTCCTTCTTCAGCACGGTGCCTTCGCCGAACCATGCCCCGGCGGTGAGGCCCGCGAAGGTCATCGCCTTGCCACCCCGCGAGACCGTACCCATCCGGACCAGGCCCGAGACGACCCCGGTCCAGTATTCGAAACGATCGCCACGCAGGAAGATGGACTCGCCCGGCCGGTACGACTTCTCGGTGATGCCCACGCGCGCGGTCTCGATCTCGCGCTCGGACAATTCGCGCGACCAGATCGCGATACGCCGCAGATATTCCGGGGTGATCATCTCGCGGTCTTCATCGATATGTTGCAACGCAGCAGATAAACGATCGGCGGCCTTGAAAATTGCCGGCGAATTGTCGGACAAAAGACATTCCGCGCGACGGCTTTACCCTAAGCAGATTGCTACGCCCAACGGGACATTGGGCGTAGCGTGACCTCGCATGGCATTCGAGATACCAGCCGCAGCAAATGCCATTGGTCGCATGGCTTCAACGGCAGGGCCGATATAGGATCGCGTTGAAAATTCAGGGATAACCGACCAAGAGCGCGAAAAGCGCCGGATGCGGGAGGGACGATTGGACCATACGTTGGAAGTGCGCGGGGTATCATTGCGCTTCGGCGGCGTGCGCGCGCTGACCGACGTCAGTTTCGGCGTCAAATCCGGCGAACTGTTCTCGATCATCGGCCCCAACGGCGCCGGCAAGACCTCGATCGTCAACTGCATCTCCGGTCGCTACCGGCCGACCGAAGGCCAACTATTTTACCGTGGGCAGGATATCACCGCGCTCAACCCGAACGCCCGGCCGCGGCTTGGCATCGGCCGCACCTTCCAGAATCTTGCGCTGTTCCACCACATGAGCGTGCTCGACAACATCATGGTGGGCCGGCACCACCTTCTGAAGAACAACTTCATCACGGGATCGCTGTACTGGCTGACGGGCGCGAGGGCCGAGGAGCTGGCGCATCGGCGCAAGGTCGAGGAGATCATCGACTTCCTCGACCTGCAATCGGTGCGAAAAGCTACCGCGGGCACGCTTCCTTACGGCTTGCGCAAGCGCGTCGAGCTCGCCCGCGCCATGGCGCTGGAGCCGCAGCTGATCCTGCTCGATGAGCCGATGGCCGGCATGAACTTCGAGGAAAAGGAGGACATGGCGCGCTACATCGTCGATCTCAATGAAGAGTTCGGCATGACCGTGATGATGATCGAGCACGACATGGGCGTGGTGATGGATATTTCCCATCGCGTGATGGTGCTCGATTTCGGCCGCAAGATCGCCGAGGGCGATCCGGCCGCCGTGCTCGCCGATCCGCATGTCAAGCGCGCCTATCTCGGCGAAGAGGACGAAGTGCTCGTCGATCCCGACGAACATCCGCTACCTGCGGAGACCGCGGCATGATGGATTACGCCGCCCGCGTGGCGCAGGCCGATACATATCCAAAGATGCTACGGCTGAATGCCCGTGAATTCGGCGGCGAGATTGCGCTTCGCGAAAAGGATCTCGGGCTCTGGAAGCTTTTCACCTGGACCGACTACCAGAACCGCGTCCGTGATTTCGCACTCGGCATGGTCGAACTCGGCCTGGGCCGCGACGATGTCGTCGGCATCATCGGCGACAACCGGCCCGATTGGGTGGCCGCTGAAATCGCAACCCACGCAATCGGCGGTTTGAGCCTTGGCCTTTACCGCGACGTGCTCGATGAGGAGGCCGCCTATCTTCTCAATTACGGCGAAGCAAAACTCGTCGTCGCCGAAGACGAAGAGCAGGTCGACAAGCTCTTAGGCTTGGCCGACCGCGCGCCGGCGCTGCGTCACATCGTCTATTCCGATCCAAGAGGCCTCAGGAAATATAGCGATCCGCGCCTGATGTCGGCCGAGCAGCTGGCGGCGATGGGCCGCGAGCGCGCCGCGCGCGAGCCCACGCTCTACGACAGCCTTGTCGATGCGACGCGGGCTGAGGATGTGGCCATCCTCTGCACCACGTCAGGCACGACCTCTCATCCCAAGCTTGCAATGCTCGCAGCCGGCCGCGTGTTGCGACATTGCGCGACTTATCTCGCTTTCGATCCGAAAGGGCCGGAAGACGAGTATGTCTCGGTGCTGCCGCTGCCCTGGATCATGGAACAGGTCTACGCGCTCGGCAAAGGGCTGTTGTGCCGGATGAAGGTCAACTTCGTCGAAGAGCCCGAGACGATGATGAACGATTTCCGCGAGATCGCGCCGACCTTCGTGCTGTTTGCACCGAGGGTGTGGGAAGCGATCGCCGCCGACGTGCGCGCTCGCGTAATGGATGCCTCCTCGCTCAAGCAAGGACTCTACGAGCTCGGGATGAGAGCGGGCTTATCCGCGCTGGCGCGCGGCCGGCATTCGGTCGTTGCGGAAAGGCTGTTGTTCCGCGCGCTTCGCGACCGGCTGGGCTTTACCCGCCTGCGCTCGGCGGCCACCGGCGGAGCATCGCTCGGCCCGGATACGTTCAAGTTCTTTCGTGCCATGGGTGTCCCCTTGCGCACGCTCTACGGCCAGACCGAGACGCTCGGGGCCTACACGCTGCACCCTGAGGACGCCGTCGATCCCGACACCACGGGCGTTGCCATGGCCGATAGCATCGAAATTCGTATCGATGACCCCGATAGCAACGGCGTCGGCGAGATCTTGACGCGCCACCCCAACATGTTCCTCGGCTATTACAAAAATCCGGATGCGTCGTCAGCCGACATGAGGGACGGTTGGCTGTGTTCGGGCGATGCCGGCTATTTCAATGACAACAGGCAGCTCGTCGTCATCGATCGCATCAAGGATCTGGCGGAAACCACGCGGGGCGATCGCTTCTCGCCGCAATATCTCGAAAACAAGCTGAAATTCTCGCCCTACGTCGCCGAAGCGGTCGTGCTCGGCGCCGGCCGAGAGACGCTCGCGGCAATGCTCTGCATCCGTTTCTCGATTGTTTCCAAATGGGCGGAAAAGAACCGGATCGCATTCACGACCTATACCGATCTTTCGGCGCGGCCCGAGGTCTATGAGCTGCTGCGAGAGGAAGTCGCCGCCGTCAACGCCACGCTGCCGCCGGCGCAACGGATCTCGCGCTTTCTCCTGCTTTACAAGGAACTCGATGCCGACGA
>NZ_JBAVCF010000691.1:0-3761 GCF_049586575.1 Bradyrhizobium sp.
GGATGTGGCGTTGTTCGACGGTACCGTGGCCGAAAACATCTGCCGTTTCGACGAGGCCGCCGGCTCCGACGCCATTTTGAGGGCCGCGCAGATCGCGGGTGTGCATGAAATCATTCTGAGACTGCCAGAGGGTTATTCGACCCGTATCGGCCTGGGCGGCATGTCGCTGTCCGCTGGACAGCGGCAACGGATTGGCTTGGCGCGCGCGGTATTCGGCGATCCATTCCTCGTTGTCCTCGACGAACCTAACGCCAATCTCGATGCCGACGGCGAGAACGCCCTGAGCCGGGCAATTCAAACGCTACGTCGCAACAAATGCATCGTCATCGTCGTCTCGCATCGACCGAGCGCGCTCGCCGCGCTGGATATGGCCATGGTGCTTTTCGAAGGCAAGGCTATTGCATTCGGACCACGCGACGAGATTTTTTCACGGGTTCGCAACGGGACGGAAAAAGCCGCAACCATTAGAAGACCGCCGCCTGAAAATACAAAAGTATCGCGCCAGACGGTCACCGAAAGCATCGAGTTATGCTGAGGGACGATGGTGAAGCGCATCCCGGCGGAACTTCGCACCGCTGGGCCAACATGGCGAATGGAGATCCGGTGGGGCCACAGGGCGCCGCCCTGATCCTCGAACTGCAACGTCTGCGCCGGTCGCTCAAGCAGGAGGAAACGCCGCCCCGTCGCGACGACCATCGCCGCCGCCCGAAATCGAATCCTCCGAAGCACCGGCTCGCGATGGGACGCGTGATCGATATTTTCCGCCGCCAGATGCGCGGAAACAGTCGCGAACAAGCGCCTGCCTGGACCTCAGCTCCCCGGCAAAGCCCCATCGTCGCGTCCCGCGATCCATCGCTGATCAATCTTGATCAGACCAGTCTCCGATTGAACAACAACTACCAGCCGATGCATGTTCAGAGTCCGGCGATGGCGCCGTCGCCGCCGACCGGGGGCATGGTATCGCCGCGAACAACAAGAGGGCGGTTCGACACTTGCAGGAAAGCTCTAGTCGCGGGCCTGACCTTTCTTCTTAATTCCAACGGCGGCGCAAGCGAGACCGCCGCGTCAACCGGAGATCTATCGCTTCGCACCAGCCTTGCCTTCGAGCGGGAATTGCGGACCGGCCTTCGTGTATTGCTGGCCGTCGGCCTTTTGGCGGGGGGCTGGGCCGCGCTGGTGCCGTTGGCGGGAGCCGTTATCGTACCGGGGAATCTTGTCGTTCAGTCCAACGTCAAGACGATTCAACATCCGACCGGCGGGGTGGTCGCTGAAATCGCCGTCCATAACGGCCAGCGAGTAAACGGCGGCGACCTGCTCGTTCGGCTCGACGCGACACAAGCGCAGGCCAGCCTGCAAGTGGTAAGCAAACAGCTCGATGAAATACGGGCGAGGATCGCTCGCCTGGTGACCGAGCGCGATGGCCTGTCGCAGATTAAAGTGCCCGCCGAATTGGCGGATCGAACGAGCGAAGACGACGTGAAGACGTTATTGACGTCCGAGGAGGCGCTGTTCAACGCACGCAGCAACGCGCGCCGAAGCCAGATCGACGTCTTTCAAAGCCGGATTTCGCAGCTTGGCGAGCAAATCGCCGGCCTCGACGCCCAGGTGGAGGCAAAGACCAAGCAACTTGAGCTGATCGCCGGCGAGCTCACGGGCGTCCAGGAACTCTATGACAAGCGGCTGGTTCCGCTGACGCGACTCACAGCCTTGCAGCGCGAGACTGCGCGGATTGAAGGCGAGCGCGGCCAGTTAAACTCGTCGATCGCGGAGACGCGATCCAAGATCGGCGAAGCGCAGCTTCAAATTCTGAAGCTCGAACACGATTTCCGCGCCGACGTGGTCAAGGAGCTGGGTGAGAACCAGAACAAGGAGGCCGAGCTTGTGGAGCGCAGCGTTTCGGCCCGCGATATCCTGGACAGGATCGAGATCCGCGCGCCAACGTCAGGGGTGATTCAGCAACTTTCGGTCCATAGCGTCGGCGGTGTCATCCGCGCCGGAGACTCGGTTATGGAAATCGTCCCCGACCTCGACGACCTTCAGATCGAGGCGCGGCTGCAACCCAACGACATCGATCAGGTGCGAAAGGGCCAGACTGCATTTGTCCGATTCTCGGCCTTCAATCAGCGCGTGACGCCGCAACTCAGCGGCACCGTATCTTATGTTTCGCCAGACACCAGCCGCGACCAGCAAACGAATGCGGCCTATTTCACCGTCAGGGTTTCTCTGTCCGAAAATGAGCGTCGCCGGCTCGGCGGCCTTCAACTTGTTCCGGGCATGCCGGCAGAGGTCTTCATGCAAACAGGCAGCAGAACGATGATGAGTTATCTGCTCAAGCCGATCAGCGATCAAATGAGGCGCGCTTTCATCGAGCAATGAGCCCAAGTCCAGTAACGCAAGTCCGGTAACGCAAGTCTGTAAGACCAGTCCGGTAAACATCGGAAACCTGCGGAGCGCCGCAAGCCGGCGGCCACCGTCAGCTTAGACTGACAGTGGCCGCCTCCGTCCCCCCACCACGTGATGCCTGGCTTTCCCGTTAGACGATCAGTGCCACATGTGCTCGAAGTGCGCCTCGAAGTGCGGCTCGAAGTGTTGTCCAAAGTGTCCGCCATGCGCGACCTGGATTGGATCGCCATCGCCGCTGTGACCGGGGCTGGTTCCCGACGATCCAGGGGCGCCGCTTGCTGACGATGATCCTGAAGCGCCCGTTGCGGACCCACCCGCTGCGGCGCCCGTCCCGCTGGCTGCACCCGTCCCGTTGGCGATGTCCGGATTCGAAGTAACCGGTATCGTTCCCATCGCTACCCCATTGGGAGATGTCGCCGTGGCAACCGTGGTCGCGTCACCAACAAAGGTCCCACCGCCGACCGGAATGTTGTTTCCACTGACGTCTCCGGCGTCGGCAGCGAAACCCGTTCCCGCCGCCAGGATTTGCGCCTGATCAGCCGCAAGAGCTGCTCCCGTGTCACCATTGGCAATGCCGGTAAGCCCGTGAACCGCAGCCTGGGTGTCGGCGAGCAACGTCCCGCCGAGCAGTTCATTGTCGAACCGCGCACCGAAAACTCCTCCCTGCGCCTGATCGAAATTCGCGCCAAATTTCTGGTACGCCTCGATCTGCGTAATCAACTGCTGGATATCGCCTGGAGTCTCGTGACCGGCGGCGACTGCCTGGAGCTGGTTATTGATCACATTGGCTTCAGACAGGAACGCCGCCCAGAAGTTCGTCTGGGCCTGGTTGTCCTGGAACTGTGTGATCGTTCCGCCGTGGGCATTCACTCCGTTCGGACCGTTGAGATAGGCCGGCATTACGCTAAAGCCGCCTACCGTGCCGACATTCCCGTTGCCGCCTGCAGCCGTGTTCAGATTCGCGTCATTCTGAATGATGTCGACGATGTCCAACAGATTGTCATTGGTTGAGCGCGCCGCGACATTTGGATCGGTTGCATACAACCCGTCGAACTTGCTGATCTGAAGATTGATCTGATCGAGCACCGTCTGCAAATGAACCGTCGTGACGGCCGCATCGGCGCCCTGTTCGCCGGCCTCAATTTGGGCGAGCTCGGTTGGGTTGTTCAGGATATTGGTCAGGCCGGCAGAAATTGCGGCCATATCGTGATTGAATTCGGCGAGGTTTGAGTGATTGAGGCCACCCACAGCCAGATCGTCCGCAGCATTGAATACCTGGCCGATGGCGGCCAGCGTTGCATTCGGCGCCTTCGCCGCGGCCAACGACGACGGATCATCCGCTCCGGCGGGAAGAGCCT
>NZ_JBAVCF010000692.1:0-2284 GCF_049586575.1 Bradyrhizobium sp.
GATATCGCCTGAGGGCGCAGGACTAGTTCTTATCTTAGGAAGCCGTGCAGCCGCGTCTCGAAGGATGAGGCGCGCACGTTAGGCCGTGGCATGGTCGTATTGGAAAGCGAATGCCCCGAAGCGGGAAATCGAGGTTGATCAGGCCGCCGCTTCAAATGCCAAGCCGATCAGCGTTTCCTTGCGCCACACGACGCGACAGTTCTGCCGAATTTCACCGTTTGGAATGTTGAGCTCGAATTCGTGAGGAATGCAAAGCCGACGGTCCACTTGAAGTGCGGCGCCCCTTGCGGAAATATTTCGTAAAACGCATGCGACTGTCCGGCCGTCGAACTCAATCGATCCGCCTTTCAGAACCCGCCGCCGCTGTGTCGCTCGTCGCTCCATTCGGTCGACTTAAGCCAAAATTGTAAGAGACGCGCTAACTGCGACACCTTGGAAGCGCGGCATCCGGTAACGAATTGGCAACCAAGAAAAATCCCTGCTTTTCCAGGTAAAGCTGACATCAGAGTTCTCAAGGGTTGAGGTCCACCTGTGACCTGAAGCGGTCACCCGGTGCCGCCGGTCAACCCGATGCCGTTACCGGCGCAGGCTGCAAGACGTCGGATCACTCTTTGCTTGAAGCGCAGCCGCGAAGGCGGCGACCGCGTCGCGCGCGGCGGCCAAATCGCGCGCGCCGGCGAAGCGAGCGTGAGCAGGACGAGGAAGATTCTGACGATCAGCATGGACAACCTCGATTGGTGTCGCGCGATCGGCTCGGCGGCGCGGTTGGCAGCGACGGCAGTTGCTTGTCGCGGACCGCGCTGCAACGGTTCATTGCCGATGGGCCGCTTGCGCGTGCGGCCTTTAGCGGACAATCGGCCTGTTCGTCATCACCATGCGTTGGCGCAATGCGAACGTCGAGTTCAGAAATCGGAACGCATAGCTGAATAGATGCAGGTGATGTAAATTCCGACGCATTGCGGTTATGGAGTAACGAATGCCGATCAAGCCGCCTCCATTTTCAGAACGGGACCTTGTTCATGCTCGCAACATTGCGCGTTCATGGAAGCTTTTCGACCAACTCTCTCCTGCCGAGATCGAGATTGTCGTAAGGGCGATCGCGCAGGGTATTGCAGAGGGGCGCATATCCGGCCTGGAGATCGCGCAAGGAAGTTATTAGGCAGTAATTAGCCGCGGGGGATCGACCATGAGAAAGTCACCGATCCGTTGGTGCGGGAGCGTCTAAGCGCGCCAGGTCTCAGCTTTCCCCGAACCGGTTGATCTCTCACCTGCTGCGCCGGGCGCCCATCAAAAATCCGAGATCGCCAAATGGTGACCAATCTGGCTGGCGACGGCCGCTCTTTGGGGGCATAAACGACACGTCCTGAGGCTGCCGAGCCACTTTCGCTTATGACCCTATCCAGCATCGGCGATACAGGCGCAGGCCGTTCGCCCAGGCTATTGACCGAAATGCCGCTGCAAAGGGTGCGATGATGTCCAGAACGACGAACAATCCGTGGCCTGATCTGGCGGCGCTGGATCTTCGGCCGACGACCGATGCACTCCATCTCTGGAGCCAGGTGGCCGGCAAGGTGCGGCTGATGCTGACACCTTGGATCAATCATAGCTGGCAAGCGACCTTTTACCTGACGGGCCGTGGTTTCACTACCGGGCCGATCTATCGGGATGGGCGCGCTTTTGAAATGGAGTTCGATTTGTTGAGCGACCTGCTGCGGATCGACACCGCTGAGGGCGAGACGCGGCGCGTTAAATTGGAAGTGCAGAGTGTTGCCGCATTCTACGAAGCGACAATGGCGGCGCTTGCCGAGCTTGGATTGGCGGTAGACATCAATCGTATGCCCTGTGAGATTCCGGACGCAGTCGTCTTCAACGAGGATGATGCGCCGCGCGCCTACGACCCCAACGCTGCGAGAGCGTATTGGCACGCCATGCTGCAGGTGCAGCGGGTCTTTTTGCTATTTCGCTCGCGCTTTGTCGGTAAATGCAGCCCCATCCATCTGTTTTGGGGCAGCTTTGACCTGGCGGTGACCCGCTTCTCGGGACGCGATGCTCCGCCGCATCCGGGCGGCATGCCTCATGTGCCGGACGCTGTGGCTCGCGAGGCGTATTGCCGGGAAGTTTCAAGCGCAGGCTTTTGGCCTGGCATCGATCATCCCACCTTCTACAGCTATGCTTATCCTGTGCCAGACGGCTTCGGCGTTGCCAGGGTCGAGCCGGAGGCCGCGATGTTCGACACTCAGCTTGGAGAATTCCTGCTGCCTTATGACGCGGTTCGCTCCAGCGC
>NZ_JBAVCF010000693.1:0-8845 GCF_049586575.1 Bradyrhizobium sp.
GTGGTCCTTCAACTCTGGCATTCGCAAAAGTGCCCGCCGGGAAGATATGCGAATATTGGAATTGGACCACCAGGCCCTGTGTTTAGCCTTGCCGACCCCCTCGGAGCAAGGTCCGATACGGTCGCACCTTGCAGGAATACCGCGCAAAAAAACGGCGCCCGCAGGCGCCGCTTTTCATCGGATTATGTCTTCGCTTAATGCGCCGTCAGCCCACCGGATGCCTCGTCGCCGGCATCAGGCGTGACGGCGACGACCTTGGCATTGTCCTCTTCCCAGACGATCGGCACGGGAGGCCGCACCAGCGCCCTGGAAACGACGTCGTCGAGCCGGGCCACCGGAACAATGTTCATCCCGCCCTTGATCGCATCGGAAATCTCCGTGAGATCCTTGGCGTTGTCTTCCGGAATCAGCACCGTCTTGATGCCGCCGCGCGCGGCCGCCAGCAGCTTCTCCTTCAAGCCGCCGATCGGAAGCACTCTGCCCCGCAGCGTGATCTCGCCAGTCATGGCGACATCGTGCCGGACCGGAATGCCGGTCATGACCGAGACGATCGCCGTCGCCATCGCAACACCAGCCGACGGACCGTCCTTCGGGGTTGCCCCCTCCGGCACGTGGACGTGGATGTCCCGCCTGTCGAACAGCGGCGGCTCGATGCCAAAGCCGACGGCGCGCGAACGGACATAAGACGCCGCCGCCGAAATCGACTCCTTCATCACGTCCCGCAGATTTCCGGTGACCGTCATCTTGCCCTTGCCGGGCATCATGACGCCTTCGATCGTCAGCAACTCGCCGCCGACATCGGTCCAGGCAAGGCCGGTGACAATGCCGACCTGAGGCTCGCTCTCGATCTCGCCGTACCGGAACTTCGGCACGCCGAGGAATTCCTCGAGCGTCTTCTCGGTGACCTTGACCGACTTCTTCTTGGAGATCATCAGCTCCTTCACCGCCTTGCGGGCGAGTGTCGACAGCTCACGCTCCAGGTTACGCACGCCCGCTTCGCGGGTGTAGCGGCGGATCATCAGCAGCAACGCGTCGTCGTCGATCGACCATTCCTTGGTGTCCAGGCCGTGCTTGGAGATCGCGTTCGGGATCAGGTGCTTGCGCGCGATCTCGACCTTCTCGTTCTCCGTGTAGCCCGCGATCCGGATGATCTCCATGCGGTCCATCAGGGGTCCGGGAATATTGAGCGTATTCGCGGTCGTGATGAACATTACGCTGGAGAGGTCGTAATCGACCTCCAGATAGTGGTCGTTGAAGGTCGAGTTCTGCTCGGGGTCGAGAACCTCGAGCAAAGCCGAGGACGGGTCGCCGCGGAAGTCGGCGCCCATCTTGTCGATCTCGTCCAGCAGGAACAGCGGGTTCGAGGTCTTGGCCTTGCGCATCGACTGGATGATCTTGCCCGGCATCGAACCGATGTAGGTCCGCCGGTGGCCGCGGATTTCAGCCTCATCCCGCACGCCGCCGAGCGACACGCGAACGAATTCGCGCCCCGTCGCCTTCGCAATCGACTTGCCAAGCGAGGTCTTGCCGACGCCGGGAGGCCCGACGAGGCACAGGATCGGCCCGGTCAGCTTGTTGGCGCGCGACTGCACGGCGAGATACTCGACGATGCGGTCCTTGACCTTTTCAAGCCCGTAGTGATCGCCGTCCAGCACTTCCTGGGCGGCCACGAGGTCCTTCTTGACCTTGGACTTCTTGTTCCACGGGATCGAGAGCAGCCAGTCGAGATAGTTGCGCACGACGGTGGCTTCCGCGGACATCGGCGACATCTGGCGCAGCTTCTTCAGCTCGTGCTGGGCCTTGTCGCGCGCTTCCTTGGAAAGCTTGGTCTTGGCGATCTTCTCTTCGAGATCGGCGAGTTCGTCCCGGCCCTCGTCGTCGCCGAGTTCCTTCTGAATCGCCTTCATCTGCTCGTTGAGATAGTACTCGCGCTGGGTCTTCTCCATCTGGCGCTTGACGCGCGAACGGATGCGCTTCTCGACCTGGAGCACGGAGATCTCGCTCTCCATCAGGCCCAACACTTTTTCCAGCCGCGCGGTGACCGACAGCGTCTCCAGGATCGCCTGGCGATCGGCGATCTTCACGGCCAGATGCGAGGCCACGGTATCGCCAAGCTTGGCGAAATCGGTGATCGCCTGCACGACGCCGACGACTTCGGCGGAAATCTTCTTGTTGAGCTTCACATAGCTCTCGAAATCCGACACGACCGAGCGCGCGAGAGCCTCCGCTTCGACGGAGGTGGCGTCGGTATCGGCGAGCGCGACAGCGGTCGCCTCGTAGTATTCGGTCCGGGCGGTATATTTCTCGACGCGGGCGCGCTCGAGCCCTTCCACCAGCACCTTGACGGTGCCGTCGGGCAATTTCAAAAGCTGCAGAACGCTGGCAAGCGTACCGGTCTCGTAGATCGAATCCGGCGTTGGATCGTCGTCGGACGCATTCTTCTGCGTCGCCAGCATGATCAGCGCATCGTTCTTCATCACCTCTTCAAGCGCGCGGATCGATTTCTCGCGGCCAACGAACAGCGGCACGATCATGTGCGGGAAGACGACAATGTCGCGTAGCGGCAACACCGGGTAGGCATGGCTTTCGCCGTGAACGATTGATGGCCGGGGTTTCGGGGTGGTCATGGCCTTTTCCTTTTGTTGTGCCCCCTTGCTCGCCGTCCGCATCACGCGCAACAGCCACAAGGTGCCGTATGCTCCGGCCATGGAGAGACCTCGGAAGGCCGCTTTCGCCGGATCTTCGTCGGAGCGAATCTAAAGCTGATTTCACGCCGCCGACAGCATTAGGTGGCTATCGACCATGGGGGTGTCAAGTCGTCGAAAACCCTAGTCACAAAGGGCTAAACGCGGCGGTCGGCTTAAGCCAAAATGGCCGCCGGAAGGCCCGGCAGCCGAGGCAAATACGTCATTTTCCGGCGCCGGAAAGCCCCTGGATCTCCTTTGAATTTGAAGTTCCTGCAACGAACTTACCGCAGCACTGACAGGAACTTCAAATTCGCCGCACTAGGCGCTGGCGCTCGTCTCCACAGCCCGGTCGGAACGATCGGCGTAGATGTAGAGCGGACGCGCCGTTCCTTCCACAACTTCCCGCGAGATCACGACCTCTTCGACGCCTTCCAGACCCGGAAGATCGAACATGGTCTCGAGCAGGATGCTCTCGAGAATGGAGCGCAATCCGCGCGCGCCGGTCTTGCGCTCGATTGCCTTGCGGGCAACCGCGCCAAGCGCCTCGTCGGCGAAGGTCAGCTCGATATTCTCCATCTCGAACAAGCGCTGATACTGCTTCACCAGCGCATTCTTCGGATCGGTGAGAATCTTCTTCAGCGAAGCCTCGTCCAGGTCTTCCAGCGTCGCCACGACTGGCAAGCGGCCGACGAATTCCGGGATCAGGCCATACTTCAGGAGATCCTCCGGCTCGACGTGACGGAAGATCTCGCCGGTGCGGCGGTCTTCTGGCGCCAGGACCTGCGCGGCAAAGCCGATCGAGGTCGAACGCCCGCGCGCCGAGATGATCTTCTCGAGCCCGGAGAACGCACCGCCGCAGATGAACAGGATATTGGTGGTGTCGACCTGCAAGAACTCCTGCTGCGGATGCTTGCGGCCGCCCTGCGGCGGAACCGAAGCCACGGTTCCTTCCATGATCTTGAGCAGGGCCTGCTGCACGCCCTCGCCCGAAACGTCGCGGGTGATCGAGGGGTTGTCGGACTTGCGGCTGATCTTGTCGATTTCGTCGATGTAGACGATGCCGCGCTGGGCGCGCTCGACGTTGTAGTCGGCCGACTGCAACAGCTTCAGGATGATGTTCTCGACGTCCTCGCCGACGTAACCGGCTTCGGTCAGCGTCGTAGCATCCGCCATGGTGAAGGGAACATCCAGGATGCGCGCCAGCGTCTGCGCCAGCAGCGTCTTGCCCGAACCGGTCGGTCCGATCAGCAGGATGTTCGACTTCGCGAGCTCAACGTCGTTGTGCTTGGTCTGATGATTGAGCCGCTTGTAGTGGTTGTGAACGGCGACCGAGAGCACCTTCTTGGCATGGCTCTGGCCGATCACATAGTCGTCGAGGACCTTGCAGATTTCCTTCGGCGTCGGAATCCCGTCGCGCGACTTCACCAGCGAGGATTTGTTTTCCTCACGGATGATGTCCATGCAGAGTTCAACGCATTCGTCGCAGATGAAGACTGTGGGGCCCGCGATCAGCTTGCGGACTTCGTGCTGGCTTTTGCCGCAGAACGAGCAATACAGCGTGTTCTTGGAGTCGCTGGCGCCAACCTTACTCATTCATCTCTCCGTCCGCAGTTCGATCAAGCACGCTCGCTCTACTCCCGGCACTTGCCGGCCCGGACTTCTGTCCAAAGCGTTGTAAATAGAGCAAAATTCGTACCAAAAAAGACCTTATTCCTTAACGACCTGCGAGAATCGCGGGTCAATTCGAATCCCATGCAAGCACACCCTAAGCGACCTAGCCAACCATGCTCGCACCCGACTATCAAGAATTCGCTAATCGGCGGATGGCGCGCTATCCGTGACAATACCGTGATTTGCGCCGCCACACCCTAGCTAAGAGCGGAAATCAGCCAATCGTTGCGCGATTGTCACGCAAAAAACGCAGCACGAAAGCGGAACTTTGGCCCCGGCAGGTCAAGAAAAGACGCCTTCGGACCCATTTTCCAGGCAACTAACCGTTAACGCCAGATCGAGCCAAGTCGGCCGTGCCAATTATCCTGCTCAGGTCGCTTTGGCGGCTGCCGGCTCCTCCGCCCGCTTGTCGATCACCTTGTCGACAAGACCGAACGACTTTGCATCATCGGCGGTGAGGAACTTGTCGCGTTCCAGTGCGTCCTCGATCGCCTTGTAGGTCTGGCCGGTGTGCCTGACGTAGATTTCGTTGAGCCGCTTCTTCAGGTTCAGGATCTCCTGAGCGTGCAGCATGATGTCGGTGGCCTGGCCCTGAAAGCCGCCCGAGGGTTGATGCACCATGATGCGCGAATTGGGCAGCGAGAAACGCATGTCCTTTTCGCCGGCGGCGAGCAGCAACGAGCCCATCGAAGCCGCCTGCCCCGTGCACAGTGTCGACACTGGCGGGCGAATGAATTGCATGGTGTCGTAGATCGCAAGTCCCGACGTCACCACGCCGCCGGGCGAGTTGATGTACATCGAGATTTCCTTCTTCGGATTCTCGGCTTCGAGAAAGAGAAGCTGCGCCACGGTCAGCGTCGACATGCCGTCTTCGATCGGGCCGGTTACGAAGATGATCCGTTCTTTGAGGAGGCGCGAGAAGATGTCGTAGGCTCGTTCGCCGCGATTGGTCTGCTCGACCACCATCGGCACGAGGTTCATGTAGGTTTCAACGGGATCGCGCATTTATCACCCAAAGGTTGGCAGGGACGAACATCCATCGGCGGGACGATACGAACTGAAATCGCATCGAGGACGACCGTTCCGTGATGCAGGACGTAGTCAAGGACACGCTCACAGATAGGCTTGGGTTTTTCGGCCACAAGACCAGCTAACCCAGCCAGAAGACCGGGCGAAGCAGACCGGGCGGAGGCCGAGTAACGCGAGCACTTGAAGCTGATTCTGATGGCCGGGCATAGCCAGCCACCCGCCGCCCAGGCTGCTTTTGCGTCTCAACCTTAACGCTGGACTTACAACCGCTTACGCGGCGTTCTTCTCCGCCTCATCATCCTTGTAAAGCTCTTCGCGAGAAACCTTCTTTTCGGTCACGTTGGCAAGCTCCAGGATGTAATCGACGACCTTGTCTTCGTAGATGGGTGCACGAAGCTGGGCCAACGCATTGGCATTGTTGCGATAGAAGTCCCAGACTTCCTTTTCGCGGCCCGGCATCTGGCGGGCGCGCTCGATCACTGCACGGCCGACCTCGTCATCGGTGACCGTGATCTTGTTCTTTTCGCCGATTTCGGACAGCACGAGGCCGAGCCGGACGCGGCGATCGGCGATCTTGCGGTATTCTTCTTTCGCGGCCTCCTCCGTCGTGTCTTCGTCGGCGAAGGTCTTGCCGGCCGCCTCCATCTCGGACTTGATCGAGTTCCACATCTGGTTGAACTCTTCATCGACAAGACTGGGCGGCGCCTCGAAGCGGTGGGTTTCGTCGAGACGATCGAGCAGGATACGCTTGACGCGCTGACGCGTTGCGCCGGCAAACTCCGCGGCTATCCGCTCGCGTGCTGCGTTCTTGAGTTTGTCGAGCGATTCCAGGCCTAGCGTCTTGGCAAACTCGTCGTTGATGACGGTTTCCTGCGGCGCCTCGATCTGGGACGCCGTCGTCTCGAATTCGGCCGGCTTGCCGGCCAGTTGCGCGTTGCCGTAGTTGGCAGGGAACGTGACTTTCAGCGTCCGGGTTTCGCCAGCGGCAATCCCGGTCAGTTGTTCTTCAAAGCCAGGAATGAACGGATTAGAGCCGATGGTCACCGGGATGTTTTCGGCAGAGCCGCCCTCGAACGCGGTCCCGTCGACGGTTCCCTTGAAGGAGACCGTGACGCGGTCGCCGTTTTCGGCCTTGGCGCCCTCGCCCTTGGCGGCGAAGGTCTTGTTCTGATCGGCGATGCGTTTGACGGCGTCCTCGACTTCAACGTCGGTCACTTCAGCGACCGGCTTCTCAACCTTGAAGCTCTTGAAATCGGCAAGGGCAATCGGCGGCACCACCTCGATCGCCACGGTGTAGGTCAGATCGGATTTGCCGGCGAGAAGCTCATCGACCTCTTTCTGCTCGGTCGGCATGGTCACCTTGGGCTCCGTTGCGAGGCGGAAGCCGCGTTCGGTGAAAAGCTGCGAATTGGTATCGCGGATCGTCTGGTCGATAGTCTCCGCCATCACCGAGCGGCCATAGACCTTCTTCAGATGGCTGACCGGCACCTTGCCCGGACGGAAGCCATTGAGGCGAACCTTGTTCTTCAATTCGACCAGACGCGCATCGGCCTTGGCGTCGAGATCCGCCGCCGGAACACTAATCTGAAACTCGTGCTTCAATCCCTCGGCAACCGTTTCTTTTACCTGCATGGCTTCAATCTTCTTCTCGAGAGGTCCGGCAGCGAGCCAGACGGCTTATTCTAAATGGCGCATTGCATCGTGGCTTGCGCCGGCGGTTTCGGTAGGCTCCAGAACCCTATGAAATTCTTGCCTTATTTCGGCGGTCCGGCTGTCGGAATTCTCAAAGCTTCCGAGCGACCGGCGGCCCATAGGCGATGGGCTGACGCTCGTAGCTTAATGGTGGCAGGAGATCAACAGTTCCCAGCGAGGATCACGCCTGAAATGGGCTTACCCTGTATTATAGCGATGGTGAAGGACGGCGGCTAGACGGAGCGGATGGGAAGAGAAACAGCCTGCGACGGGTCGGATATCAGACGATCTGCGGCAGCGACTCTGATATGGCCGATGGCGCCGGCCGCGCTGACCCCGAGATATTTCGTGGTGAGAAATTCCCCGGGTGATCTTCGAAAGCGCGCCTGGTGAAAACGCCCCTGCCTGCTTGGGGGCGGTGGTGCGGGCGGAGGGACTCGAACCCCCACAACTTTCGTCACTGGAACCTAAATCCAGCGCGTCTACCAATTCCGCCACGCCCGCAAAGACCGCATCGACAATAGCATCGTGTTTGGCCGCGATGCTGGCGGCGGACTTACAACATGCGCCATCGCTTCGCAGCAATAATCTCCGACCGCGGCCATCGGATATACGATCGCTGGACATATCGTGCCAAAAATGGTCCGCATCAACGGCCATGTCAGATCACGATTTCCGGCCGAACCGGCGCGCCGTTATGGCGGGATTGGCGGCTGCGGCTCTGCAAGCACCAAATCGCGCAGCCAGCGCCGCCGACCCGGCTGCGCTCGCGCTTCGTTGCAAGTCCGACGTTCTCCGATTGCGAGAAAATGAGCCTGCGACAGAGATATGGTCGCTCGGCGATCAATCTCTTCGCTTCAAGCGCGGCGAGCGTGTGGAGATCACGCTCGCCAACGATCTCAAGGTGCCGACGGTTCTGAACTGCCGCGGCGTCGACGGTGCAGCCGCGACCGAGCCGCTGCTCGCCCGATCTCCGGTGGCGCCATCCGCCAGCGACGCCTTCCAACTTCCTCTGCGCCACGCCGGAACGAATTTTTGCGACCTTGCCTTGCTTGGCGACGGCGCCGCGCGGCCCACCCGCGCATTGCCGCTCATCGTCAGCGAAAACGAACCAGTCCAGGTTGATCGCGACGAAGCGTTTCTGATCGAAGGCTGGCGGCTGAAGCCGGACGGCAGCGCCATCGCTCCCGGCCTCGATCCCGATGGCACGGTGCCGGTCTACACCGTGAACGGAGAGCTTCCGCGCGAAATCAGGGTGCGTGGACGCGAACGTCTCAGGCTTCGCTTCGTCAATGCGCTTCAGCGCCATGTGATCGCTTTGAAAATCGATCACTATGACGTCACGGTGATGGCGCTCGATGGTCAGCCCGCAGAGCCTTTCCTGGCGCGTGGCGGCGCATTGGCACTGGCGCCCGGAGGCCGCGCCGATGTCTTTGTCGATGTCACACCGGCTTCCGGCAATTCGCAGATCCTGATGCATGACGGCGATGCGGCCCGGCCGATCGCCCGACTGGTCTTGTCGGATGAAGCGCCGGTCCGGAATGAGAATCTCCCCTCGCCTGCCGCGCTGCCGTCGAATGGCCTGCCTGCGCGTCTCGACCTGAAGAGCGCATTACGGGTCGATCTTCCCTTCGGCGGCGAACAGAAAGACTGGCTGCCCCCGATCAATTTCGCGTCCACCGCCGCGCCCGCCTTCCGCGCCAGGACCGGCCGCACGGTGGTGATGTCGCTGATCAACCGTGGTTCGATGACATCCGTGTTTCATC
>NZ_JBAVCF010000694.1:0-4060 GCF_049586575.1 Bradyrhizobium sp.
GTTTGCTAGTGTCCTATCGATTCCGAAGTTCGTAAACGAGGGGCCGCACAATGATACGAACTTTGGAATCGAGACACTAGTGGAGTGGATTTGACATTCGCTACCCACCTGGCCGCGAGTTCGTCAAGCAAATGTCAAATCCAAAACTCCTCTAGAAACTTATATTTGCTAGTGGTCCTTTTGATTCTAACATTCGCAAAAGTGGCCACTGAGACGGGATGCGAATGTTAGAATCGGACCACTAGTACGTTTCGGAAAGCCGCCATGCCCATTCTGCTCGACACCACCAGCCCCGATTTCGCGGCAGCGTTCCGCGCATTCCTGGCGATGAAGCGTGAGGTGGCCGCCGATGTCGAGGCGGCCAGCCGGCGCATTGTCGATGATGTCGCTGCCCGTGGCGATGCGGCGCTGATCGAAGCGACGCAAAAGTTCGACCGGCTCGACATCGATGCCGCGCGCCTGCGGATCAGTGCCGACGAAATCCAGCAGGCGGTGAAGGCCTGCGACCGCGAGACGATGGCCGCGCTTGAATTGGCGCGTGACCGGATCGAGAGTTTCCACCGCCGGCAATTGCCCAGGGACGAACGCTTCACTGACGCGCTTGGCGTCGAACTCGGCTGGCGATGGAGCGCCATCGAATCGGTCGGCCTCTATGTGCCCGGCGGCACCGCCGCCTATCCGTCGTCGGTGTTGATGAACGCGGTGCCGGCGAAGGTGGCTGGCGTCGGCCGCATGGTGATGGTGGTGCCGTCTCCGGACGGCAAGCTCAATCCGCTGGTGCTGGCGGCGGCAAATCTCGCCGGGGTGTCCGAAATCTACCGCGTTGGCGGTGCGCAGGCGGTGGCGGCGCTGGCCTATGGCACGGCGACCATCGCGCCGGTCGCCAAGGTCGTCGGGCCCGGCAATGCCTATGTCGCCGCCGCCAAGAGGCTGGTGTTCGGCAAGGTCGGCATCGACATGATCGCGGGCCCCTCGGAGGTGCTGGTGATCGCCGACCATACTGCGAATGCGGCGTGGATCGCCGCCGATCTGCTGGCGCAGGCCGAGCATGACGCCAACGCGCAATCGATCCTGATCACCAACGACGCTGCGCTCGCCGCCGACGTCGCCCGCGCGGTCGAAACGCAATTGTCGCCGCTGCCGCGTGCGGAGATCGCGCGCGCCTCGTGGCGGGATTTCGGAGCCATCATTCGGGTGAAGACCATCGATGAGTCGGTTGCGTTGGCAGACGCTCTGGCTGCCGAGCACCTGGAAATCATGACCGCCGACCCGGAAGCGCTCGCATCGAAAATCCGCAATGCCGGTGCCATCTTCCTCGGGCCGCACACGCCTGAAGCGATCGGCGATTATGTCGGCGGCTCCAACCATGTGCTGCCGACCGCGCGCTCGGCGCGATTTTCATCGGGACTTGGCGTCCTCGACTTCATGAAGCGGACGTCGGTGCTCAAATGCGGGCCCGACCAGCTGCGCCAGCTTGGCCCGGCGGCCATGACGCTCGGCAAGGCCGAGGGTCTCGATGCCCATTCGCGTTCCGTCGGAATACGTCTCAACCTGCCATGACCCAGCCGCCGCCAGGAGACGATTCGAAAAATCGCATTGTCGCTGTCACGCTCGACGAGGAATCGATCGGCCGTTCCGGTCCCGATATCGAGCATGAGCGCGCAATCGCGATCTACGATTTGATCGAGCAGAACCTGTTCGCGCCTGAAGGCGTCGAGGACGGACCCTTTACGCTCAATCTCAGCATCACCGGCAATCGCCTCGCCTTCGACATCCGCCGCGGGGATGGCTCGCCGGTGGTGGCGCATCTGCTCTCGCTGACGCCGTTTCGGCGAATCGTGAAAGACTATTTCATGATTTGCGACAGCTACTATCAGGCGATCCGTACCGCGACGCCGGACCGGATCGAAGCGATCGACATGGGCCGCCGCGGTATCCATGACGAAGGATCGCGCACATTGCAGGAGCGGCTGAAGGGCAAGGTGCGGGTCGATTTCGAAACCGCGCGCCGCCTGTTCACGCTGATCTGCGTCCTGCACTGGAAGGGTTGAGCCGCATGATCCCGGGCACGGTGATGCGCCAACCGAAAAAACCCTGATGGCGGCGCCACTCTTGCGTGCTCCGCAGGCTGTGCTGTTTGCCTGCGCGTTCAACAGCGTGCGTTCTCCGATGGCGCAAAGCCTGCTTCAGCAGATGTTTCCGCAGGCGCTCTACGTCCGGTCCGCCGGCGTGAGAAAGGGCGAGCTCGATCCGTTCGCGGTCGCGGTGATGGCCGAACTCGGCCAGGATATCTCCCACCACCGGCCGATGACGTTCGAGGAACTGGATGACTGGGAAGGACTCAACTTCGACCTCATCATCACGCTGTCGCCGGAGGCGCACCACAAGGCGCTCGACCTGACGCGGACGCTCGCGGCCGATGTCGAATACTGGCCGACGCCGGACCCGACCGCCGTCGAGGGAAGCCGCGATCAGAAGCTCGATGCCTATCGCGAGGTCTGCGACGGCTTGCTATTGCGCATCCGCAAGCGCTTTTCCAGGGTCGCTGCCGCCAGCGGCTGAGGAAGCAGCCGTAAGGCGGTTCCTGAAGGAAGCCGATGTTGCGGCTTCGTGACGGCCGGATATCAGCGCTTTTTCCCCAAGCACAGCGGGCATTTAGCGGGCGCGCTGTTTGTCGTGCCGGTAACGAATGCATGGTTGTCTCAGCGTGTGCCTTCCGATAGGTTCCGCGCGCATCCTGGTGCCCACTTTCCGAAGTCCGTGTTACCTCTCAGCACGACCTTTTCACGGACTTCGGAAAGCTATGGGCACTAGCAAACTTATTGATTCTAGTGCCGCTTTTCTATTTGAAGTTCCTGAACAGAACTCGCCGCTTGTAGTGCAGGAACTTCAAATAGGCGGCACTAGGCCCTAAATCCCTCCCGCCGACTTAATCTCCATGCTTGGCCGTCCCAAACTGGTTCTCGCTTCAGGTTCGCCGCGCCGTCTTAGCCTGCTCAATCAGGCCGGCATCGAGCCCGATGCGCTGCGTCCCGCCGATGTCGATGAAACTCCAAGGCGCGGCGAGCTGCCGCGCGCCTGCGCCAACCGGCTCGCCCGCGCCAAGGCCGACGCCGCGCTCAAATCGGTGCAGCTCGACGATGAACTGCGCGGCTCCTTCATTCTCGCCGCCGACACCGTGGTTGCGGTTGGCCGCCGCATTCTCCCCAAGGCCAATCTGGTCGACGAAGCCGCGCAATGCTTGCGGCTGTTGTCGGGCCGCAATCATCGCGTCTACACCGCGATTTGCCTGGTGACGCCGAGAGAGGCGTTTCGCCAGCGCCTGATCGAGAGCCGCGTGCGTTTCAAGCGGCTGTCCGAAGACGACATCCAGGCCTATATCGGCTCCGGCGAATGGCGCGGCAAAGCCGGCGGCTACGCCGTGCAGGGCATCGCGGGCTCGTTCGTGGTCAAGATGGTCGGTTCCTACACCAATGTCGTCGGGCTACCGCTCTATGAATCGGTGACGCTGCTTGGCGGCGAGGGTTTTCCGATTCGCTTCGGCTGGCTGAATGCGAGCTAGGCGGCCAACGAAGGCGTCGTCCGGCACCGCGCCGGCAAAGCCATGCCCGATTTGCGGCAAGCCTTCGACCGCAGCCGCCAAGCCTTTCTGCTCGGACCGCTGCAGGGATGTCGACCTCAACCGATGGCTCTCGGGCTCCTATGCGATTCCGGGCCGGACCAATGAGGACGAAGACGCGGACTGATATTTCTTCATTATTTTCAATTTTTTCAACAGGTTGCGTGGTGGCCCGTCGCCGCTCGTCGCGCTCTGCCGAAAATGCTTTGCGATCAGCTTGACGCGCGACCGCGCCACGCGAAGTGCTTCCTGCTTCGCCCTTTGGGCTACGCCGGACGGGAAGGCGGAGCGTGGTGGACAGGACAGGTTGTCCTGACTATAAACCGCCGCTCCCTCAAGCCGCTTCGCTGGTCTTTAAGGGAACGCCCAGGTAGCTCAGTTGGTAGAGCATGCGACTGAAAATCGCAGTGTCGGTGGTTCGATCCCGCCCCTGGGCACCAT